>JAKUPP010000005.1 GCA_022450705.1 Alphaproteobacteria bacterium | reverse complement strand
AATATTATAATATTATATCTAACCTTAACAAAGCATAACCGATCCATAAAACCAATATTAAGTACCATAAACTCCACCCTTTACTTGCAGGAAAATATTTAGAAAAATTTTTAAATCTTTTTTCATACCACTTTGGGAAAAACCATATAATTATGTTAACAGAAAGACTATCGAGAAGGACCAGATACCATAAAATTTCTTCTAATGTAAATCCCATAATTTTAATTCAATAGTATATTTTAGCACTGTCAAATATGATTTATTACAAAAATTGATTATAATATAGATAATATTTTTGAAAGTAGGTGAAGAATGAACGACACAACCAATGATAATGAAATGATCAAAAATACTTTGCAGTTTTATATTGATGGAGCTAAATCAGGGAAAGGTAATGATATGAAACCAGCCTTCCATAGCGATGCAACGATTTTTGGTTATATAGGCAATGATTTATTTGCTGGTCCAATACAAAAACTTTTTGACTGGAATGATAAAAACGGAGCAGCAACTGAAATTAAAACAAAAATAGCCAGTATCGATATAGTTGGTACAATTGCGACCGTTCGTCTGGAATCTGATAATTGGACAGGTCATAAATTTACTGACTTTTTTACGTTACTTAAGGTAGATAATGCATGGAAAATAATGAATAAAGTATTTTATCTTCATAGTTAATAGCCTATATTATAATTTATTTAAGGAGTAATTAATGCCTTTTGTAACAATTACCTTACTTGAAGGTAAGGGTAAAGAATACATTAAAGCAGTATCAGAAGGAATAAATTCTGCAGTTAAAGAGGCTATGGATTTTCCTGAAGATGATCTATTTCAGGTTGTACATCAGGTAAGTGAAGATTGTCTTCAATATCAAAATAGAACTGAAGATAGGGTAATGATGCATTTAGTTATGCGGTCAGGTCGAACTAACAAATTAAAACAAGCATTTTATAAGAAGGTAGTGGAAAATTTATCCAAAAGTCCCGGAATTAAACCTGAAAATGTTTTTATAACAATAACTGAGAATCATGATATTGATTTTGCATTTAAAGACGGAATTGCTCAGTTTGTTGTTTAAATAAAATTCTTTTAGTATTTTTTTTAGAAGTGTCTAGAGAATTGCTTTTTTCTTTTATAAGAACTAGGAATATTCATTAACTTTCTGTATTTTGATACAGTTCTTCTTGCAATATTAATTCCATTTTTTTTGAGTTTAAAAACAATATATTTATCCGACATTATATTTTTTTTTGATTCTTCTTTAACCAATCTTAAAATTTTATTTTTAACTAATTTATTAGAGAGCAATGTGGCTTTATCTTTACTATTTATTCCTCTAGAGAAAAAATATTTTAGCTCAAAAATTCCTTTTGGTGTTTGAATATATTTTTTTGATGTACATCTACTTATCGTACTTTCATGGAAGCCAGTTTTTTCTGCAATTTCTTTTTGAGTTAGAGGATAAAAATAATTTATTCCCTTTTTTAAAAAATTTTTTTGATGCTTTACTATTTCTTTAGTAACTTTTTCTAAGGTTCTTTCCCTATTTTTTATTGAGTCTAATAATAACTTCCCTGATTTTACCCAGTTAGATAAGTTTCGTTTTTCTCTTTCATATAATTTTTTTTTTTTTATTGTTTGGTAAAGTTTTTTATTAAAATCAAATCTAGGCATTTGTGACTGATTTACTTCTAACTTAAAATTATCTTTATTTTGTTTTAAAATAACATCAGGTATTATGTCTATATTAGGCTGATAATCATATGTATTTGCTGGTTTAGGATTCAAAGATTTAATATTTTTTATCATTCTTAATAATTCATCTTTTTTAAGCCTAGTTTTTTTACATAGGACGCCAATATCATTTTTTGCTAATAATTCTAAATTTCTTACAAGAAAATGATATTTACTGTTAAATAATTTTTTTAATTTAAGCTGTATTTCAATACATTCTGATAGATTTCTTGCAAAAATACCCGGAGGATCAAACTCTTGGATCTTTTTTAAAGTTTTTTCTACTAAACCTTTAGTTATGTTGTAATGCTGTGTTTGTAATTTTTCAAAAACCTTGCCTACATCATCTTCTTTAATATAGCCATTATTATCTATACGTTCTAAAAATTTTAGAGCTATTAGTTTTTCTTCGCTATTTTTAATATCAATATTTATTTGTTCATTAATATGATCTCTTAAATTTTTTTTTTGTTCTAAAGTTTTTTCAATAATTTCTGATTTTGAGTTATCTTCTCCTTTTTTAAAATACGAGTCTGCATTATATTCTTTTTTGTCTCTGTTAGATTCGGGTTCTAGAAGCGGATTTTGTTCTAATTCTTTATTTATTTTTTCAATCATTTCAGCATAAGATAATTGGAGTATTTGAAGAGATTCTTGCATTTGAAAGTTAATTGAGATCCTTTGAGATTGATTCAATGCTATGCTATTTTTTATTTTCATATATCTAAAAACTAAATTTTAAAAGTTTCTCCCAAGTAAACTTTTTTAACTATTTTATTATTTATAATATCTTTTGGTCTGCCCTGCATCAATACATTTCCTTCGTGTATTATGTATGCTCTATCAATTATGCTTAGTGCTTCTCTTACATTATGATCTGTAATCAAAACACCTATGTTTCTTTTTTTTAAATTCTTTATTAAATTCTTTACTTCATTTAATTGTAAAGGGTCGATACCAGTAAAAGGTTCATCAAGTAAAATAAAATTAGGATTTGTACATAACGTTCTGGCAATTTCCACTCTTCTTCTTTGCCCACCTGATAGTTTCATTGCATTTTCTTTTCTCTTTTCTATCAAAGCAAAATCTTTTAAAAGATCTTCCAAAAAATTAATCCTCTTACTTTTCTCTAGTACAGTATATTCAAGTATACCCAGTAAATTTTCTTCAACTGTCAAACCTCTAAAAACCGAAGGTTCTTGTGGCAAATAACCTATACCTATTTTTGAACGAATATGTATTGGAAAACTTGTAATATCAATACCATCAACAAAAATTTGACCTTTATTTGGTTTTATAAGTCCTGTCAAAATATGAAAACAAGTAGTTTTACCAGCACCATTCGGCCCCAGTAATCCGACGGCTTCCGATCTATGTACTTCTAGGTTTATATTGCTTAGGACTTCGTTTTTTAAAAAAGATTTGTTTAGATTTTTAACTAATAGTCCTTCTTTTTTGCTACTATTTTTTTTTTGATCTAATGATCCCATAAACTTTTTTTCTACCTCCTTCTTTATTTGGCTCGATTGATATTTCTCCTTTACCAGTTGAAACATTAAAAATTCCTTTATCCCCAACTAGTATATCGCCTTCTTTTTCTAATTTTACTTTGTCATAAAGTTCTATAATATTGTCTTCAACAAAATATATTCCTCTTTCTGCGAAAGCTTTTCCTTGATCTGATATAATTACAACATTGTTGTCAGCATTAATTTGTATAATTTTTGTCTCCCCCTTTTTAGTTTCGCAGGTAAATGCAGTTAGTATATCAGCTTGGAGCGAAGTTAAACCTTCTTTAACATAGGCATTGCCTGTAACAATCATTACCCCTTGTTCATTATCCACTTCTATTTTTTTGTCTGCAGATATTTCTATATCTTTTCCCTCTTCTTCATCTGTATTATTTGTTTCTTCTAGCTCATTATTTTTATTATCACCAGCACTTTTTTCTGGAGAATTTTCAGTTATTGAAAATTCTTTATTCTCAATACTATCATCCTCTTCAAAACATAAAGGTGCAGCAAAACTATTTTTATCAATTGAAATAATAAGAATTAATAAAAGAAAGAAGAGATAATTTGTTTTTAATAGCATAAATAAATTAAATTATTTTATATTTTTAATATTTATTTTACTCTTTCCAAGCAGTTGAAAATTTTTCACAGTTTTTTGCACTTCGAAACCTTCGGATGAAAAACTTATAGTCTCATTTTTACCAAATATTTTTTTATTTCCGTAAATTTTTGCATTTTTTAAATCTATTATTGCATTATTTGTATCAATTTGTTCCCCATCACTATGTAAAAATATAACATTTTCTATTAATTCCAGAGTTTGTTTCTCAATATCAAAAACACCTTTCTCGGCATTCATTGTTAGCCATTTTCCTTTTTTTAAATTTATTTCAGCCGAAGGTTTTTCGAATAATAATTTGTTATTATTATTAGTTATTTTTTGATATTTTTTTGCATGTAAGTAAAAAGGTTGATTTAATTCATCAATTCCTTGGAAAGTAAAATTTTTTGTTTTTTTTTGATTTTCTGTTATACCTGATACGATTTTTTTTTCTTGATACAAATCGTTAATTGTTGACCAAAAAAAAATAGTAATTAAAAATAAAAATAAAACATAAGGGACTGTTTTATAATAGAGCTTCCTTATAAATAAAGATTTTTCGTAACTATTTGTATTTAGTTTATTACTAAATAAATTTAGAATTCTTTTTTTTATCATTAGCAATTTAATTAACGAAATTAAGCTAATTCTAATTCTATACAATCGTGTATGTGAAGTATACCAATTGGTTTATTATTTTTTGTAACAAAAACTTGGGTAATTTTATTCTTTTTCATTATATTTAAAGCTTCGATTGCAAAAATAT
This sequence comes from Alphaproteobacteria bacterium, assembly GCA_022450705.1. Lineage (GTDB taxonomy): Bacteria > Pseudomonadota > Alphaproteobacteria > CAYOOR01. Next base: position 44,305 of record JAKUPP010000005.1, on the reverse strand, counting down.
TTTCATCAACCGTTTTTGGTTTTTTTGTCATTATATAAGAAGTTTTTTTTTCTAAAATATTGTCTTTCATATGTCTTCTCAAATCTCCATCTGTTATAATTCCAATAAGATTGTTCGTTTTAGATACGACTCCTAGACAACCAAAACGTTTTTTAGTCATTTCAATTATAGCAGTTGTCATAGGAACATTTTCATTGATCAATGGTAATTTTTTAGCAGAATGCATAACGTTTTTTACTAACAACAATTTTTTCCCCAATTGCCCACCTGGATGAAAAGAATAAAAGTTTTTTTTTGTAAACTTTTTACTTTTCATTAGAGAAATTGCAATTGCATCACCTAAAGCTAGCATAGCTGTAGTTGATGTTGTTGGAGCTAAATTTAAAGGACAAGCCTCTTTTAAATTTGATATTTCAATACAAACCGTAGAAATATTTTCTAATTTTGAATTAGATTTTCCAGTGATAATTATTAATGGAATTTTTCTTTCTTTTGAATATATAAAAACATCATTTAATTCAATTGTTTTTCCTGAAAAAGTAAATGCTAAAACCACATCTTTATTATTAATCATTCCTAAGTCACCATGACTTGCTTCGGTTGAATGTATAAATTGAGAAGGGGATCCAGTTGAAGATAATGTGGAAGCAATTTTTTTAGCAATAATTCCACTTTTACCAACCCCTGTTACTACGATCTTTCCATTAGTTTTCCTTAAAATATTTACAGCTTTTGCAAAATTTTTATCTAACTTTTTTGATAAAGTTTCCAGACCTTTAATTTCAGTATTTATAACTTTTTTTGCAGTTTTAATAATTTGTTCTGTCATTTTTTTTTTATTTATTATTATTTATTTATGTTCGAAAATATCTTTATCTTGCCATCCCAACAAATCGAATTCTGCTCGTGTTGAAAGAAATTCAAAACAAGATTTAGCAAGATGTAGTTTTCCTTCGCGTACTATCATCTTATCAAGCTTATTTTTTATTTCATGTAAATAAAGAACATCATTTGCCGCATAATCTAATTGGTTCTCAGTTAAAGTATCATTTCCCCAATCTGACGTTTGACTTTGTTTATTTAAATCTACTTTTAAAAGATCTTTACATAGATCTTTTAATCCATGTCTATCAGTAAAAGTTCTAGCTAATTTTGAAGCAATTTTTGTACAATAAATTGGCTCACACATTATTCCTAAGTTTTTTTTTATAACAGCTATATCAAATCTAGCATAATGAAAAATTTTTAGAATATTTTTATCATTAAGTATTTTTTTTAGATTCGGTGCATCATAAGAATTTTTAAGAAATTGAACTATATACGAATTATTTTTACCATCTGAAATTTGAATTAAACAAAGCCTATCATTGTTTATATTTAATCCCATAGTTTCAGTATCTATTGCAATAGATTTCTCAAATTTAACATTTGCAGGTAAATCGTTTTTATATAATTTGATATTTTTAACTTTTTGGTCCATGGTATGATGTGGCATTTTTCAAAAAAAAATCAATATTTTTTTTTTTTTTTAACTAATTTATTAATTAATGAATAATTTAAGAAACTTAAAAATAACTATATTTGGCGGAACGGGATTTCTTGGCAGACATTTGATTAAATATTTATGTAATCACGAATGCATAATTCAAGTACCTACAAGAAGCCCAGCAAAAGGATATTTTTTACAGCCATTGGGAGATGTAGGACAAATAAATTTAATTAAATTTGATTTATCAGATAATAAAAAGTTAAAAAATTTAGTAGAAAATTCAGACATTATTATAAATTTAGTTGGAATTTTATATGAAAAGAAAAGAAATGATTTTATCGAGGTTCATTATAATTTTGTTAAGAAATTAGTAGATCATATAAAAATATATAAAAAAAAGTTTGTACAAGTTTCTGCTTTGGGAGTTAATAAGTCTAAAGATTCTTTATATTCTAAAAGCAAAAATCAGGCTGATATATATATAGAAAAAAATTTAGAAAAATTTTTAATTATTAGACCTAGTCTAATCTTTGGACCGGAAGATAATTTCTTTAATAAATTTGCACAAATGAGTTTGATCAGCCCATTTCTACCTTTAATTGCAGGTGGTACGACTAAGTTTCAACCGGTTTATGTAGAAGATGTTTCTAAAGGCATTGTTACAATTTTAAAAAAGGATATAAAAAATAAAATATTTGAGTTTGGCGGACCAGATATTTTTTCATTTAAAGAGCTATTGCAAATTTTGTTAGAATCTCTTAATCGTAAAAGATTATTAATATACATTCCAAAAAGAGGAGCTGTTCTATTAGCTAAATTTTTTCAATTATTACCCAACCCCTTATTGACAGAAGATCAAATCAAACTTTTAGAAAATGATAATATTGTTTTAGATACTAATTATACTTTTAAGTATTTAGATATTTCTCCAGTATCTTTAAAATTAATAATTCCAGATTATTTAAAAAGATTCAAAAAGTACTAAGATCAAATAAAATGCAAAATTTAAAATATGAAGTTTTCCCAAATGAAGATCTTAAACCAAATTCATTAGTTTTTTTGTTACACGGAATCGGAGCTGATGCTTCAGATTTAGTACCATTAGCAAAATATTGGTCTACAAATTTAAAAAAAACTAAATTTTATTCCTTAAATGCTCCGTACCCATATAAATTAGCACCCTTTGGTAGACAATGGTTTGACTTGGAAGATAGAGACCAAACAAGAATACTTAATGAAATTGAGTTAGTTAAACCAATGATTATTACTTTTCTAAAAGAAAAACTTAAAAAGTACAACCTTCAATACAAAGATTTAATATTAGTTGGTTTTAGCCAAGGAACAATGGTTGCGTTAAATTTAGCTTTAACAATTAAAGAAGAATTAAGAGGTGTCCTAGGATATTCTGGAGGAGTTATCTTAACAAAGAGCGGAAAAATTGAAATAAATTCAAAACCAAAGATTTGTTTAATTCATGGTAAAGAAGATGAAGTTGTTCCAAAGAAAATGATGGAGTCAACTGAAATAGTTTTAAAGGATAGTGCTATTGATATTAATACACATTTAATAGAGAACTTAGGTCATAGTATAAATGAAGAAGGTTTAGAAATTGGCCAAAACTTTCTTGTTAAATATTTGTTAAAATGTTAATAATAATCTGGCATTTTTAATAAAGTTTATTAGCTAAATAATATATATGAGTTTTAAAACACTTGTTCTAAACGCTGATTATAAGCCATTGAGTTATTTTCCTTTGTCCATTTGTAATTGGAAAGAAAGCATTAAAGCTGTTTTTTTAGAAAAAGTTTCAGTAGTTTCTGAATACAATGAAATTGTTCGTTCACCTTCAATAAAAATAAAAATACCAAGCGTTATTGCTTTAAAAGAATATGTAATTTGTTCAAGAAAGCCTGCATTCACACGTTTTAACGTCTTCCTGAGAGATGAATTTGAATGCCAGTATTGTGGTATAAAAAATAATTTAACATTTGATCATATATTACCAAAATCAAAAGGGGGTAAAACAACTTGGGAAAATGTAATTACAGCATGTTCAGATTGCAATACATCAAAAGGTAATAAGACTTTAAAAGAAATGAAATTGTCTATTAGTAAAGAGCCTTTTCAACCTTCAATTTCATATTTACAACAAAAAATAAAGAAGTACCCACCAAACTATCTGCACGATAGTTGGAAAGATTTTTTATATTGGGATACTGAGCTTGAACCTTAATCCTTTAATTTTTTCAACCCAACTATAGAAAGAACAAGTAAAATACAAGATACGATTATATTGTATCCAGCAAGAGAAATTCCTAAAAATTTAAACGAAACATCTTCACAAGATATATAATTCTTATTTAATAAATATTCTTTTAAATCATTGCTATTTGACAAACTTTTAAAATTTGTTTCACAACTTGATAAAGAACTCCAGAAACCTTTTTCCACTCCAAAATGATGGACGGACATAATTACACTCGAGGCAAAAATCAGAATATAAAATAGAAATGTAATTTTTTTAAAACTTTTATTATTAATTAACAAAAAAGATAATGCTAATAAAACAACGATAAAGTATGGAAATCTCTGATACACACATAGTTTGCATGGTTCAACTCCTTCAAAAAACTCCAAATAGTGAACTATTAATAAAACCAGAGCGCTAAAAAATAAAAAAAATAAATTTAAAAAATTACTATTTTTGTAAATCATTTTAAATGATTAACCTAAATATTTAATTATAAAATATATAACTACTAAAATTAAAAATAATATTGAACTAATTAACCAAAATCTTTTGATTAATAATTCTTCTATTTTATTACCAAAAAAATATAAAAGGGTAGCAATTAGAAAAAATCTAGCTCCTCTAGAAATAAATGAGACGATAGAAAATTCTAAAAGATCCATTTTAACAAAACCACTGAATATAGTTATTAATTTATAAGGAATTGGTGTAAAACCACCTGCGCCAACAATTAAAGCACCATGTTCATTGTATCCTTCAGAGAAAGCTAAAAATTTATCATTAAGATTGTAATAATTTAAAATACCCTGGCCTAAACTATCAAAGAAAAAACTACCAATAAAATAACCTAAAATTCCACCTGCTACAGAGAAAACTGTACAATAAGAAGCTAAATAAAATGCTTTATTTCTATGAGCTAAAACTAAAAAGATTAAAAAAATATCAGGCGGAATAGGAAAAATAAAACTTTCTAAAAAGGCAATAATTAGCAAAAAAGGTAAAGCGTATTTTTTCTTAGATATTGCTATTATTTTTTCATAGATTTTTTTTATCATTTATAACACATTAAATGGTAGGCGTGGACGGACTTGAACCGTCACGGTGTTGCCACCAGTGGTTTTTGAGACCACCCTGTCTACCAATTCCAGCACACGCCCGAAAACTATTTAGATTATAATTTTTTATTTCTTTTCTATAAAGTTAAATTTTAAGTCTGCAGATAAGATAATAAATATTATTGTATATAAAGATATAGGCGCATATGGGCTTGTCCAACAAAATAACATTATAAATAATAAAAATTTTATTAATGAATTTAAAAATTTAGAAAATTTAAAGCTTAATGTTTCAATTATAAAAAACAAACAAGGTAGAGTAATCAGAACATCATAACTTTTAAGTCTTGGAAGAAGCATTGAAAGAGCAATAACACTAAATGCTATGGCTATGTTTTTATTTTTTAAAATTTCAGAGTTTTTAAATAAAAGAATTAAAATAAAAAATAAACTTCCTGAAATAAAAAAATAGGTTGTGTATTTTAAATAATTTTCAGAAATAAAATAATTATCTAGTATTCTAAATAAACCCCTACCATAATCTCCTTCATCCCCAATAAATTTGGAGAATTTTAAAGAGTTTATCCAATCAATAAAAAGTTCACTATTTAAATAAAATGAAATTAAATAAATTAAAGTAATAAGAGTTAAATAAAAAGATGTTTTTAGAAAAATTTCTTTGTTTAAACTTCTTATTAAAAAAGGTATTCCAAAAAAAATTAAATAAGGGAATTTAATTAATGAAAGCATAGATAGAATTAAGTAAAAAATATGATCTTTTTCTTTACTTAAGAAAAATAGACTAATTACAAAAAATCCACCTAAAACTATAGATAAATTACCTGTGAAAAAAACGGAAAGGGAAATACCCCCAAAACATATTAAAAAAATATAAGAAAGTTTTGAATTTATTTTGAAAATTTTAAAAAGGATTATTGGAATAGAAAGAAAAGAAATAAAAACACAGAAAAACCAAAATTTTACAATAGTTGTATATTCAAAATTGGTAATAAATTTAAAAAAATGGAATACTATTGGCGGATTAAAAAAAGGAGAATTATGTATTTCCAACCATTCTTTGTAAGGATTGTTTCCTTGACTTAATATTTCAGAACCTGCGTATATTAAATAAAAATCTGAAAAAAAAACTTGAAAAAAATTTGGATTACTTAAATATTTTTGTAATATCTCATTATAAAAATTTCTTGAAAATACTATTATTGTAGTAACAATTAAAATTATAAGAAATGCAGTATTTATATTTTTCTTAATCACAATGAATATATTAAAAAATAAAAATAATTGGGTACCACCTACTAGCTTTGAAGAAAAAATAAAGCATATAATTATTCCTAGTAAATTATACATAAGAAGATTAGTTTTGAAAGAATGGATAAAGGGAAGAACAGATATAAAGTTTTTAAGATACCTTATAAATAGAAATCTTAATTCTTTAGATGTTGGTGCCTATAAAGGAGTTTACACTTATTTTATATCAAAATATTCGAGAGCGGTTTATGCATTTGAACCAAATCCAAAGTCTTATAAAATTTTAAAGAGAACTGTAGATAAAAATGTTAAAGTTTTGCCATACGCTCTTTCAGATAAATCATCTTATAATTTTTTAAAAATACCAAAAGGCAAAAAAGGTTATTCGAATCAAGGAGGTTCTATTCGAAATGTAAAATTAGATAAAAATTATGGTAAATTAAAAATAGAAACAAAAAAAATAGATGATTTAAAATTAAAAAACATTGGTTTTATCAAAATTGATGCTGAGGGAGTAGAGCTTAAAGTTTTGAAAGGTGCAAAAAAACTAATAAAAAAATATAAACCAAACTTACTTATTGAAATTGAAGAAAGATATATCTCCGAACCTATTGAAAAGTCACTTCAAAAAATTTTGAATATGGGATATAGGGGCTTTGCTTTAATTGGTGAAATTTTAACACCATTAAAATTTTTTGATGGAGATAAAAATCATAGAATAGATTATGGCCCAGAATTTCATGCCAATGCATTTATTTTTGTTGCAAAATAAATTATGAAAAACTTTATTTTTTATTTATTTTTCTATTCATTAATTTTATATCCTATTCGTTCTGAGGATATCAAAAACGTTTCTTATCCATTTACAGCAAAAGAGTTAGTATTTGAATGCGAAGCGTGGATACCAGGAGAAACAGCTGCTCAACAGGAAGCTAAAAGAGAATATCCTTGTATCAGATATATTCAATCAGCCATTAATACTTATCAGTTGATTAGATCTCAAAATGGTAAAGAATTACCAGATCTATGTTTATCTAATGTTTTAAATTTACAAAGACATAAAGATATTTTTATTAAATATGTCAAACTTAATCCGGATAAAGAAAATAAAGATGCTTCAAAAATTATTTTTGAGTCATTGATCGATGCATATTGCAAATAAATTTTTTTTTTAATTCATTTGTAATAAATCTTTGGTATATTTAAGTTCCTTTTTTTATATAGGGATGTACATTTAACTGGTTAGAAATGAGTTTAGATTTAGGACAACTATCCTTGTGGCAAAATATAACTGTAGCTGTATTGCTAGGGTTAACATTTATATTTTCAATTATTAAACTTTTCAAAGTTGTAGGATTTACAGAAAGTGGTTTTGGTAAACTTTTATTAAAAGAACAAATTATTGCAAAACCAGGATTTAATAGATGGTGGGTTCCTGTTGCTTCAGTTTCAATCCATTTGTGTATAGGTTCTGTCTATGCATGGAGTATATTTAATCCAGCATTGATTAAAGCTATCGGAGTTGTCACAAGTTCTGCTGACGATTGGGCACTTAAAGAAGTAGTTTGGATTTATTCCACTGCAATTGTATTTTTAGGTTTAGCAGCAGCCTTTGCTGGAACATGGTTAGAAAAAGTTGGACCAAGAATGGTCGGATTAGTTGCCGCTTTTTGTTGGGGCGGAGGTTTTTTAATCGGAAGTGTGGGCATTATTAATCACCAACTCTGGTTAATTTATCTTGGTTATGGTGTTTTAGGTGGATGCGGGCTTGGACTAGGATATGTATCTCCAGTTTCCACATTAATTAGATGGTTTCCTGATAGAAGAGGCATGGCAACCGGCATGGCCATAATGGGATTTGGTGGCGGAGCTTTTTTTGGAGCACGTATAAAAGATTTTTTTATTCAATATTATTATAAAGCACCAGAACTTTTATCAAATATAACAGAGTCAGATTTAATTACAAAAGCAGGAAAGAGATTTGCTGAGACGACAGAAGGATTAAAAGAAGTAGTAGTAGTAGGAGCAAACGACATTTCAAACATGATTGTCCCAGGAGACGTTGGTATATATCTAGTTGGAACAGGATCCGTTGGTGTCGCACAAACATTCTTAACACTTGGCGCAATATATTTTGTTGTTATGACTATTGCATCTTTATCATATAGAGTTCCAGCAGAAGGCTGGGCACCAAAAGGATGGACACCTCCAAGTGATGCGGAAATTGAGAAAAAAATGATAACAACAAAACATGTTCACATCGATGAAGCGTTGAGGACTCCGCAATTTTACCTTTTATGGATAATTCTCTGTTTTAATGTTACAGCTGGAATTGGAGTTCTGGGTGTTGCCAAAACAATGATTACCGAAATATTTCAAAAGAAAGCAGCTTTAATTGTTACAAGCGCCTTTACAACATGGTACGTAATGCTTATTAGTATTTTTAATATGGCTGGTCGTATAATTTGGGCCAGCGCCTCAGATTATATTGGTAGAAAAAATACATATTATTGTTTTTTTATTTTAGGTATTATTTTATATTCATCGATTCCTATCTCTGCACAGACCTTTGATATAGCGCCGGTAATAGTTTGGTTAATTTTATTTTATGCAGCTACAATGATAATTTTTACAATGTATGGAGGAGGCTTTGCTACAATCCCAGCTTATTTAGCAGATATGTTTGGAACAAGATATGTAGGCGGAATTCATGGAAGACTATTAACAGCTTGGAGTACTGCAGGAGTTCTCGGTCCTGTTATAATAACTTCATTAAGAGGAAGTTCAATTAATAGCGCTATTAATGATTTAGCAGCTAAAGTTGATCCACAGGCTTTTTTAGATAAATTTGGTGCAGGTATTGAGAATTTAGATGAACTTGTAAAAGCAAAAACTGTAACTATTCAAAACCTTTTAGAAATTTTACCACCGGGTACCCCTGATCCTACAAGTCAAGTTTACAACAAAACAATGATTGTAATGGCATGTTTGCTTGGAATAGCATTAATTGCTAATTTTTTAGTAAAACCTGTTGACCCAAAACATCATATGAAAAAATAAGCGCTACCTTATTTTGTAAATTACTGGAACTTGAATAATCATTCTTTTTTTAATTATTTCTTTTGGAAAGACAGGAAATGGCGCAGCTAATTCTACAGCATCAAAACTTGAATCTACAAGTCTTTGGAACTTTGCTTTAATAGATTTTACACTTTTTAATTTTCCATCATTTTGAATAACTATTTCGAGTAAAACTATACCTTCTTCCCTTCTTATTAGAGATTGTCTTGGATATTTTTTTTTTGAATCTATCAATTTATATACTTGAGTAACATATTGATTTATAATTTCTTTGGAAGCCCCACCCTCGATTCCTTTTACTGTTCCACCTTCAGCACTTTTTTTTACCTCTTTTTTTATTGATTTTTCTTGAGGCAAAACTTTTTTTATATCAATCTTTTTTTTAACTTTCTCTTTAGATTTTTTCTCAATTTTTTTAATTTCAGGGATTTCTTTTTTAATTATTTTTTCTTTTTTTATAGATTCTTTAGGAGCTTCATCCATAGTACCAATGGCAGATAAAGTTATTGTAATTCTCTTTTTCTTATCTAAAAAATTAACATTAAATCCTGTAAGAAAAAAAATTATATAAATATGCAAAAGAATAGAAAGTAGAAAAGCAAAGTTTAAAGCCCATATATTTGTTTTTTCTTCCATTTATTTTTGTTGCACGTAATTTGTTTCTACTACTACTTTTTTTATATTCTCGTTTTCAAGTATTTTTAAAATTTTTAAAAAATATTCCGAAGGTGTTTGTGAATCTATTTTTAGGGATACTTCATTCGGCTTTCTTGATCTTAAAATTTCTAAATAATTTCTTTTTTGTAATTCTTTTTTTCTATTTTTACTGTCAATAAATACTTCGCCATCTTTTTTTATAATAATTGTTAAAAAAGGAGTTATAGGATCATTTTTTATTATTGAATCAGGAACACTCACTTTATGAGGGTCAATTGTTGTGATAGTTCCTGCAAGCATAAAAAAAATTAACATTAAAAAAATAATATTGATTAACGGAATTAAGTTTATTTGCTTTATTTTTTTCTTTGTTGCCATTATTTTTCTAAATTTACTAATTTAATATTATCTGTTCCAGCTAAACGAACTTCTTCAATTAATCTAATTACTTTTTGAACAGCTATTTTTTTATGACTTTTTATTAAAATTTTATGTTCTGGATTATTATCAATAATTTTAATTATTTCATTTTTAATATTAGAAATATTAATTAACTTATTATTTAAATAAATCTGACCCGTTTTATTTAAAGTTAGTATTACATCATTTTTTTGTTTTTCGGTTTGAAGAGTTTCTCCGCTGCTTAAATTTACTTCAATTGTACTTTTTTGAATAAATGAAGTGGCAAGCATGAAAAAAACAAGCAAAAGAAAAACAATATCTATCAAAGGAGTAATATTAATAGATATAAGTTCTTTTTCTTCTTTTTGATAAAAATTGTGAGTTTTCAAAGTTTTTTACTTTTTAAAATTAAGTAGGGTATTGGTTCTTACGACCGCATCGTTAATTTTATCTCTGGTATTACTTATTTTATTTTCAAAAAGATGATAAGCAGCTAGAGCCGGTATTGCAATTGCAAGTCCAAATGCAGTTGTTAACAGCGCTTCCCAAATTCCCCCAGCTAATAGAGCAGGATCTATTTGTGAACCTGCTTTTTCTAAGTTTAAAAAAGCTTTTATCATTCCAAGAACAGTTCCAAATAATCCAAGCAAAGGACTAATGCTTGCAATGACCTCTAATCCACCAAGATAATTTTCTAAAGCCCTGACTTCAACTGAGATAATCCTAGATATTTCTGCTTCTCTAGATTCTTTATCAAATCTTCTATCTCCTTTTGTCACAATTACAACTTCAATAATTCTTGCTAGCGGACTTTTTATTTTTTGAATATCAGGTAAATGTTTTTTTGCATTGGAGCCATTTAGTTTAGAAAGAACTTCTTCTATCTTATTGGTTTTAGTTAATGCAGCAGATAAAAATTGTATTAATTTGACAAAAATTATTGCAAAAGCAAAAATTGAGAATCCCAGTAAAACAAACATCACAGGGCCTCCTTTTGATATTAAATCTAAATTATTTAGATTATTTAAATTTATGAATTCGAGTAATTCCATTAAAAAACACAATAATTAGTTCATTATCTTGATTTCATACAATCTTCAATCATTTTTTTTCTTTTTTTTGATAATTTTATATTATCTATATCATTTCCAATATTATATGAATCAACCATGGTATCATCTGTTTGAAGCATATCAATCCTATCTTGATTAATATTGATACTTGTTTCAATATTATCATTAGCATCTTTTAGACAAATTTTATAATTTGAACTTTGTTTATTAAATTTTGAAGTATTAAAACTTTTTTCACACCCAACAGTTAAAAATAAAAAAAGAATTAGAGTATTTTTGAAGATAATTTTTTTCATTGAGTTTGTGTTGTTTAAAAATTAATTAAATATAATATTACATTAATTTTAAAAAAATTGTTTTAATAATTTTTTCTTTTTTATAGAAATTGTGAAAAAAATTCATTTTAATAAATTAAAAATAAACCAATCATATACTGAAAGTATAAAAGTTAGTGATGCAAATATAAAAAAATTTGCTAGTGCATCGGGTGATAAAAACCCAATACATTTAAATGAAAACTTTGCAAAAAACACTATTTTCAAAACAAGAATTGCTCATGGAATGTTAATTGCCTCATTTGTTTCGTCGGTTATAGGCAATAAATTTCCTGGAAATGGGACAATATATGTTTCTCAAACTTTAAAATTTAAAAGACCAGTAAAAATTAACGATTTAGTTAAAATAAAAATAAGTGTTCAAAAAAAAATATTAAAAAAGAAATGGTGTGAACTTCAAACACTATGTTTTGTGAAGAATAAAGTAGTTTTAGAGGGTACTGCAATTGTTATACCTCCACAAAAGTAAATTAGTATGAAAGTCCTAAATGGATATTCAAAAATAAGACAAAATACCGTTTTAACAATTGGTAATTTTGATGGAATACATAAAGGCCATCAAAAAATTATTAAGCAAGTTGTTGAACTCTCGAAAAAAGATAATTTAAAGTCAGTTGTAATTACTTTTACACCGCATCCAAACGATTTTTTTAAAAAAAATTCTAAACCTTTTAAATTATTAAGTGATACAACAAAAATTGAAGAAATAAAAAAACTAGGTGTGGATTATTTAATTTTTATGAAATTTAATAAAAATTTAAATAAATTATCACCTGAGGGGTTTATCAAGAAACTTATTATATTCAAACCAAAATTTATTGTTGTTGGATATAATTTTTATTTTGGTTATAGGAGAAAAGGAAATATAGATTTTCTAAAAAAATTAGCTAAAAAATATTCATACAAATTAAAAGTTGTTAAACCAGTAGTAGGTAGAAATAAAACAGTATTTAATTCAACATTTATTAGGAAAAAACTAGAAACTGGAAAATATGATATTGTTAAGGAAATGTTAGGGCGTAATTGGTTATTAGAAGGTAAAATTATTAAAGGAAGTGGAAGAGGAATAAAACTAGGGTATAGAACAGCAAATTTTGTTTTAAATGATTATATTGTTCCTATGAAAGGTGTTTATATAACTAAAAGTTATTTTGACACTAATAAAAAAAAAAAATATTTTGGATTAGCAAATATTGGAAACAGACCAACGTTTAATGAAAAGAAAATATTTTTTGAAAATCATTTTTTTAATCTTAAAAATATTTTGTATGGAAAAAAAATATTTGTAGAACTATTAGGGTTTTTACGAAAAGAAAAAAAATTTGCTAATATTAAAGCTTTAAAAAAACAAATAGAAAAAGATATTTTATTAGCAAAAAGAATTTTAAGTAAAAATAAATGAATTATAAAGATACACTTTTTTTACCAGAAACAGAATTTAGTATGAAAGCTAGTTTACCTACTAATGAACCTAAGATTCTTGAAAAATGGAAAAAAGAGAAGTTGTATCAAGAATTAAGAAAAAAATCAAAAAAAAATAAAAAATTTGTTTTACACGATGGTCCTCCCTACGCAAATGGCCATTTACATATGGGCCATGCATTAAATAAGATTTTAAAGGATATAATTGTTAGATCTAAACAAATGCAAGGTTTAGATGCGGCATTTGTGCCGGGTTGGGACTGCCATGGTTTACCAATCGAATGGGAAGTTGAGCAAGAGTTAAGAAAAAAAGGAGACGACAAAAAAGAAATTTCTATTAAAGAGTTCCGAAATAAATGCCGCACATTTGCAGAACATTGGATAAAAATTCAAAGAGAAGAGTTCGAACGTTTTGGTATATTGGGTGATTGGGAAAACTATTACTCCACTATGTCTTATAAAGCAGAAGCGCAAATAGTTAGAGAAATAGGTAAATTTTTATTAAATGGTTCTCTTTATAAAGGTTCTAGACCCGTAATGTGGTCCGTAGTTGAGAAAACAGCATTGGCTGATGCAGAAGTAGAATATAAAGATAAATCTGATAATGCAATTTATGTTTTATTTCCAATTAATAAAACAAACTTAAAAATTGAAGATAAAAAAAATACTAATATTTTAATATGGACTACGACTCCTTGGACTATACCAGGCAATAGAGCTTTAGCTTTTAATAAAAATTTTTCATATAGTTTAGTAAATGAAAATTTATCTAATACTAATTTTATAATTGCAAGCGACCTAATAGATAAATTAAAAAAAGATACTGAATTAAATATAAAAAAAATTAAAGATTTTACAGGCAAAGAACTCTCAAAAACTATTTGCAGGCATCCATTAAATGATTATGGATATAAATTTGAAGTTCCTTTATTAGAAGCAGATTTTGTTACAAAAGAAGAAGGTACAGGCATTGTACATATAGCCCCAGGACATGGTATCGATGATTTTAATTTAGCAAAAAAAAATAATATTGATGTACCAAAAACTATCAATGAAAGTGGAATTTATTATGAAGAAGTTCCTTTAATGAAAGATATGCACGTTTTTAAAGCTGATAATAAAGTCATTGAATTTTTAGAAACAAAAAAGAAACTTTTATATAAAACAAATATTTTTCACAGTTATCCTCATTCATGGCGTTCAAAAAAACCATTAATTTACAGAAACACCACCCAATGGTTTATTTCTTTAGAAAAAGAAAGTTTAAGAAAAAAAGCATTAGATGCTCTTAAAAAAGTCGATTTTTTTCCTAAGAAAGGGAAAAACAGAATAACTTCTATGATAGAAGATAGACCAGATTGGTGCATATCAAGACAAAGGTTTTGGGGAGTACCGCTTCCTATATTTGTAAATAAAAAAACTAGCGAGCCGTTAATTGATAAAAATATTATAGAAAATATTGCTAAAATTTTTGAAAAAAAAGGAAGTGACTCATGGTTTGAATTAGATCCAGGAGAATTTCTTGGAAAAAATTATAATAAAGATGATTTTATTCAAATTAAAGATGTAATAGAAGTATGGTTTGATAGTGGATCAAGCCATACATATGTTTTAGAAGATAGAAAAGATTTAGCGTGGCCAGCAGATTTATATTTAGAAGGTTCAGACCAACACCGCGGATGGTTTCATTCATCATTGTTACAATCATGTGGAACAAGAAATAAAGCGCCATTTAAAAGTATTTTGTCCCATGGATTTGTTGTTGATGGAAAAGGGAAAAAAATGTCAAAATCGGAAGGAAATGTTGTTTCTCCTAATGAAATTATTAATAAATATGGAACAGATATATTAAGATTATGGGCAGTTGCTTCGGATTATTTTGAAGATATAAAAATAGATGAAAATATAATTAAGTCACAAGTAGATTCTTATAGAAGAATTCGAAATACATTTCGTTTTTTAATCGGAAATCTTAAAGGTTATAAAGATAAAGAACAAATGGATTATAAAAATTTACCAGATTTAGAGAAATATATTTTATTTAAAATATGGGAAATAAATAAAATTATAGAAAATTCTATTAAAGAAAATAATTATCATAAAATATATAAAGAATTACTTGTTTTTTGTTCAAACGATTTATCTTCTTTTTATTTTGATATAAGAAAAGATTGTTTGTACTGCGATAAAGAATTAAGCCAAAAAAGAAAGTCGTGCAGATCTACTTTAAAAATAATATTTAATTTTTTGACAACTTGGTTTGCACCGATACTTTGTTTTACCGCAGAGGAAGCCTGGTTATCAAGTAACTTTAATAATAAGGAAAGTATACATTTAAGAACATTTCCAAAAACTGATGAAAAATGGGGCGATAAAAGTTTTGGAGAAAAATGGAAAGAAATTATAAATGTTAGAAAAGTTGTTACTAGTGCAATTGAAATAGAAAGAGAGAAAAAAATAATCGGATCAAGTTTAGAAGCATCAACTGAACTTACAGTTTCAAAAAAAATAAAAAATTATTTAAATAATATAAATTTAAACGATCTTTTCATAGTTTCATCAGCGGAAATTGTAGATAAATTATCAGACGATGCCTTTTCTTTAGATGGTATTAATGATATTAAAGTAAAAATTAAAAAAGCAGATGGATTAAAATGTGAAAGATGTTGGGTTATATCTAAAGAAGTAAATAATAAAAATTTATGTAATAGATGCCAATCTGTGGTTGAAAAATGAGTAAAACTAAAAAAAAATTATTAATATTAATTCCTTTATTTATTTTTCTTGATCAGTTAAGTAAAAATTGGATGTTAAGCAATGTTTTTGATAGTCAAAGAATTATTGAAATAAATAAATATTTAAATTTTGTTCCCGTTTGGAATAAAGGGATTAGTTTTGGCATGTTATCAAATTTTATGAATATAAATTTTTTTATGATTATAGTTACTTCAAGCATCATACTATTTCTTTTTTTTTGGTTTCAAAAAACTAAAAATAGAAATTTAAGTTTATCATTATCTTTAATAATATCCGGTGCAATCGGAAATCTTATTGATAGATTAAGCCATAAAGCAGTAGTTGATTTTATCGATTTTCATATTGGCAATTTTCACTGGCCTGCTTTTAATTTTGCCGATACTTATATAACAATTGGTGCTTTTATATATGTTTTTACTATTTTTACTAGCCAAAAGGATAATATTGCTTAAATTTATAAATAATGGTTTTACAAAATTATATAAATAAATTCTATATTCTTATAATTTCTATTTTTTTATTAACATCATGCGGAATAATAGGAGGAAAAGATGATGTTGATGCTACTGAAAACGCAGTACTATCTGGTCCACCGTTAGCAATACCACCGGAATTTGATATTAATTCACAAAATACAGATCAAGAACAATCAATGCAAACATATGATTTAGAAACTATGGATCAGGGTTTTGAGGATCAGCAGATATATGAATCAAATGAAAATACAGATATATTTAGTGATGAAGTTCCAGCTATGACAAATATTGAAAATTCAGGCGAAATTCAAAGTTTTGAAAATTTTAATCCAAGTGTGTCAAAGATTAATAAACAAAAAAATATTAATATTAATCCAAGAGTCCAAAAAACATATAGGTCAACTGTCCCATCGGACGCGTATGATTTTGGAAAAATTCAACCAAAAAATAGAAATACATCATATGTGAAAAGAAATAATAATAATTATGGATTTGGACAACAAAGTTTTGAGCAAACACAAACTATGGGTGATAATAATTTGTCAAAAGAAGAAGAATTTTTACTAGAAGATCTTATAACTCAAGAAGACGCACCCTCAAGCAATTCTAGGGATCAAGATATTCCGGATTTTGAATCTAGAGGCGATAACGACTAAAATTTTTTTTAAATTTCATATTTATTTAATTATTTTCTTATTTATTTAATTAACATGAGATTTTTTTTATTTTTAATAATAATCTTATTTTCAAAATTTGCTTTTGC
Organism: Alphaproteobacteria bacterium; assembly: GCA_022450705.1. Lineage (GTDB taxonomy): Bacteria > Pseudomonadota > Alphaproteobacteria > CAYOOR01. Next base: position 27,275 of record JAKUPP010000005.1, on the reverse strand, counting down.
TGAATTTAAACCTCAGCATACTATTTTAGAAAATGGATTAGAAATTGTTGTATTAGAAAATAATAGAGTACCAGCTATTGCCCATTCAATTTGGTATAAAGTTGGGTCTGCAGATGAGCCAAACGGTAAATCTGGAATAGCTCATTTTTTAGAACACTTATTATTTAAAGGCACTGAGAAACTAAAGCCTGGTGAGTTTTCGCAAATAGTTGCTCGAAACGGTGGAAAAGAAAATGCTTTTACTAGTAAGAATTATACAGGGTATTTTCAATTAATACATAAATCAAAACTAGAATTAGTTATGTCTTTAGAAGCAGACAGAATGAAGAATATAAAATTAATTGAAAAGGAGTTTGAAAATGAAAAAACAGTAGTTCTTGAAGAAAGATATTCAAGAGTCGATAACAACCCATCTGCTTTGCTATCAGAACAAATAAATACTGCATTGTTTATGAATCATCCTTATAGAAAACCAATCATAGGATGGGAACATGAAATAAAAAATCTAAGCTTGAAAGATGTTATGAGTTTTTACGAAAAATATTATGCTCCAAACAATGCTATAATTGTTATTTGTGGAGATGTGACATTAGAGGAAGTTGTTAAAATTGCAAAAAAACATTTTGGATCAATTAAACCTTCTAAAATTGAAAAAAGATTATGGACTGAGGAGCCAACTCAACATGCACCAAGAGTAGTTATACTAAAATCGAAAAATACCGCGATACCAGTTTTTAAAAGACATTATTTAGTTCCAACTTATACTAAATCAAAAAAAGAATCTATAGCTATGCAAGTTTTTACTGAAATTTTTGGAAATCCATCAACAGGAATGTTATTTGATGAATTTGTGAAAAATAAAAAAATAGCAACAAGCGCAGCTGCTTATTATTATCCAGATGGATTCGGCGATACTAGCTTTACTATAAGTATTGTACCAAAAAAAGGAATTACTTTAAATAAGATAGAATCAGAATTAAACATATATTTAAAGGAAATTAAAGAAAAAGTTGTAAATAAGGATGAATTAAAAAGTACAAAAAAAAGATTAGTTAACGAAACTATTTTTGCTCAAGATAGTTTATACATGGGTATGAGAATATTTGGTTCTTCATTATCTACAGGATACTCATTAAAAGATATAATTGATTGGTCAAGTGATATCCAAAAAGTTTCCCTTGACGATATACAAAATATTTTGTCAAAAATTTTTGATTCAAATAAATCTGTTACAGGACTTTTATTACCAATTGATAAATAAATTATGAAAAAATTTTTTATATTTCTTTTTTTTATTTTACTTAATTTTAACTATTTGAGTGCTTTGGATGTAAAAGAAATAAATTATTATAAAGATAATAAAGCATGGCTTGTAAATGATAATAACTTACCAATTGTAGCTATAAAATTCGCTTTTAAAGCAGGATCAGGAATTGATCCTATTGGAAAAAAAGGATTAGCTAGTATGACAGCATCTCTTTTAGATGAAGGAGCAGGAAATTATTCTGCAAAAGAATTTAAAAAGATTTTAGCTGATAATTCAATAACTCTTAATTTTAATGTAAGTCATGATAATTTTTATATAGATTTATATACCTTAAAAGAAAATTTAGATCTTTCATTCCAGCTTTTAGATTTAGCTTTAACAAAACCAACATTTAAATTAGAAGAAATTAATAGAGTTAAGGGTAATATAAAATTAGTTTTAGAACAATCTTATAAAGATCCCGATGATATAGGAGCAAGATTGTTTAGAGAAATTCTTTTTAAAGATCATCCTTATCAATATGACACATTAGGAGTAAGTGAAGATATTGATAAAATAGAAAAAAAAGACTTAGAATCTTTTTTAAATAATAATCTAACAATTGAAAAATTGTTTGTAGCAGCTTCTGGTGATATTAAAGAAGCAGAACTAAAAAAATATTTAAAAAAATATTTTGTTAAATTTGATAATAAAAAAAAAGTAAATGAAATCCCAACACACAAAAAAAATATTAATTCTGAGATTTTTTTACATAAAAAAGATCTAAGACAAAGTAGCATTTTATTCGCAGGAAAAGGTATTTCAAGAAACGATCCTTACTTTTACTCAGCATATGTTATGAATTATATTTTAGGTGGTGGCGGATTCTTTTCCCGTTTAACTACAGAAGTAAGGGAAAAAAGAGGATTAGTTTATTCTGTATATTCTTATTTATATCGATATGATAAATATAATTTTTTTTCAGGTGGAGCACAAACAAGTAATGAAAACGTTGTTAAAGTTATTAAAATTATCAAAGGAGAGTTGATAAAAGTTAAAAAAAAAGGTGTAACTGAGGAAGAATTAAAAAACGCAAAAAACTATCTAATTAATTCTTATGTTTTGAGATTAGATAGTAATAATAAGGTTGCATCAATGCTTTTAAATACACAAATGGATGGTTTAAATACAGATTTTTTTGAAAAAAGAAATGATTATATAAATTCTGTTTCTTTAGAAGATATAAAAAAAGTTGCTTCTAGAATTTTAGATGAAAATCAAATTTTTTTTCTTGTAATCGGTAATCCGACTGATTTAAAAAATGCAAATAAAATATAAAAAATTTTTATGAAACATAATATAAATAATTGTTTTATAGATTCTGTTATAAAAAAAGATTCATACAAATCTTCTTTAAAAAAAATAAATTTTATAATAGATCAAATTAAGAAATCTAAGGAACCTCTTCTTTTGTCTTTTCTTAATCAATTTAATAATTATCAAAAAGAAGAATTAAATAAACTAGGTTCGTACTATCAAAAAAATTTTAAAGATGTAATTATTTTAGGAACAGGAGGTTCAAGTAAAGCAGGACGTACCTTCGTTCAGATTGCTTATAGAACTTTTGGAAGAAGTCCTAAATTTCCAAAAATTACTTTTTTAGAAAATATTGACTTCCAAGATTTCAATGACTTATTCAAAAAAATTAATTTAAAAAAGACAGGAATAATTGTTATTTCAAAATCAGGAGAAACTAATGAAACATTAGTGCAATTTTTAATTTTTTTGTCAAAATATAAAGAAAGTTTTCAAAAACAAAAAATAGAAAAATATTTTACTGTAATTACAAAAAAAGGTAGCAGTTCGCTAAGAAATTTAGCAAATGATTTTTCGATCGGAGTTATAGATTTAGATAACAATCTTTCAGGAAGATTTTCTGCTTTTTCTCCAATAGGACTATTGCCCGCAGCTATTTCTGGTTTGAATGTTCAAAATATAACAAAAGGTGCATTATCTTTATTAAACGAATATTTAAAAAAACAACAAATAATTCCATCTGAAGGTGCTGCCTTACATTATGCAGCACAAAATTCAAAAATTAATATTTCTGTTTTATTAACATACACTGAGCGTTTGAGAAATTTTGGATATTGGCACGAACAATTAATAGCTGAAAGTTTAGGAAAAAAAAATAAAGGCTTTACCCCTGTCCACTCAATGGGAGCTACTGATCAACATTCACTTTTACAACTTTTTTTAGAAGGTCCAAAAGATAAGCTAATAACATTTATAACTTTAAAAAAACAGAAAGATCAAATAAAAATTAATAACAATTTAATTTCTAAAGTTAAGAAATTATCTTTTTTAAAAAAAGAATCTTTAAATAAACTTTTAGATTTTGAAATGGAAAAAGTTTGTAGACTTTTAAATGAATATAAAAGACCTTATAGAACAATCATATTAAATAAATGTGCAGAATTTGAAATTGGATATTTAATGATGAATTTTATGTTAGAAACTATAATTTTAGCTTATTTAAATAATTTGAATCCTTTTGATCAGCCAGCGATTGATAAAGGAAAATCAATTAAATTAAAGTAGATTAATATGTATGCATTATTTTTGGTCGTATTTTCAAATCTTCTAGGATTTGGAATTATAATACCTTTACTTCCATATTATGCGGAACATTTTGGAGCAAATCCTAATGAAGTCACTTTATTAATGGCAAGCTATTCATTAATGCAACTTATATTTAGTCCAATATTAGGCAGGATTAGTGATATATATGGCAGAAAAAAAATATTAGTTTTATGTTTAATTGGTTCTGCAATTTCTTATTTTCTTTTATATTTTGCTACTAACTTTGCTTTAGTCTTATTTGCACGATCAGTTGCTGGTTTATTTGGTTCTACTACAGCTATTGCAAATGCATATGTTACTGAAACTACTTCATCAGCAAATCGATCAAAAGGTATGGGATTAATCGGTGCAGCTTTTGGTTTAGGTTTGGTTTTTGGGCCAGTAATAGGGGGCTATTTTGGAGGAGGAGATATTAATAATATAGATTATAAAACTCCATTCTTTTTTGCTTCTCTAGTAGCAATAATATCATGTATTCTTGCTTATTTTATATTGATTGAACCAAAAAAAAGAAATAAACAATTCATTTCAATAAATTTCCTTGATTCATTTAAAGATTTAATAGATCTTTTTAAGATTCCTGCACTTCTATTTTTAATTATATTATCTTTTTTAATTACTTTTTCTTTTGCGGGTTTTGAAACAACTTTTGCTTTGTGGACTGAAAGAGCGATGAACTGGGCATCTAGGCAAACAGGTTATGCTTTTACTTTTACAGCCTTGTTAGTAGCCATTATACAAGGAGTTTTCATAGGAAAACTAACTAAAAAGTTTGGAGAATTAAAACTTTTAATAACTAGTTGTTTTTTAATGTTAGTAGGATTATTTTTTATTACTTTATCAGCTCAAAATTTATTTTATTTAACTATTGCTCTTGGTATTTTGGGTATTTCAGTAGGTTTGGGAAATCCTTCATTAAATAGTTTGTTATCTAAAAATCTGAGCAAGGGTATTATAGGAGCTTCATTTGGCGTTGTGCAATCTGTTGGAAGTTTAGCAAGAATATTAAGTCCTTTAGCAATGGGCAATCTTTTTTATTTTTTTGGTAAGAACTCACCTTATAATTTTGGAGCTTTTTTAATGTTTATTTCATTATTAATATTTTTTTATTATTTTTTTATTTTGAAAAAAAGTATTAAAACTTAATTTTATTTTAATTTAATTAAAGCAATACTACTGTTTCCATAGTCTTTTTTTTTTATAATTTTAAAATCTTTGGGAATAACTATTTTTTTCTTTTTTGCGTATTCTATTATAATTACGGCTTCTTTTTTTGTTATTTTAAAATCTAAAATTTTTTTTAAAGTTTTTTTAATAATTAAATCCATTTGATATGGTGGATCCATAAAAATTAAATCAAATTTACCATCAATCTTTTTTACTTTTCTTATACTTCTTTTAATTATTTCTACTTTTTCATTAACTTTTAAATGATCTGCATTTTTATATAGAACACGTAAATTATCAGGTGATTTTTCTATAAATGTTACATTTTTCGCACCTCTTGATATTGCTTCAAAACCTAAAGCACCAGTTCCTGCAAAAATATCTAGAACGTTAAAATCTTCAAAGGGAATTTTTTTTTTTTTTTCATTAATTTGTAAATAACTAATAACAATATTAAATATAGATTCACGAGTTTTATCAGTTGTTGGCTTGATACCTTCTTTGTTAAACTTTATTAATTTTTTTCCTCTAAATTTTCCTGAAATAATCCTCATGGTATTTTTTTAAAATATTTTTTTATATTTATTTCTTTAATTTCATTCTTTTTAAGGTTATTTAACTGAATAGGGCCAAAACTTATTCTTTGCAATCTATTTATTCCCCATCCAAAGAAATTTATTATTTTTCTAATTTCTCTATTTTTTCCTTCTATTAATTTCATTTTTAACCAAAAATATTTTTCATTTTTTTCTAAAACACCAAAATTTATGCTTTTATATTTAATACCTTTAATTATTATTCCTTTTTTCAACTTTTTTAATTTCTGCATATCTAGAACCCCTTTAACTTTAACTTTATACTCTCTCACAAATGAATTCTTTGGAAGCTCAAGATACCTTGATAAAGAACCAGAATTAGTTAGCAATAAAAGACCTTCAGAATTAAAATCCAACCTTCCTACAGTTATAACTCTTGGTAAACTTTTTGGAAAATCTTCGAAAATAGTTTTTCTACCTAACGGATCATAATTAGTTGTTAATTTTCCAACTGGTTTATTATATTTCCATAATCTTGTTTCTTTCTTTAAAATTATTTTTTTATTATCGACTTTTATTAAATCTTCAAGTGTCGCTCTTTCGGGGATAGAAATAAGAATTTTATTATTTAATTTAACTCTGCCTTCTTTTATTAATAACTCTGCTTGTCTCCTTGAACAAACACCTGCATCTGCAATTAATTTTGCTACTTTAAAAGATTTAATCACTTTATATTTTATTTCTGGCAAGCTTTAACAAATGCTTTGAATATCTTTTTATCATAATTACTAATAAAAAACTCAGGATGCCACTGAATTCCAAAAAAGAATTTGTGCTTATTTAATTCTACTCCTTCTATTACCCCGTCTTCCGCAATTGCATTTACATTAAGATTTTTTCCGACCTTTTTAATTGCTTGATGATGCGCGCTGTTAACTCTAAATTCTTTTTTTTTTACTATTTTATATAATTTACTTTTTAAGTTTATTTGAACTTTATGACTTGGTTTGTCTCTTGACTGAGTTTGTTCATGTTTAATATTTGTTTTTGTAATATGTTGTATTAGCGAACCACTTAAGGCAACATTAAGCAATTGTTGCCCACCACAAATACCTAAAATCGGTTTGTTTTTTTTTAAGGCTAATTTAGCCAATTTAAGTTCAAAATTAGTTCGTGGTTTATCTAAATGATTGACCAATTTATCTTTTTTTTCACCATATATAGTTGGATCAATATCAAAATCTCCTCCCGTTAATAAAATACCATCAACTAAATTAAAGTAATGATTTGCTAGCTCAGGTTTAGAAGGCAGCATTAAAGGAATACCATTAGAATTTAAAATACTATTAATATAATTTATTCTTACAGCGTACCAGGGAAATTGAGAGTAACTTTTATTTATTCCAGTATCTATTGAAATTCCAATTACAGGTTTCTTGTATTTTTTCATTTTTTTTATTGTATGTATTTATAATAGTTTCTTTAATAACCTTTTTTATAAAATTTTGATAGTAAATAAAAAAATAATCGAAGAATTAAAAAAGTTAGCTTTAAAAGCAAAAGAAAATGATGAAGTTCCTATTTCAGCAATTATCGCTAAAAAGGATAAAATCATTTTCTCAGCTTATAATACATGCCATAAATCTAATAATCCACTAAACCACGCAGAAATGATTGTTATTAATAATGCTTTAAAAAAAACTAAAAAAAAGTTTTTAGATGAATTTGATATTTACACTTCACTTGAACCCTGCGCATTATGTGCTAGCGCTATATCTTTTTCTAGGATTAAAAGATTATATTTTTGTGCATATGATATCAAATTTGGAGCTATAACTAATGGAGCTAAAATATTTAATAAAAAAAATTCGATGTTTAGACCTAAAATAATGGGCGGGATAGAGGAAAAATTTTTTTCTCAGTTATTAAAAGACTTTTTTAAATTAAAAAGATAATCATTTTAATTTTTTTGCTCTAAAACCAATGTCTTTTCTAAAAAAACTATTTTTCCATTTTAATTTTTTTACAGTTTGATAAACCTTTTTTTTTACACTATTAAAGTTTTTATCACTTGAAGTTACAGTTAAAACTCTTCCGCCTGAAGCAACTATTTTATTTTGATTATCCAAACTAGTACCTGAATGAAAAACTTTAGTATTTTGATCTTCGTTTATTAAGTTTAAATTCTTAATAATGCTATTTTTTTTAAATTTATTTGGGTATCCTTTATTAACCATAACAACGCTTAGAGCGTATTCTTTTTTCCATTTAATTTTTGTTTTATTCAATTTTTTGCTAACACAATTATTTAGAACTTTTAGTAAATCAGATTTTAGTAAAAAAATTAAAGGCTGACATTCAGGATCCCCAAATCGGACATTATATTCAATTAAATAAATTTTTTCCTTTACTAGCATTAATCCTGAATACAAAATTCCATTAAATGGTCTTTCTTCTTTATTCATTGCTTTAATAGTTGGTTCAATTATTTCTTTATTAATTTTATTTTGAATGTTTCTTTTTAAATATGGAAGAGGACAGTATGCTCCCATACCTCCTGTATTTGGCCCCTTATCATTTTCAAAAATTTTCTTATGATCTTGTGATAATAAAAGAGGAATATAATTTTTTCCATCCACTAAAGCTAAAGAACTTATTTCTTCTCCAATAAGATAGTCTTCAATAACCACTTCTTTTCCAGAATTTCCAAATTTTTTTTTTACCATTAGATCTTTTAAAATTTTTTTAGATTGAGATTTATTTTTTAATATAAAAACACCCTTTCCAGCTGCTAAACCGCTTGCTTTAATTACTATGGGGTAATTAATATTTTGAATATAATTAATTGCTTTACGATAATTTTTAAATTTTTTATAACTTGCTGTAGGTATATTGTTTCTTTTACAAAAATCTTTTGTAAAACTCTTTGAAGATTCAAGTATAGATGCTTTTTTATTAGGACCGAAAGTTTTAATTTTTAGTTTTTTAAGTTTATCTACAATACCATTTACAAGAGGTTCTTCAGGACCAACAACTACAAAATTAATTTTTTCTTTTTTTATAAATTTCTTTATAGAGTTAAAATTGTTAATTTTAATATTCACACATTCTGCTTCAGAATTAATTCCTGCATTTCCTGGAATACAAAAGAGTTTTTCACATAAAGGAGATTTGGATATTGCCCAACACAACGCATGTTCTCTTCCACCAGATCCTAAAACTAAAACTTTCAATTAAATTTTTTTATATTAATTTTTTTTAATAAATTTATCATAATTATAAATAAAATGGCTGACAATAAATTAATAGATAAATTAGAGAATGATAATATTCCAATATTTAGTGTATCAGAAATAACAAAGGAAGTTACAGAACTACTTGAGGAAAAATATAGTTATATAAAAATAAAAGGGGAAATATCAGGTGAAACCGGAAATAAATATCCTGAAATTTATTTTACTCTTAAAGATGAAGAAAATGTAATTAGCGCAATTATTAAAAGAAATAGAATCCCTCATTTAAAATTGTTACCAGAAGATGGTCTAGAAGTAATTTGCACAGGTAGAATTACCGCATATACAAAAAGAGATTCTAAGTTTCAAATTGATGTTGACTCTATTTCTGTCGAAGGAGAAGGACAACTTCTTAAAATGAAAGAGGAACTCCGTAAAAAATTAGAAGTTGAAGGTTTGTTTGAAACTAAATATAAAAGAGATATTCCATTTATTCCAAATAAAATAGGGATAATAACTTCGCCATCTGGTTCTGTAATCAAAGATATGCAAAGAATTATTTTTGAAAGATTTTCAGTCCCTATTGAATTATATAAAGCCACAGTTCAAGGTGAAAAAGCAGTTAGAGATATAATTAAAGGAGTTCAATATTTTAATAATCAATCAAGCAATTTAAAACCAGATGTTTTAATAATTGCTAGAGGAGGAGGGAGTATCGAAGATTTGTGGTGTTTTAACAATGAAGATTTAGTAAGGTCAGTTTTTAATTCAAAAATTCCTATTATATCTGCTATAGGACACGAACCTGATATTAATATTATAGATTATGTCGCAGACATGAGTTTAGCTACTCCATCACATGCAGCAAAAAAAGTTGTTCCTGAAAGAAAAGAGTTAATATTAGGATTGAAAAAAATTTTTAAAAATTTTCAAAATAATTATTCTAATTTTTTTTTAAATAAAATAAAAAGTTTAGATTACTGTTTTGGTAAATTACAAAAGCCAGATAACTTATTTAATTTAAAAAAAGATTCATTCTCTAAAGGTGAGAAAAAATTTAATAATTCTGAAAAAAAATTTTTTAATATATTAAGCGATAAATTAAAAAGTATAGTAGGAAAGTTTGATATTGGCTCTCATCAAAATACATTAAAAAGAGGCTATACATATATAAAAAATTTAAAAAATAATTTATTTATAAAAAGCGTTAAAGATATAAAAGATAAAACTAATCTTAAAATCACATTTCATGATGGAACTATTGAAGCAATTTCAAAAAAAAAGAAATAATTTTTTAAAAATTTTATTTTTATTTTTATTTATTTTTTTTTACAGCACACAAAAATCTTTTGCTAAAGTTTTTTCAGATCTTTTAGAACTTAACGGAAGTTTTACTCAAGGCGGTCTTTTATTTGGAAAAACTAATTACAAAAATAAAATTTTTTTTAATGAAAAAGAGGTTTTTGTAAACAAAAGTGGAGATTTTATTTTAGCTATAGGAAGAGATGAAAAATTAGAAAATTTAATAATTATTAAAGGTTTAAAAAAAAATGAAACACATAAAATTCAAATATCTAAAAGAAAATATAAAATACAAAGAATTGATGGTCTGCCAAAGAACAAAGTAACTCCAAACGAAGAAGAGCTTAAAAGAATTAGAAATGAATCAAAAATAATTTCTATTTCAAAAAATAAGTTTCTTAATAAAACTCTTTATAAAAGTGGATTTATTTGGCCGGTAAAAGGGATTGTTACTGGAAAGTATGGAAATCAAAGAATTTTAAATGGCCAACCAAGGAGACCGCACTACGGTTTAGATATAGCTGCAGCATCAGGCACAAAAATAATTTCTCCATCCAATGCTGAAGTTAGTCTAATCATGGAAGATACTTTTTTTAACGGAAAAATGGTGATATTGAACCATGGGCTAGGTTTAAATTCAATATATTCACATTTGAAAAAAATACATGTAAAGGAAGGAGAGCAAATTAAAAAAGGAGATTTAATAGCAGAAGTAGGAAGTACTGGAAGATCCACAGGCCCTCATTTAGATTGGAGAATAAATGTTTATAACATTGCTATAGATCCTGAATTATTATTATTAGACCAACCAGAATTTTAATTTACCATCTTCTATGTAACCATAACCATTGACCGGGGTTTTTTCTAATCCATTTTTCCATTATTAAATTCACTTCAGTCATTATTTGTAAAGGCGTCTTTTTTTGTCCATTTTTCGTAATTTTTAGTGGATTATGAAAAGTAATTTTGAAATTTGTATTTTTCATTCTTTCTACTTCAACAGGAATAACTAATGATTTTATTCTAAGACATAATTGAGCTAAAGCATCAGAAGTCATAGCAGGTTTATTAAAGAAAGGTACTTCAATTCCATCATTCATTTTTTGGTCAATTACTAACCCTATGCTCCTACCTTTTTTTAAAGAATAAATTAATTGTCTCGCTCCTTCTTTACCCTTTGGTGCCATAGGTAAATTTGATCTTATATATTTTATAAGAAAATTAATAAAGGGATTATTTGGTCTTCTAAAAATTGATAAAACTGGAACGCCATTTTTAATCGCTACATTTGGCAAAATTTCCCAATTTGCTAAGTGTCCTGAAAAAAAAATTGCAGGTGTTTTAGTTTTTTTTACAAGTAAAAGATTTTTTTTTCCATAAATTTGAATCTTATTATTTTTTTCTGGACTTATTTTTGATAAATGCGGATACTCTCCGGCAACTTTTCCTAGATTTTCCCACATATCTTTTATAATTTTTGTTATTTCTTTTTCATTCTTTTCAGGCATTACATTTTTTATATTATTATATGCTTTTTTTGTAACTCCAAGTCTGGGACCAATTAATGATGATAACTTTCCCATTAAAAAAGAAGAAATACCTAATGGCAAAATTCTTAAAACAATAAATATTAATAAAAGGAAAGAGCCTTCTAAAAAATACATAATATTTTTTTTTAATTTATACAATTTTTCTTTTTTTTAAAAAATTAATTAATTTTTTTTCTTGTTTTATCTCAATTTCTAAATCTAAAAAAACCATTCTCTTTCTTTGGCTAATATTTATTCTTTGTTTATCTTTCAAAGTTGTAACAAGTATGGAATTATTTTTTTTTGCATACTTAAGAAGGCTATCTATTTTTTTTTTACTATACGAATAGTGATCAGGAAAAGAAAAAAATTTTAAAACATTTAATTTTTTTTCTTTTAATGAGGAATAAAATTTTTCTGGCCTTCCCATACCAGAAAAACTAATTATTTTCTTATTTTTTAAATTTGCGAATTTTTTTATTTTAGAATTCCCATAAATAACTGGAATTTTATTTTTTATTCTTTTTTCTATACAATTTTCATCTTTATTGAAAAGAATTAATATATCCGATTTTTTGATTCCAGAATTTATAGTTTCTCTTAAAGGACCTGCCGGTAAAATAAATTCATTACCAAAGCCAAAACCTCCATCTACAATTAAAATCTTTAAATCTTGATAAAGTGAATAATTTTGTAATCCATCATCTAAAATAATTACATCTGCCCCATCTAATGTAGCTTTTAAAGCACCTTCAAACTTATTTTTTGATACCCAAGTATCAGTTTGTTTAGCAAGCAATAAAGCTTCATCTCCCACATCATTAGAAGAGTGCTTTTTTAAATCTACTTTAATTGGTCCGCGTAATTTACCAAGGTATCCGCGGGAAACTATATGAGTATTTATTTTCTTTTTCTTTAATAAATTTGCTAAATAAATTACAAAAGGCGTTTTCCCGGATCCTCCAGTATTGATATTTCCTATACAAATAACAGGTATTCCTACTTTATTTATTTTTTTTAACTTTTTATCAATTTTAGAAACTAAAAAATAAAAGAAACTAAATGGGAATAGAATAAAAATAATAATTTTTTCTATTAAATTATTTTTCTTAGACCAGAAACTTGGATAACCGTATTTAAATAATATTAAAAGTTTTTGTAACAATTTAATCTAGTAATTTTTTTTTAATTCCAATATTTGTCTGCGTCTTTAGTTAATTTTATAAGAATTTTTTCTAATTTATTAGATAATTTTATATCTTCTTTTTTTGAAATATTTTTTTTAACTTCAAATGGCCTTCCCCAAATAAAACATCCCTTTCCAAATGGTAATGCTAATAAGAATTTATCCCAACTATTTAAAAAAATTTTTTTTTTAACTGAATATGCTAAAGGAACAATTTTACACCCTGTTAAACTTGCTATTTTAATAATTGCTGAATTAATCTTCATTCTTGGTCCTCTTGGTCCATCTGGCGTCATTCCAATAGAAGTTCCTGATTTAAGTGATTTAATAATATTTCTAATAGCCTCAGAACCTCCTTTTGAAGATGAACCTATTATTGTTTCTATATCAAAATATTTTACAGTTCTTGAAAGTAACTGACCATCTGGATGAGAACTAATCAAGACATTAATTTTTTTTTTTTTGTTCCAGCTCAATGGCATCATCAAAAGTCTTCCATGCCAAAAACAAAGTATAAATGATTCATTTTTTTTCCACAAATTCTCGACATACTTTTTATTTATAAAACTCCAACTATTAGTAAATGAAACAAGCTTTATATATTTTGCTCCTAGCCAGCATACGGCACTATATGCTATTTTTGTTCTAAGAATTTTTTTATAGCTTAACACCCGTTTAAACTAAATTTTTTTTATCTAAGTAATCTTCTAAGTTTACGATTTTTTTTTTTGAACTTTTTTGACTTGCGAACTGTAATTTATATAACTTAGAATACAATCCTTTATTTTTCATTAATGTTTTATGATTTCCACGCTCTACAACTTTACCGTTATCTATAACATATATCAAATTAGCATCTAGAATTGTAGAAAGTCTATGTGCTATTACTAAAGTTGTTTTATTTTTCATTAATTTTTTAATACTCTTTTGTATATCTTTTTCTGAGTCTGAATCTAATGAAGAAGTTGCTTCGTCTAATAATAAAATTGGCGCATCTTTTAGAATAGCTCTTGCAATCGCTATTTTTTGTCTTTGACCACCTGATAATTGTATACCATGCTCTCCAACTAATGATTTATATCCATTTTTGAAAGCAGTAATAAATTCATGTGCATCAGCCTTTTTTGCTGCTTCATATAATTGTTTTTCACTACAATTTGGATTACCATATGCAATATTAGATCTAATAGTATCATCAAACAACGTTACTTCTTGGCTAACTAAGGCTATTTTTTGTCTCAGACTCTGAATTTTATAATCTTTTATATTTTTTTTATCAATTATAATTTCACCGTTGACAGTATCATAAAATCTTGGAATCAAATTAAGAATGGTTGATTTTCCTGCGCCTGTTTTACCAACTAATGCAACAGTTTTTCCTCCTGGGATTTTTAGATTTATATTATTTAAAGCATGAGAAGTTTTTGATCCATAAGAAAATCTAACTTTTTTAAATTCTATTTCACCTTTTTTGAGAACATATTCTTTTGCATTTGGTGAATCAATAATTTCTGGTTTTTGATCGAGTAAATTGAATATTCTAACTGCTGCTGCTAAACCATCTTGTATGTTCACATTAAAGTTTGCTAATCTTTTTAATGGCTGATAAGCCATCAATAAAGCAGTTATAAATGAAAAGAAAGTTCCAGGAGTTGTTGCGCCACTAATTACTTTTGTTCCTCCATAAAAAATGACTAAGGCAATTGCAATACCTCCAAGTGATTCAAGAATTGGCCTAGTTCTTGATCTAATTCTTACTGATTTATAAATTAAATTAAACAGATCTTCCACAATCTTTTTTGCTCTTTTCTTTTCATATTTTTGCATCGTATATGCTTTAACATATCTAGCGCTTTGAAAAATTTGACTTAGTAAACTAGCAAAGGACCCGATTTCAGCTTGAGTAGATGTTGAAATTTTTCTTATTCTTCTACCAATATAAAGAATTGGAAGAACTGCAGCAGGAAAAACAAAAAAGGCTATAATTGCGAGAAACCAATCTTGATAAAACATTAAAGCAACCAAAAAAATTAATGTCATTGTATCTTTAGCTATTCCTGTAAGCGCGGTAGAAACAGATGCTCTAAGCAAACCAACGTCATATGTAAAACGAGATATTAATTTTCCTGAAGAGTTTTTATGAAAAAAATTTAAGTCAGCATTCATTAAATGAGAAAATAGCCTATATCTTACATCAGAAATAATCCTTTCTCCCGCGTACTCCATATAAATTGATTCACCATAAGAAGCCAAACCTTTAACAATCGCTATAGTCATTACTGCGATTGGCACTAAAAGAAGTAATTTAGTGTTTTTATTTAAAAAAACTTCATCTAAAACTGGTTGCATCAACCAAGCATTTCCAGCAGTTGCTGCTGCTACTATTGCCATACATATAGCAGCAAGTAATAATTTTCCAAAATATGGCCTAACGTGTTCTTTAATTAATCTTTTTACAAGTACGATGCTTTTTTCGCTTTTATTATTTTTCATAAAAATTATCCGGCTACTATCATATCTTCAATTAACATAGTTGGAGAATTTAATCCTTGTTTAAATTCAAGATCGTTTGCCAGTGTTATTTTTTTAAACATATCATTTAAATTATCTGCGATTGTGATTTCATTAATAGGGTATGTAATTTCACCTTTATCTATCCAAAATCCTGAGCCGCCTCTACTATAATCACCATTTATTAAATTTACGCTTGAACCCATTAATTCTGTTAAATAGATACCTTTTTTAATATTACCAATTAAATTTTTTGGCGCTGAATCACCTGGTTCAAAGTAAAGATTAGTAGGGCTTGGTGTTGGGGGGCTTGAAATACCTCTGGATGCATGAGCCGTAGATTTTAATTTCAGTTGACTGGCTGTAGCAAGATCTAAAAACCATGTTTTCAAGACACCATTTTTGACAATTTGTGTTTTTTTAGTTTCTAAGCCTTCTCCATCAAAAGGTTTAGATTGTAAACCTTTTTTTCTTAGAGGATCATCTACAATATTAATATCACTTGAAAATATTTTTTTATTTAATTTTTTCTTTAAAAAACTTGTACCTCTAGTTATAGAATTTCCATTTATTGAATTTGAAAGATGCTTTAAAAAACTATTTGCCACTCTTGGTGAAAAAATAACAGGAATTTTCGATGTTTTTATTTTCTTTGGATTAAGTTTCCTTACCGCAAATTCACCAGCTTTTTCTCCTACTAAAGAAGCTTTTGTTAAATCTTTTTCAAAAACACTAGTTGCGAATTCATATTCTCTTTCCATTGATGTGCCCTTACCAGCAATTAAAACAGCATAAATGCTGTGGCTTGATGATTGATAACTTACGTTTAATCCATTGCTATTAAACAAATGTATTTTTGATTTATTCCAACCAATTTCAGCGCCTTCTGAATTAGTTACACCTTTAACATTCAAACCAGCTTTCTCAGCTTCAATAACTTTTTTTTTTAATGATTTAATAGATGGTTCTTTATTTTCAAAAATTTTTATGTCTGGAATATTTTTTATTATATCTTTTTTTGTTGCAATAGAACAATAAGGGTCTTTAGGAACTGCTTTTACCATTTTCGAAGCTTTAAAAACTAGCTCTTCTAGACTTTTTTTATTTAAATCATTAGAAGATACCATAACCTGTCTTTTATCTTTCATAAAACGTAAACCCATGTCATTGCTTTCAGATCTTTCTAATTTTTCAATTTTTTTTAATCTAGAACCAATATCTATATTTGTATTCTCAACATACAAAACATCAACACTATCAGCACCAGCTTTTTTTGATTTCTTTATTAAAAAATCAGCTTTTTCATTTATTTGAGTTTCATTCATTTATTAAATTATATAAACATTATATATAGTTAGAAAATAATCCAATTGTTATAAAAAAACCATACCATGAATTCATATGAAAAATTTTTACATAATTTTTAGAGTTTGATTTTTCAATTTTAAAGAATTCATATAAAATTTTTAAAGCAAATAATATTAGAATTATATAAAAAATAGAATTAATATTATTTAGTACTCCAAGAAAAGAAAAAATCGATATAAAAGATAAATAAAATAATGAAATCCAAAATTTAATATTTTGTTCTAAATATATTGCTAAAGATTTAACACCAATTTTTTTATCATCTTCTTTATCTTCATATGCGTAAATTGTATCATATCCCAAAGTCCAAAATATGCAGGCTAGATATAATAATAAACTTTGATTATCAAACCTACCTGTTGCAGCTGTCCACGAAATTAGAACACTAAAATTAAAAACAATTGCTAAAAATAGCTGAGGAAAATATGTAAATCTTTTCATTAATGGATATAACATTATTAATGGAAAAGCAATAAAACCTAATAAAATGCATGTAGAATTTAAACTTAACAATATTGATAAACCAATAGAGAGAAAAACAATAAATAAAATGATTGCGTCACTTATATCTAAATTTTCAGATGCTAACGGGCGAAATTTTGTTCTTTTAACACGTTTATCAAAATTTTTATCTATTATGTCATTTATAATACATCCAGCTGACCTCATTATAAATGACCCATATATAAATAACAAAATTAGATAAATATCGATTTCTTCTTTTGATACTATTAAGATGGACCAAATAGCTGGAAACATTAATAACATAATTCCAGTTGGTTTATTTATTCTTATTAGAATCAGAAAATTTTTTAAGTAATATAAAATATATTTAAACATAAAAATTTGAAAGATATTCTGCCATTAAAAAGATTATTTATAAAGACTGAACTTAAAGAGAAATCTTTAATTAACTTATCAGTTTCACATACACATTATATATCAAATGTTTTAAGAATAAGAGAAAAACAAAAACTTTCAATTTTTAATGGTTTTCAAGGAGAGTGGACAGGAGTGATACAAAGTTTAAATAAAAAAAAAGCTGTAATTTTAATTGAGAAGCAAATAAAAAAAAAAGAAAAAGAAAAGTTAATAAATATTATTTATGTTCCAATTAAAGGGCATAGAAATTATTATTTAATCGAAAAAATTACTGAACTAGGAGTTTCTAATATTTTTCCGATTATTTCAGAGCGTTCTGTTATTAAGAAATTTAATTATAAAAAAGCAAATGCCTGTTTGATAGCAGCATCGCAACAATCTGGAAGACTTAGCGTTCCTGAAATACATGAATTTAAAAGTTTAAAAAGTTTATTTTCTTTATGGGATAAAAATAATGAAGTTATTTTTTGTGATGAAACTGAAAAAAAGGAAACTTTTAATAATTTTTTAACATTAAAAAAGAATATAAATACTATACTTATCGGACCAGAAGGTGGATTTTCTCCATCAGAAAAAAATTTTTTAAAAAGTTTAAATTATGTTTATGGTTTAAGCTTAGGAGAAAGAATTTTAAGGGCTGATACAGCTGCAATTAGTGCGTTAACTTTGTTTATACACAAAAAAAAATAAAATATGAAAAAGATTTTAGAGAATAAGAGAGAAATAATTGAGTATTTTCAAAAAGGATCAAAATCTAAACAATTTTGGAAAATTGGAACTGAACACGAAAAATTTCTTTATGATTTAAATAACTTACAGCCAATTGATTATTACGGAAAAAATGGAATTAAGTCTTTATTTAAATTATTAAAAAAAAAAGGATGGAAAGAAGTAATAGAGGATAAAAATCCTATTGCTTTAAAAAAAAAAGGATCAACGATCTCGCTTGAACCCAGGTGTCAAATTGAGTTATCAGGAGGAACGGTTAAAACTATACATGAAACTTGTAAACAAGCAAAAATTTACCTAGACGAGCTAAAAACAATTTGTGAAAAAAAGAAATTAGGAATTCTTGGTATTGGTTATTATCCTAAAAATTTTAAAAAAAATTCTGGCTGGGTTCCAAAAAAAAGATACTCAATTATGAAAAAAAAAATGAAAACAGCTGGCTCTCACGGATTAGAAATGATGTCATCAACTTGTTGCATACAAACTAATCTGGATTATGCAAATGAAAATGATATGTTTCAGAAAGTAAGAGTGGGATTTGCTTTACAACCATTTGTTACAGCTTTATTTGCAAATTCTCCGATAATAAATAAAAAGAAATCTAAGTTTTTAAGTTACAGAAGTCATATTTGGTCAAAAACTGATAAAAAGAGATGCGGTATAATTTCTGAGGTTTTTTCAAAAAAATTTACATTTGAAAAATATGTTTCTTATTTGCTAAATGTACCAATGTATTTTGTAGTAAAAGATGGAAAATATATTGAAGTAAAAAATCAAAATTTTAGGGATTTTTTAAATGGAAAATTAAATAAATTTCCAAAACAAAGACCCACTGTTAAAGATTTAGAAAATCATATCAGTACCATATTTACAGATGTTAGAATTAAACAATATATCGAAATGAGAGGGGCTGATAGTGGATCATGGAATAGAATATGTGCTCTACCTGCTTTTTGGGTTGGACTTTTATACAATAAAACAATTTTAAATGAAATTTTTTTATTTTTAAAAGATTGGAAATTAGAAGATATTTCCCAGTTGAATCATGATGTTCAAAAATATGGATTAAGATCAAAGATAAAAGGAAAAAAAATTCAAGATCTTTGTATCGAAATTTTATTATTAGCTAAAAAAGGATTAAATATAAGAAATTATTTAAATAAAAGTAAGAGAAACGAAGAATATTTTTTAGATGTTTTATTTGAAATTGCTGAAAGCGGCATTACTCCAGCTGAAAAATTAATTTATGAACATGTTGATAAAAATAATAACTGTTCGGACAAAATATTCATAAATAATTCATATTAAAAAATATTTAAAAGGTTATTCTTTTTTAAGATGAAAAAAAAATTTAAAAACTTAAATGAAGTAAGAAAAAGTATTGATAATATCGATACGCGCTTAGTCAAACTAATTGCTGAAAGAGAATTTTATGCGAGACAGGCTGTAAAATTTAAAACAAATAAAAAACAAATAATCGATAGAAAGAGAATTAATATTGTTTTAAAAAGAATAAATAGTTTGTCAAAAAAGTATAAAGTAAACAGCTTAACAGTTGAAAGAATTTGGAAATTAATGATAAAAAATTTTATTATTTTAGAAAATAGGTTATTTAGAAAACCAAAAGATTAATTTTTTTACAAAAACAGATTATTAAACATCTGTTCCTCCAACTAAAATTTCATCCACCAAAATTGTAGGTTGTCCGACGCCAACAGGGACTCCTTGGCCTTCTTTTCCACAAGTTCCAATACCGCCATCCAAAGACATATTGTTACCAACTAATGAAATCTTTTTTAATACTTCTTCTCCTTTTCCTATCAAAGTTGCGCCTTTAACAGGTTTGGTAATTTTTCCATTTTCAATCATGTAGGCTTCTGATGCTGAAAATTCAAATTGACCCGATGTAATATCTACACTTCCGCCTGAGAAATTAACAGCATATAATCCTTTTTTCACTGATTTGAATATGTCTTCTTCAGAAGTATTTCCTGAAAGCATATATGTATTAGTCATTCTTGGCATGGGAAGATATTCATAACTTTCTCTTCTCCCATTTCCAGTTGAACTAGTTTTCATTAAACTTGCATTTAATCTATCTTGCATGTGCCCAACCATAATACCATTTTCTATTAATGTAGTGCACTGACTCGGAGTACCTTCATCATCAACTGTTATTGAACCTCTTTTATAATCAATTGTTCCATCATCAACCACAGTTACATTTTTTGATGCAATTTTCTTTCCAAGAAGATCTGAAAAAACTGATATTTTTTTTCTATTAAAATCACCTTCTAATCCATGCCCAATGGCCTCATGAAGAATAATGCCTGGCCAGCCAGGACCTAAAACAATTGGCATTTTACCAGCTGGGGTCGGACAAGATTTTAAGTTTGTTATCGCTTGTCTCAAAGCATCCTTTGCTTGTTCTTTCCATATTTTATCAGTAAAAAAATCAATATAATTTTTTCTTCCACCCGCACCACTAGAACCGGTTTCCATTCTTTTTCCATTATCAACCGTTACAGATATATTTAATCTAACTAGAGGTCTTATATCTCCACAATGATATCCGTTTTTTCTTATAATATGTATAGCTTGCCATTCTCCATTAAGAGATACAGATACCTGCTTTACTCTTCTATCTAATTTTCTTGTATATTCATCAATAGATTTTAAAAGTTTTGTTTTTTCCTCTGAAGTAAAACCGTTTAAAGGATTTATGTTTGAATAATGTTTTTTATTAGTTCTTATTGGATCAACAATTTTTGATTTAGAAGAAGATGATAAAATTGATTGAACAGTTTTACCTGCATTTTTAATACTTGCTTCACTAATATTTGAGGAATGCGAGTATGCAGAAGTTTCATCTTTTACAGAACGCAGGCCAAACCCTTTATCTATAGATGTACTAGCGTTTTTTATTTTTTTATCATCAAATACAAAACTTTCAGATTGTTTAAATTCTAAAAAAAGCTCCCCGTCGTCAGCTTTTCTTAATGATTCGTTTATAATTTTTTCAGTTTTCTTAAAATCCAATCCTTCTTTTTCAAAAAAAAGATCGTATGAGTTGTGAATTTTATTCATAATTTTCTAATATATAATAATATAATTAATATAGATCAACATTTGTATTTTTTTTGTTGATAAAGTTTAATTTTCTTTTAATTTATTAATGTGTAAAGGGAGATTATTTGTGAAAAAAGTTTTATTTTTTTTAACAAGTTTATTTAGTTTCAGTGGTACTACATTTGCAGATGGCGGACCTAAACCTTGGCAATTAGGTTTTAGACCTCCAGCTACTACTACAATGGAAGAAGTAGTACGATTCCACGATAGTTTTATAAATCCTATTATTATTGCTATTGCTGTTTTTGTTATAGCATTAATGGTCTATATAATTATAAGATTTAGTGAAAAAAATAACCCTAAACCAACCAAAACAACACATAATACAACTTTAGAAGTTTTGTGGACTGCTATACCGACTATAATATTAATTATAATCGCAATTCCTGCTTTTAAACTTTTATATTATTCTCATCATAATCCAAATACAGAAATGACTATTAAAGCAATTGGCAATCAATGGTATTGGTCTTATGAATATCCAGATCATGGCATTGCTTTTGATAGTAATATGCTTTGCGGTACGAAAGAAGAGTGTGATGAAATGTCCAAAGAAACAGGACAAAAATATGTGCGATTGCTAGATGTTGATGAACCACTTGTTCTACCAGTAAATAAAAAAATAAAAGTTATTGCAACCGCATCAGATGTTATTCATAGTTTTTCAGTTTCTGCATTTGGAATAAAAATTGATGGTGTTCCAGGAAGAGCGCAAGATACATGGTTTGAAATTCTTAATGAAGGAACGTATTACGGTCAATGTTCAGAACTTTGCGGAATGCTCCATGGTTTTATGCCTGTAATGGTTAAAGCTGTATCAGAATCTGAATTTGATAATTGGGTTAAAAATAAAAAGGCTGCTGCAAAAAGAAATGAAGAAATTAAAAAAGTAGAAATTGTTAAATAATTAAATTTTATGAAATTTGAAAAACATAATTATCATTTAGTCGACCCAAGTCCTTGGCCAGCCTTAGGTTCACTTGGAGTTATTATTCTTGCTTTTGGTGCTGTCAGTTATTTTGGAGATGGTCTGGCATTTGGTGCTGAAGAAACAACACGTGGTTCAATGTTACCTATGCTTATTGGATTGGGGGTAGTATTATTTACCATGGCTGTCTGGTGGATAGACGTTGTAAAAGAATCTCATAGCGGTTTTCACAATAAAATAGTTCAAATTGGTTTGAAATATGGAATGGTATTGTTCATTGCTTCGGAAGTGTGTTTCTTCGTCGCTTTTTTTTGGGCTTTTTTTGATCCTAGTTTGTATCCAGCTTCTAGAGAAGCCATAGGCGGGGTATGGCCACCTGAAGGTGTTGAAACTATGCATGCAATGGGAATACCACTTTTAAACACTGTTATTTTATTAACCTCTGGCGCAACACTTACATGGGCACATCACGGTTTAAAAGAAAATAATAGAAAAAAACTTATTTATGGTTTAATTCTTACCTTAGCTTTGGGATGGACCTTTACTGCTTTTCAAGCTTATGAATATCATCATGCAAAATTTGCTTTTACTGAAGGCATATATTCTTCAGCCTTTTATATGGCTACAGGTTTCCACGGTTTTCATGTTATTGTCGGATCTCTTTTTTTGTTAGTTTGTTTAATTCGATCTATAAAAGGACATTTTACAGCAGACCATCATGTAGGTTTTGAAGCAGCTGCATGGTACTGGCACTTTGTTGACGTAGTATGGATTTTTCTATTTACTGTAGTATATTGGTGGGGAGCATAAATAATTAAAAATGGCATATTCTAGTACAGCAGAACATCACGGTCACGGTCATCCAACAGGATGGAAGAGATGGGTGTATTCAACTAATCATAAAGACATAGGTACTATGTATCTAATTTTTGCTTTTGTTGCAGGATTAATCGGTCTTTCTATGTCTTTAACAATGCGCGCAGAATTAGCAGAACCAGGATTACAAGTTTTGGGTGGAGATCACCAACTTTATAATACCCTTATTTCAATGCACGGATTAATCATGATTTTTGCAATGATCATGCCTGCTATGATAGGAGGATTTGGTAATTGGTTTGTTCCAATTATGATTGGGGCTCCTGACATGGCTTTTCCTCGAATGAATAATGTAAGTTTTTGGTTATTGATACCAGCCTTTCTTATGCTAATGATGGCATATAAAACGGGAATGGGATCGGGCTGGACCTTTTACCCACCGTTGAGTTCTAAAATAGGACACCCCGGAAATTCAGTTGATTATTTAATTATAGGCATACATTTGCTAGGCGCTTCTTCAATCTTAGGAGCAATAAATTTTATAACTACAATTTTTAATATGCGCGCCCCTGGAATGACACTACATAAAATGCCTTTATTTGTTTGGGCAATTTTAGTAACTGTTTTTTTATTACTTTTATCACTTCCTGTTCTTGCAGGAGGAATCACCATGCTTTTAACAGATAGAAATTTTGGTACAGCTTTTTTTGATCCAGCAGGGGGAGGAGATCCAGTTTTATTTCAACATCTTTTCTGGTTTTTTGGACATCCAGAAGTTTATGTTTTAATTGTTCCGGGTTTTGGAGTTATTAGTCATATTGTTTCAACATTTTCAAAAAAACCGATTTTTGGATACTTAGGTATGGCTTATGCAATGGTTGCAATAGGTGTTATTGGATTTGCAGTTTGGGCTCATCATATGTATACAGCCGGTATGGATATTGATACAAGAGCATATTTTAATGCAGCAACTTTAGTGATAGCTGTCCCAACAGGTATAAAAATTTTTAGTTGGTTAGCAACTATGTGGGGTGGTTCAATCAGTTTTAAAACTCCAATGTTATGGGCTTTAGGATTTATCTTTTTGTTTACCGTTGGTGGAGTTACAGGCGTTGTTTTATCGAATGCGGGTTTAGATTTTGCACTTCATGACACTTATTATGTTGTTGGGCATTTTCATTACACAATGTCAATAGCTGCTGTTTTTGGTATATTTGGCTCTTTTTATTATTGGTTTTCTAAAATGACTGGAAAAGAATATTCTGAAAGTTTAGGAAAGTTACATTTTTGGTTAACATTTATCGGTGTTAACGTTACCTTTTTCCCAATGCATTTCTTAGGTTTGGCTGGAATGCCTAGAAGAGTTCCAGATTATCCAGATGCATATGCAGGATGGCATGGAGTTGCTTCAATTGGAGCATATATAAGTGCTGCTGGCACTCTTTTGTTTATCTATATTGTAATTAAAGCATTCATGAGTAGTAAAAAAGCTGCTGCAAACCCATGGGGTGAAGGCGCTACAACATTAGAATGGTCAGTAAGTTCACCACCACCTTTTCATACTTTTGGTGATAAAGTTCCAAAAACATAGTTTTTTTTAAATTTTTTTCTTAAAATCCTATTAATGGTAGCAAAAATAATATCTGCTAATAAAAAATTATCAGAGAGTTCTGGATATATATTGTTTTTTAAAGATTATTTTAGTTTAGTTAAACCAAAAGTAATGACGCTTGTTGTTTTTACAGCTTTTGTTTCCATTTTTGTTGCACCTGTGTCAATTCATCCTTGGATTGCTTTTGTTTCAATATTTTGCATTGCTCTTGGATCTGGTGCGGCCGGAGCTTTTAACATGTGGTACGAAAGTGATTTAGATTTCAAAATGTTAAGAACACGAAAGCGTGCGTTACCATCAAATAAAATTAAAAAGAGTGAAGCATTGGGAATTGCTATTTTCTTAAGCTTGATCTCAATTTATGTAATGGCTGTTGCTATAAACTACTATGCAGCTGCGTTTTTAGCTTTTTCAATATTTTTTTATGTGGTTATTTACACCATGTGGTTAAAACCAAAAACAAAATATAATATAGTAATTGGTGGCGCGGCAGGAGCTTTCCCACCATTAATTGGCTGGCTTTCCGTAACTAACAGTCTTGATATTTTGCCATTATTAATGTTTTTGATAATTTTTATGTGGACGCCCCCACATTTCTGGGCCTTATCTATTCATTGTTTAAAAGATTATAAATCCGCAGGCTTTCCAATGTTACCAGTAATTTCTGGTGTTAAAAAAACTAAGGAACAAATTGTTATATATTCTTTTTTAATGTTTTTAATAACATTACTCCCTTTTTTTTTAGGATACTTTGGTATTTTTTATTTATTAACTTCCATAATACTGGGTTTATATTTTATTTATCATTCTTTTAAAGTTTATTTAGATAAAAGTAATAAAGATAAACCAATAAAAATGTTTCTTTATTCTATTTTTTATCTATATATTTTATTTTTAAGTATGATTATTGATCATTTAAATTTATTTGCTTAATTATGAGAAGAAAATTAACAGACGAAGAATTAAAGAAAAGAAAAGCTAAAAACTTAGCTTTACTAATAATTTTACTTACACTGGTTTTAATTTTTTATGTAATGACTTGGGTTAAACTTTAGGTATTTATATGAAAAAGAATAATTTGAAAATTACTTTTAGCCTTATATTTCTTGTAAGTTTTATGTTTTTTTTGACTTTTGCCGCAGTTCCTTTGTATAAATTATTTTGCCAAGTGACTGGATACGGAGGAACGCCAAAAATAGTTGATATTAAAGATCAAATAGATATTTCTCAAAAGAAAATAAAAATTGAATTTAATTCAGATGTAAACAAAAAATTAAATTGGTCTTTTAAACCTGAGCAAAGAAGTATGGAGTCCAAAATTGGAGATTCTATATTAGCTTTTTATAAAGCTAAAAATAATGGGAATAAAAGTATCACAGGCGTTGCAACATACAATGTTCTCCCATTTGAAGCAGCACAATATTTTAATAAAGTTGATTGCTTTTGTTTTGAAAATCAAACATTAGAACCTGGGGAAGAAGTTTTGTTACCTATCAATTTTTATATTGATCCTAAAATTTTAAATGATCCTAGTGTTAAACATTTAAATAGCATTGTTTTATCATATACTTTTTTTCAGTCTGACCAAAATTTAGAAAAAATTTCAGAAAATAATAACTAAACGTTGTTAAAAATAAAAAAAACTTTCACTTTAGTTTCAATAATAATTTCTTTGATTTGTTTTAGTTTAAGTATTTGGCAAGTTAAAAGACTTGAGTGGAAGAAAAATTTAATTAGCAATATTGAAAAAGCTTATAATTCAGATTCAATAAATATAAATGTACTATCTGGTGATTTAAGAAACTTTAAATTTAAAAATGTATATTTGGAAGGTACTTTTATTAATGAAAAGAGTATGTTTTTAGGTCCTAGGGTTAATAAAGACCAAGTTGGTTATCATTTAATAACTCCCTTTTTACTTAAAGATGGCAGATATATTTTAACCAATCGAGGATGGCTTAAAGAAATAATAAAGATAAGAGAACCAAATAAAGAATATTTAATTAAAGGTATTTTGAAAGAGTCTGATATTAAAAATATTTTTACACCAAAAAATAATATGGAGAAAAATTTATGGTTTTATATAAGCACTGATGAAATGTCTAAATTTGCAGGACTAAGATTAGTTGATAATATTTTTGTGGATTTAATTGGAAGTAATCCTAATCATAAACTTACCATCATAAATTCTTCAACTCCAAAAATAGTAAATAACCATTTACAATATGCAATAACTTGGGCAATACTTGGACTATTATTCTTAGTTATGAATTACATTTATTCAAAAAGACACTAATGAAAATAAATTTTTATAAAGATTTAGAAAATAAATATAAAGAAATATCTTTGCTTTATGAAACAATGGGAATTTTGCACTGGGACAGATCAACGGTTATGCCAAAAAATAGCGTAAATGGAAGAACAGACCAATTAACTAATTTGCATGTTTTATCTAATA
>JAKUPP010000049.1 GCA_022450705.1 Alphaproteobacteria bacterium | reverse complement strand
TTAATTCTGAAGATTTTGATAGTGCAAATATCTTAATGGCTTTAGTTGTTTCAGATATAAAAGAAAAAAAAATCAATTCTGCTTTGACTAGATTAAAAAAAATACAAAAAAGTTCTTATGAAAGATTCTCAGTTCCTATTATCGAAGCATGGTTAATAGCTTTGGAAAAAAAGAATCTTCAAAAGGCAAAAAAAAAATTAAATGAATTAGAGAAAGATTTCTCAATCAACGGCTTAAGAAATTTTAATTTAGCTTTGATTCATGAATTTTTTAATAAAAATGATGAGGCATTAATATATTACCAAAAATCTATAAATGCTTTTACCCAACCTTCTTATAGACTAGTAGAAATTTCTGCAAATGCTTTTGAAAGAAATGGCGACTTCGATAAAGCAAAAGAGATTTATAACAAATTTTTATCTAGTTCGAATGATGAGTTGTTGGTTGAAAAAGCATTAAAAAGAATTGAAAGCAAGATAATACCAAATAAATTAATTGTAAATTTAAATGACGCAATTGCAGAATTATATAGCACTATTGCAAGTTCTTTTAGATCTGATTTTACAAATAGTTTTTCTATAATTTATTCGTATTTTTCTTTGTATTTAAAAGAGGATTTCGAAGTAGCACAACTTTATTTGGCTGAATTACTAGAAAATAATAGTAGCTATAAACAAGCAAATGTTTTATATGAAAAAATAAGACCTTCATCAAATTTTTACTGGCATTCAAAATTAAAAAAAGCAAGAAATTTAGAATTACTAGGTGATAACAAAAAGTCTATTTTAATTTTAGAAGAAATGTCAAATGAGAAAAAAGATAGATATGATTCATTAAAACTTCTTGGTGATATATATAGAAACTACGATAAGTATGGTAAGGCTATAAAATTTTATAATGAAGCTATATTAAGAATAAAAAATATTGGTCCTGAGCACTGGGATTTACTTTATTCAAGAGGAATGGCATATGAAAGAAATGATCAGTGGAAGCTAGCAGAAAAAGACTTCTTAAAAATTTTAGAATTTAGACCAGATGAACCAGATGTTTTAAATTATTTGGGTTATTCATGGATTGAAAAAGACATTAATTTAGATCAAGCTAAGAAATTTATTTTGAAAGCCGTAAATTTAAGACCAAGAGATCCGTACATTGTGGATAGTTTAGGATGGGCATATTATAATTTAAAGGAATATAATAAAGCAGTAGAAGAGCTTGAAAGAGCAGTTAGTTTGAAACCAACAGATCCAATTATTAATGATCATTTAGGAGACGCATATTTAAAGGTTAATAGGGAGCTTGAAGCTTTATATCAATGGAAAAAAGCAATTCAGTTCAATTCTGAAGAAGATTTGCGAATAAAAATAGAGGATAAAATAAAAAAATTTAACGCCAACGATGAATTAAATCTTTTATAAATCAATGTTAAAAGGAAAAACTTTTAAATGTAAAGCTTATGCAAAAGTAAATTTATTTCTTAATGTATTTAACAAATCAAAAAACAATTTACATAATTTAAGAAGTTTAGTTTGTTTTATAGATCTTTACGACGAAATAAGAATCTCTGAAAGTAAAAAATTTTCTATAGAAATCAAAGGTCCGTTTAAAAGTTTCCTTAAAAAAAATGAAAACATAATTGAAAAAACTTTTATTATTTTTTCAGAATTTTTGAATTTAAGAACTAATTATAAAATATTTTTAAATAAAAGAATACCAGTTGCAGCTGGGCTAGGAGGAGGTTCATCAGATGCAGCAGCAGTTTTGCAAGGCTTAAACTTTTTAAATAAAAAAAAAATAAAAGAAAAAGATTTATTCAAACTTGCTATGGAAATAGGATCCGATGTTCCAGCATGTTTATATAATAAAAATGTTTTTTTTTCTGGTTATGGGCAGATTTTAAAAAAAGCTCCAAAAATTCCAAAAATTTCATTATTATTAATAAATCCTCGTAAAGAACTTTCAACAAAAAAAGTTTTTAATATATATAAAGAAAAAAAATCAATAAAAAACAGCAGCTATACATATAAAAATTTTTTTTCATGGATACTGGAGCAAAATAACGATTTACAGATATATGCAGAAAAGTTTGTTCCAGAAATTAAAGAAATGACCAAGTTTTTAAATTTGTCAGAAAATTGTTTTTTCTCAAAAATGAGCGGGAGCGGGCCAACGGTCTTTGGCTTATTTAAAAAAAAAATAGATGCAAAAAAAATAAACATTTTATTAAAAAAAAAACACCCTAAATGGTGGTCTGGAGTTTATTCAATTAAAACTTAATCTTTGAATAAATCTGCTTTTTAATATAATTTTATAGTAATACCTTTATTGGGGCGTCGCCAAGTGGTAAGGCACGAGTTTTTGGTACTCGCATTCGCAGGTTCGAATCCTGCCGCCCCAGCCATTAATTTAAAATCCAGATATTGTAATTAAGGATAGATGCATATATAACCCAGAAAAGATAAGGAGTTAGTAAGTATCCTGCAATTTTATTGATTTTTAAAAAATAAATAATATTAGTAATAATTAAAAATATTAAGAAAAATATTTCGAAAAGTCCCAGATCAATTCTTTGAATCCCAAAAAAAAGATATGTCCAAAATACATTAAAAAATAATTGTAACCAAAAAATTCTGATTCCAATTGTTCTAGTTTTACTAGGCTCCGTTCTCCAAACTAGCCAGATAGAGACTCCCATTATAATATAAAGAGTTGTCCAAACAGGACCAAATACCCAATCCGGGGGGTTAAAACTTGGTTTATTTAGAGTTTGATACCAATTTTCGACAGATATAAAAGTAAAATAGCCGCCTAAACCGTTTCCAAAAATAAGGCATAAAAATATAAAGATGAAAAGCCAAATAATATTTTTTTTATCTAAATTTACCATCAATTGATAATCTTCCTGAACCTTTAAGAAAAATTGCGAATGTTATAACTCCCCACATTAAAGGGTATTCATAACCCTCTTTACTCCAGAAGAAACCATGAGGCAAATGATATAAAACAGCAAATGCCATAAATATAGTTACTGATAAAGCTGCAATTCTTGTAAAAAAACCTAGAGCTATACAAATTCCCCCTATAAATTCAGTCAATGCAATCAAATATGCTAAAAATACACCTGTAAGAAGAGGATTTGAATATTCTTTATCTAAAAAATTAATAAAACCGTCAAGATTTCCATTAAATCCTTTATATAATTTACCATATCCATGGGGTATTAATAATATTCCAGTTATAAATCTTATTAAAGGATATGATAAATATTCACCAATTGAGTCTAAATTTCTTAAAAATGGGTTTATCATAAAATTTATTTTATTTTATAATTATAATTTATTTCATTCTAATCACTTTGATGCAGAAAAAAAATATAATAAAAAAATTTCCTATAAAAATCAAATCCAATGGGGAATGGTTATATCAGAATAGTTTAATAAAAAAACAAGTCTTAATAAAATTATTTGCATCTGTTTTAATTGCAGATGGAAAGGGTAATTTTTATTTAGAAACCCCGGCAGAGAAAGGAAAGATTGAAGTTGAAGATGCTCCTTTTGTAGCAACTGATTTTAATATTAAAGGTTTAGATAAAAACCAGGAAATTATATTTAAAACAAATATTGGAGAAGAAATCATTTTAAGTAAAAAGAATCCTTTGTTTTACAAAAAATTTAAAAAAAGTTTTATTCCATATATTAATATTAGAAAAAATATAAATGCTAAAATATTAAGATCAGTTTATTACCAATTAATAAATAAACTTGTAGATAAAAATTCAAGAAATACTTTGAAAGTGAAAAGTAAAGGATATGAATTTATATTAAAATAAGAAAATTATGGAATCATTAAATATAAAAAAATGGCAAAGAAATAAAGATATTAAATTTATATTTAATATTTTAGATGAAAAGAATGAAGAAACACGTTTTATTGGAGGATGTTTAAGAAATTTAATTTTAAAAAAAGAAACTGATGATATTGATATTGCAACAACAATTTTACCAAATAAAGTTCTTCAATTATTAAAAAAAAAGAAAATTAAAACTATTACAAGTGGTATTAGTCATGGAACAGTTATAGCAATTATAAATAAGAAAAAAATCGAGATTACAACATTAAGAAAAGATATTAAAACAGATGGTAGGCACGCAAAAGTAAAATTTACTAAAGATTGGTTTATTGATTCAAATAGAAGAGATTTAACTATAAACGCCTTATCATGCACTCTAAATGGTAGGTTATATGATTATCATGGTGGTATAAAAGATCTAAAAGAAGGAAATATTAAGTTTATAGGAGATACAGAACAAAGGATTAAAGAAGATTTTTAAAGAATACTACGATATTTTAGATTTTATGGAATATACGTAAAAAAAAAATTGATAAAAATGATATAAAAGTTTTTAAAAAGTTATCGTCAAATTTAAAAAAACTATCGCCTGAAAGAATCTATTCTGAATTTAAAAAAATATTATTATCTGATAATTTGTATGAGGTTTTAAGTTTAATGAAAAAAAGTAAATTATTAAAATATATAATTGTTGAGGATAATGATCTTAAAAGAGTAAAAAATTTAAAAAAAATATGTAATTCAAATCAATTAATTGATTTTTCTACATTAATATCAATTCTAATAAAAGAAAAAAATTTGTTAAAAGTGTTTAACAATATGAATTTGTCAAACATTGAAAAAGAAAAGATAAAAAACATTATTACTTTTAGAAAAAAAATTAATTTTAAATTAATAGGAAATAATTTGATAAAATTTGTACATATATATGGAAAGGAACTGTGTTTTAGTTTATTAATATATGATTATGTAATATCCCCGAATAAATCTAAAAAAAAAACATATTTAAAATTTTTTTCATTTATTAATAGTTATAAAATTCCAAAATTTCCTATTTTTGGTAAAGATATTATAAATAGAGGTTTCGAAACAGGCCCGGTTGTGGGCAAAATATTAAAATCTATAGAAGAATGGTGG
>JAKUPP010000048.1 GCA_022450705.1 Alphaproteobacteria bacterium | reverse complement strand
TCAAATAAATCTTGAACTGTTACTTGTTTTCCTTTAAATTTTCCAGGAAGAATTGATCCGCAATACATAAAAATTGATGGTAAGTTTAATCTTGCCATTACCATCATAAGCCCTGGTAAGGACTTATCACAGCCTGCTACTCCAACAATTGCGTAATAACAATGCCCTCTAACTGTTAACTCTACTGAGTCTGCTATTACTTCCCTACTCACTAATGAGGATTTCATACCAGGATGTCCCATAGCTATTCCGTCAGTAACTGTTATTGTTGTAAATTCTCTTGGAGTGCCTCCTGCTTCTATAACTCCTTTTTTTACAAATTTTGTCTGGCCCATTAAGGATATATTACATGGCGCTGCTTCGTTCCATGTTGATACGACGCCAACAAATGGTCTGTTTATTTCCTTTTCTTTTAAACCCATTGCATAGTAATACGATCTATGCGGAGCTCTTTCTGGCCCTTTAGAAACCATTCTGCTAACTAAATTATTTTTTTTGTATTTTGTTTTCATTTAATTAGTTGAAATATTTTTTTTTGCTTCTTCTAGCTTTGTTAAGGTTTTTTTATAATTCATAAAAGTCTCCTTTTGCTTTTTTACCACTTCAACAGGTGCATTTTTAATAAAATCGCTATTTTTTAACATTTTATTTATTTTGTTAATTTCAATTCTTATTTTTTCCATTTGATCTGTTATTCTTTTTTCTTCATCTTTTAAATCAATTATATTTCCAACATCAAGAAAAAAATTTGTCTTATCACAAACAAACTGAAGAATGTTTTTACTTTTTGTTTCTTTTACTTCTACTCTTGCTAATCTTTGTAAAAAAGAACCATATTTGTTTAACAGATTTTCGTTATCTTTTTTTAAATCTTTAAATGATAGATTAAGTATAGCCTTTGCTGGTATTCTTACACTTGTTCTGACAGTTCTTATTTGAGAAATTAACTCTACAATCCAGTCTATTTCTTTTTTTGCATCTTCAGATTTTTTTAAATTTTTAAAATCAGGCCATTTATATTCTACTTCTTTATCATGAATTTGTGATCTAAGTTCTCTCGATAAAAAAGGCATAAAAGGATAAAGTAAAATTAAAATATTATCCAATGTCCAAATTATTGTAGATTTTGTTTCTTCAATTAATTTTTTATCATTTCCTTGTAGTATTGGTTTTGTAAACTCTAAATACCAATCACAAAAAGTTCTCCAAATAAATTGATATAAATTAGATGATGCTTCATTAAATTTATACTCATCTATTTCTTTAGTTACATTATCTTTTACCACAACTATTGAGTGAACAATCCATTTATTAACAACGTTATTTATTTTTTTTGGATCAAAAGAGTTGTTTATTTTACAATCGTTTAACAAAATATATCTACTTGCATTCCATATTTTTGTACAGAAATTTCTAGAAGACTCGACTTGTTGAGTGCTTAATTTAATATCACGACCAGGTGATGCTAATGAAGATAGAGTAAATCTTAAAGCATCAGAACCGTATTTATTTGTAAGTTCTAATGGATCAATTACATTTCCTTTTGATTTAGACATCTTTTGTCCTTTTTCATCTCTTATTAAGGCATGAATATATACTTCTTTAAAAGGTGGTTTTTTTGTAAAAAACAAACCCATCATTATCATTCTTGCTACCCAAAAGAAAATAATATCAAATCCAGTAATTAATAAGTCAGTAGGATAATATTTTTTAAATTCTTTAGTTTGTTCTGGCCAACCTAAAGTCGAGAAAGGCCATAGAGATGAGGAAAACCATGTATCTAAAACATCTTGGTCTTGGACTAGATCAACTTTTTTTTTATAAAATTTCTGAGCTTTATTTATTGCATCTTTTTCATCCATAGCAGCAAATGGTTTTTTATCAGGTCCGTACCAAATTGGAATTTTATGCCCCCACCAAATTTGTCTTGAAATACACCATGGCTGAATATTTTCAAGCCAATCAAAATATGTTTTTTCCCACGTTTTTGGAAGAAAGGATATTTTCTTTTCTTTAACTACTTTTATAGCTTCTTTTGATAATTTTTTTGCATCTACAAACCATTGATCGGTTAAAAAAGGTTCTAATATCTCACCAGATCTATCTCCAAAAGGAATAGTGTATTCATACTTTTCCTTCTTTTCTAACAAACCTTTTGCTTCTAAGTTTTCTAAAATTTTTTCTCTAGCTTTCAATCTATCAAGACCTTGGTAAGGTTTAGGAACAGAATTATTAAGTTTACCTTCTTTATCAAAAATACTAATTAAGTTAAGTTTGTGCCTTAACCCAACTTCAAAATCATTAAAATCATGAGCTGGAGTAATTTTTACAGCACCAGTTCCCTTCTCAGGATCAGCGTATTCATCTAGAACTAAAGGGATTTCTTTATCAACTATTGGTAATACGAGTTTTTCACCATAAAATTTCTTGAATCTTTTATCATTAGGATGTACTGCAACTCCAGTATCTCCAAGCATAGTCTCTGGCCTAGTTGTAGCAATTGTAATAAATGAATCTTTATTTTTTTTTAATGGGTACTTTATAAAATATAAATAACCGTTTATATTTTTATTCTCAACTTCTAAATCAGATACTGCTGTCTGCAATTTTATATCCCAGTTAATTAATCTTTTTTCCTTAAAAATCATCTTTTTTTCAAACAAATCTATAAAAACTTCTCTTACAGTTTTTGAAAGATCATCGTCCATTGTAAATCTTTCTCTTGACCAATCAGCCGATACGCCCAATTGTCTCATTTGAGAAATAATTTGATTACCAGACTTATTTTTCCATTCCCAAACTTTTTTTATAAAATTTTCTTTTCCTAAACCATATCTATTTTGATCATTTTTATTTAATTCATTCTCAACTACTATTTGAGTTGCAATTCCAGCATGATCTGTGCCTGGTTGCCAAAGAACATTAAAATTATTTAATCTTTTATATCTGACAATAATATCTTGAAGTGTAAAATTTAGTGCGTGACCCATATGTAAAACACCTGTTACGTTAGGCGGTGGCATCATTATACAGAAGCTTTTTTTTGTGGAGTTTGAGTCTGAGTTGAAAATGCCAAGCTTTTCTTCTATCTCATAATTTTTATTATCTATTTTTTTTGGATCAAAAGTTTTATCCAACATTTTATATTTATTGAAATAACTTAGCTAATTATAAACTAAATGTATAAATCTTTTAAAGATAATTCACCGATATCTGCTTTTAATTGAAGAGCAGAAAATATATAATTTTTTGTTGCAGTAATTCTATTAAATTCTGCATCAATTAAATCTTCCTTTGTTTGTAATAAATCAATATAAGATTTCATTCCTAAATTTACTTCTTGCTCTATACCATCTAGGATTAATTTTCTTGCTTCTATATTTATATTAGCAGCTTTTAATAAAGTTTCAGAGGTTTGAAAATCCGTCCATGACTTTGTTACTGTTTGAGTAACTTCGTTTCTTTTATTCTCCAAGTCAAACCGTACTTTTTTTGCAATAATTTTTGCCTGTTGGATCTTAGAAAGGTTTTTTCCTCCTTTAAAAATAGGCACGGTAATTTTTGCTGTTATTTCTGTTGTATTTGAAGAACTACCTTTTGATGAAGCATCATCTGTTGATTGATATTCAGCATCAAGACTCACATTAGGTAATGCGTCTGCAAACTTAGATTTAATATCAAATTTAGCTATACTGTCTTCTAATTCCGCAATTTTAATTTTTGGATTTTTTTTAAATGCAGTATCAAGGGCATTATTAAAATTATTAGGGAAATTTATTTTATTTATTTTTGGTTCTATTAAACTTTTATCTGGTAATAACTCTCCTACAACTTTTTTGTAATTTGCTTTAGTTACATTATAATTATTAATAGATGCGATTTTTTCAGCAGCAATTTGGACTAATTTAGATTGTGCAAATACTAAATCTGATTGAGATGCAGTACCAACATTTACAAACAATTCGATAGATTCTAAATCGTTTTTAAATTTTTGTTCTTTTATATTGTTTAGCTCAATTAATTTCTTTTTTTCTAAAACTTCTAAATAAACAAGAGCTGCTTCTAAAATAACTTCATATCGAGTTAATCTTAGATTTTCTTCTTCAATTAATAACTGATTTTTAGCTTTGTTTGTCTCAGCAGTAAATTTACCTCCAGTATACAATTCTTGTTCAAGACTTATAGAAAAGTCTTGTGGGCTTCTGTTTTCTTTAGTAGATATTGTAGATGATGAAGAATCTTCATCCTTGTAACCTTTACTCAAATTCATTTCAATTGAAGGATATATTGCAGAATAAACTTGTTTTATATTTTCCTTTGAAGATTCGAACGAAAACTCTTGAGCTTTAATTTTTGGGTTATAGTTTATTGCTTTATTAATAGTCTCAATTATATCTTGTTTTTCAAATGGTTCTTTCTCCTCTTGTAATTTTGGTGGTATCATTTCTTCGCTAGGTGCTTCTTCGCTATGATCGTTTACCATAACTACAAAATTATTTGATTTTTTTTTAAAATTCTTTGAAAGTAAAAAATTATTATTCTTTTCAAGAAATGGTTTATTTTTATATTTGTTATTATTTTCTTTCTTTAAAACAGATGTTTCTATTACAATTGTTTTTGGTTTAGATTTTACCGTATCTTCTTTCGAATCAGTAAAATCAGTAAAAATATTATTAATTATTGCAGGTTTTTTTTTAAAATTAAAACTGGCAATATCAAATTTCTTAACAATTAAATGACTTCTATATGGAATTTTATCAATATTTAGTCTTATATTGTTTGAAAATAAAACATTTTTTCCTTTAAAATTGAAAAAACTATTAAAAAGACTTGCTGTATATCCTATGTAAAAATAAGAAAATAAAAAAAATAAAAAAAACCTCATACTATTTATTATATCTCTTGAAAAGATATATAAAAAAAACAAAAAAAAACTAGAAAATAAATTCTTTTGTTGTTCTTTGAAATTCTTTTAATACGGGTGTTTGAGCTGTTATAAAATTTGTTTTAGATATTTTTCCATTTATTTTTTTTACAATATGAATTTTTCCAATTTGGGTATTATCATATAAAACTGTA
>JAKUPP010000047.1 GCA_022450705.1 Alphaproteobacteria bacterium | reverse complement strand
ATAAAGAGGTTTTACAATTAAATTTTTATATTTTTTTATATATTTTTTTATTTCAACAATATCTTGAGATATTAAAGTTGGAGGTGTTAAGTTTTTAAAATTAGTGACATATAATTTTTCTGGAGCATCCCTTATACTTTTGGGATTATTTATAACTAATATTTTTGGATGTAGATGTTCTAGTAAGTATGTAGCAGTTATGTAATTAATATTAAAAGGAGGGTCTTGTCTTATCAATAATATATTTATAGAGGACAAACTAATAATTTTTTTTTTTCCTTTTTTAAAAAAATATTTTTTTTTTTTAATTATTTTTAATGAAATTGCATTAGCAAATAATTCACTATTTTTTAAAATTAAATCTTTTGGTTCATATATAAATATTTTATGACCTCTACTTTGTGCTTCTGTTGCTAAAATTAGCGTGCTATCAGATTCATAATGGAGCTTGTCTAAAGGATCCATTTGAATTGCTATTTGCAATTTAGTCATTTTTTTTTTGGAGCTTTCTTTGATATTTTTTACGTCTTGGGTCATCACTCATAATTACATGACTTACAACTTTTAAAACACCTTTTATATCATTTGCGTGACCTACTACTTTTTTTAGCTCTTTTTTATTTTTTGAAATTCCTATTATATATAAATTTCCATTAACAGCTTCAAAGTTGTAATTTATAGATGAAATTTCTTTGTCTGCTATAATTTTATATCTTAATTGAGTTTTTATTTTTACATCAATTAAATATTGCTTAATTCCTCCTTTTTCAGTTACATCGATTTCATTTATAACTTCTCTTACGCCTAAAACCTTCCATGCTAATTTTATAGCATCTAGTCTATGTTTAGGTTTTTTTACACTTCCTGTTAATAAAACTCTTCCTTCTACAACTTCAATTTCCACATTAAGAAACATATTTACGTCATGATTTAAATATTCTTTATTTATTGATGCATCAATCATTCCATCACTGATTGCTTCTTTGATACCTTTTTCTTTAACACTAGAAGTTGTTACATTAACAGCGGCACATGAATTTAGTAAAAAAATTACAGAACTTAGTAAAAGGAACTTTTTAATTAATATGTACATAAATTAGTTTTTTTTATTATCTGACATTTTTATTAATTTTGTATAAAAAAATTTTTTTGGTTTTTTATAAATTATTGATAAA
Source organism: Alphaproteobacteria bacterium (assembly GCA_022450705.1). Lineage (GTDB taxonomy): Bacteria > Pseudomonadota > Alphaproteobacteria > CAYOOR01. Next base: position 3,942 of record JAKUPP010000047.1, on the reverse strand, counting down.
AGTATAGATAAATCCTTTGTGCTAAATTTTTTTTTTGTTAGTAATATTATTTTTTTTATTTGATCTTCGTCTATTTCATATTCCTCCAAATTTTCCTTATTTTCTGGACTTCCTATTATAATTGTAATTTCACCTTTTAAATTTTCTTTTATTTTTTTAAATTCCTCAAGATTTCCTCTGTAAAAGGTTTCATAGATTTTAGTTAGTTCTCTTGCAATAATACATTTTCTATTTCCAAAAACTGAAAACATATCAGTTATTGTTTGATTAATTCTTTTTGCACTCTCATAAAAAACTAAAAGAGAATCAATTTTACTATATTTAGTTAATGAATTTATTCTTTGATTTTTTTTGTTGGGTAGAAAACCTAGAAAAAGAAAATTTTTATGGGCTAAGCCTGCTCCGACCAAAGATGCTGTAATTGCACTTGGTCCTGGTATTGGTATAATTTTAATATCATTTTTTATTGCTAAAATAATTAATTTAACTCCTGGATCGGATATAACAGGAGTTCCTGAATCACTAACTAAGGCAATCGACTCCCCTTTTTTAATTTTATTAATTAAAAATATTAATTTTTGTTCAGGAGTATAATCATGAACAGAAACTAATTTTTTTGATTTAATTTCATAAGAAGATAATAATTTTTTTGTTATACGAGTATCCTCACATGCAATTATATCGCTACTTTTTAAAATTGATAAAGCTCTTAAAGTTATATCTTTTAAATTACCAATTGGGGTTGAAACAATATATAATTGTGGGGGTAATAAAATGTTGTCAATTTTTAACATTAAATTAAATAATAGAAAATATGTTTGTAAAAAAAGTCTTTAATAAATTATACCTTAAAATAATTTTTTTCTCTTTAATATTTTTTATAAGTATAAATAGTTCTGCAATATCAGCTGTATTGACAGAAGAGGAACTTAAATACATTGAAGAACAAAGCACAGAATCAAATGACGATAAGGATGAAGAATCCTATATTAAGTATGAAGATATAAAAGAAAAAAAAACAAAGAAAAATCCTTTTATTTTTTTTGGTTCAAAAAAAAAAAAATTAAAAAAGAAAGTTGAAAAAAAAGAAACTTTAAAAAAAGAAAAAAAATCAGAAAAACTTAAAATAGGAGTTTTGTTACCATTAACTGGCAAATATTCATATATTGGACAATCGTTTTTAGATACGATGCAAATGGTGGTTTATGAAAACAAAAGTATAGATAGTGAATTAATAATAAAAGATACAAAAGCTAATCCATCTCTTGCCAAGAAAGCAACAAAAGAACTAGTAGAACAAAATGTTGATATTATATTAGGACCTTTTTTTTCATCATCTTTAAACGCATCATTAAAAATCGCAAAGTATAAAAACATACCTTTAATATCTTTTTCTAGCGATAAAAAACAAAAAGAAGAAGGAGTTTATTTAATGGGTTTTGAACCTGAAATACAAATTACAAATATTACAGACTATACAATAAAAAAAAATTATAAAAGATTTGCAGCATTACTACCAAATTCAAAATATGGTAAAAGAGTTTTAAATACATATAGAAAAGTTTTAAATAAAAATAAATTATTACTTAATAAAGTTGAATTATATGACCCAAAAACAACAGATTTTGAAACTAATATTCAAAATTTAGTTGGTTTAGATAAAAATCCTAAATTAGAAAAAGATGAAGAAACAGGCGAAAATCCACTTGAAAATTTTGATCCGGGATTTGATGTTTTACTATTAATTGAAACAGGTAATAGATTAAGACAGGCATCAGCGACCTTAACATATTATGGGGTAGATTTTAAGAAAGTAAAATTAATTGGGACAGGAGAATGGTATATAGATAATATTGGTTCAGAACCAGGCTTATTAGGAGCGTGGTTTGTTGCACCAAATCCTAATTTATGGAAGGATTTCAAAAAAAAATTCTATAAATTATATAACTATGAACCTATTCGTTTGTCCTCACTAGCCCACGATTCATTGACAACCGTATTTTCAATAATAGATAAAAATGAAAAAATATATGAATTAAATTACGACGATTTTCAAAATTCTTATGGTTTTACAGGTATTGATGGTGAATTCAAATTTTTATCAAATGGAACTGTTCAAAGAAAACTTTCTATATTAGAGGTTAAACAAAATAGTTTTAAAGTAGAAAAATTAGCAAAAAAGAAAAAATTTTAACCAAAAAAATTTAATAGTTTTTTAAAAGCAATCACTCTATGACTTATTTTGTTTTTAATTTTATTTGAAAGCTCGCCAAAAGTTTTGTCGTATCCACCTGGAATAAATATAGGATCATAACCAAAACCTAAGTTTCCTTTAGGTGGCCAGATAATACTTCCAAAAATTTTTCCAACAAAAACTTTTTCTTTTTTTTTACTCCATGAGACAGCAAGTACAGATATGTAATATGCATTTGTTTTTTTTTTATAAAGCATATTATGGACTTTTTTCATTGCTTGGTTAAAATCTTTTTTTTCCCCCGCCCATCTAGCTGAAAATATACCGGGTTTTCCTTTAAGAGATGGTATTACCAATCCTGAATCGTCAGCAATAGAAATTTTTTTTGTTTTATTATGCACATACCGTGATTTTTTTAATGCATTTTCTACAAAATTTGAACCATCTTCTTTAGGTTCTTTTAGTTTAAAATCTTTTGCAAGATATATCTTAGTATTTAATTTTTTTATAAAAGGTATCATTTCTTTAATTTTTCCAGAATTGTGACTTGCAATTACAATAGAATTTATTTTTTTTTTGTTTTTGACCATGGATATTGAACTTTGTAAAAAGTATCTTACATAAATTTTAGCTATATTTACAGTTTACAATGGATAAATTAAAAAAAAAGCCACAGGCAAATAAATCTAATAAGAATATTAAAAGAAAAGAAAATATTAATTTCGAAAACTTAAAAAATGATCTTAAAAAAGCCAAAGAAGATAATTTACGATATCTTGCAGAAATTGACAATTTAACCAAAAGATTTGATAAAGAAAAAGAAGATACATTTAAATACGCTATAACTGAATTTGCTAATGAAATAATTTTAGTAGCAGATAATTTTACACGTGTAATAGATAGTATATCTATAATTAAAAAGGGCAGCGATGATAGTGTAAAATCACTAATAGAAGGTATCGATCTTATTTTTAAAGATTTTCTTAGAACTTTAGAAAAATTTGAAATAAAAACAATTGATTGCTTAGGAAAAAAATTTGACCCTAATTTTCACCAAGCTGTATCTGAAGAAGTTAGTAATAATAAAGAACCAGGAGAGATTATAAAAGTTGTACAAACAGGATATTTGATTAAAGACAGACTGTTAAGACCAGCATCTGTTGTTATAGCAAAAAAAGGGGAAGATAAAAAAAAATAATTTTTTTTTGTTCAAGACCTTGTACATATAGATGAAAATTATTATATAGTTCACCAGTTAAATGATTTATAAAGGTAAATAAAAAAAATGAGTAAAATAATTGGTATTGATCTTGGCACAACTAATTCTTGCGTAGCTATTATGGATGGTAAAAGCGCTAAAGTAATTGAAAATACGGAAGGTGCTAGAACTACCCCTTCAATGGTTGCATTTAGTAAGGATGGAAAAGAAACATTAGTTGGACAAGCAGCTAAAAGACAATCTGTAACAAACCCAGAAAATACTTTATTTGCTGTTAAAAGATTAATTGGAAGAAGAATTGATGATAAAGAAGTTGAAAAAGATAAAGATTTAGTTCCTTATAAAATTGTATCTGGAGATAACGGAGACGCTTGGGTAGAAGCTAATGGTAAAAAATATGCCCCTTCACAAGTAAGTGCATATATTTTACAAAAAATGAAAGAAACTGCAGAAAAACATTTAGGGCAAGAAGTAAAAGAAGCTGTTATTACTGTTCCAGCTTATTTCAATGATTCCCAAAGACAAGCAA
>JAKUPP010000046.1 GCA_022450705.1 Alphaproteobacteria bacterium | reverse complement strand
TTGTCATTAACGTAATATTTGAATAATTAAATCAAGGAGATGTTATGAAAAACATATTTAAACTTATCTGCATCTTAACTTTGTTTTATTCAAACATAGTTTATGCAGATATTAAATTTTGGACCACGGAAGTCCAACCAGCTAGAATGGCTAAGCAGGAAGAGATGGAGAAATCTTTTGAAGCTAAAACTGGAATTAAAGTTGAAGTAATTCCAATTGAAGAAAAAGATTTAGGAACTCGAGCAACAGCCGCAGCAGCATCTGGAAATCTTCCGGACGTAATCTATCATACTTTGCAATATGTTCTGCCGTGGGCTGAAGCAGGTATATTAGATGTTGATGCTAATAATGATGTAGTTAAGGCACTTGGTAAAAAAACTTTTGCACCTGGAGCACTTAATATGGCTAAATCAGGTTCTAAAATAGCTGCAGTACCAGTAGACGGATGGACTCAAATGGTAGTCTATAGAAAAGATCTATTTGAAAAAGCTGGACTAGATGCACCAACAAATTATGCAAATATTACTAAAGCAATAAAAGCTTTATCAGGTGATAATATGTATGGTTTCGTTGCAGCAACAAAAACTGACGAAAACTTTATGAGTCAAGTTTTAGAGCATGTTCTTTTAGCAAACGGTGTAAATTTAGTTAAAAAAGGTGGAACAAAAAAACAAGGTAAAGCTTTAAAAAATTCTTTAGAATTTTACAAAGTTTTAGCTAAAGCTAGTCCTCCAGGAGAGCTTTATTGGAAACAATCTAGAGCATTGTATTTTGCTGGTAGAACACCAATGATAATTTGGTCTCCATTTATAATGGATGAATTAGCAGGACTAAGAGACTCTGCACCGCCAACATTTAACGTTGATCCAACTTCTAATGAGTTAGCACAAAAAACTGGTTTTATAACTAATTTTAGTGGGCCAAATAATAAAAAAGGAGCCGCTTGGGCAGATATTAGATATTTTGGAATAACTGCAGATGCAGATACAGATGAAGCTAAAAAATTTATCATGTATTCTATGGATGAAGGTTACGCAAGTACATTATCTATAGCTCCAGAAGGTAAATTCCCAGTAAGAAGAGGTAACTCTAGCGATCCAAATGCATTTACAAAAGCTTGGAGTAAATTACCTGTAGGAGTAGACAGAAAAGCTCCGTTAACAGATCTTTACTCTGCTGATGTAATCAATAACATTGTTGCAGGATTAGATACTGCAAGCAGATGGGGAGTTAAAGAAGGGGAATTATCTAGAGCATCAAAAATTATTAACGCTCAGTTTCTAAATAGAATCACTAGAGAATATATAGACGATGAAATCTCTGTTGATGAAGCTGTTAATAAAATTAATGCTGAGTTAGCTAAATTCTAATAATTTTAATTTTTAAAAAAAGCGGGTAATATTATTTATCCGCTTTTTTTTATGAACGATACACTAGCAAAAACAGAAAAGAGAACAGCATATATACTAACTTTACCTGCGGTATTTTTAGTTTTTGCAATAGTTTTATTTCCAATTTTTGCAAATGTTTGGATTAGTTTTAAAGAAGTCGAATTAAAAGATATAAGAATACCCGAACCACGGGCAAAAAAAATTGTTAAATCTATTTCAGGAGAAACTACAAAAATTAAAATTCTTTATAAACTGAGAAATAGCTCTTTATTACAAGAAATTAGAGATGTTACTTTTCAAGACAAATATCCTAAAAATTTTCAACCAAAAGATTTAGACAAAAGATGTGAATTCAAAAAAAATAAATTAAATTGTAAATTTGGAAATTGGCCAGCAAAATACAGAGAAAACTTTGAAGTAATATTTGAGACTAAAGATGGATCTAATGTAAGTAAAAAGGAAATAAAATCAATAAAACCAAAGCTAAAAGGAAAGTCTGATAATATTTTACTTAATACAAAGTTTACTCTAAAAAATTTTAAAAAAGTTCTATTCGAGAATGAGTTTATAGATCTATTATTAACTACATTTTATTATACTTTTTTTGGCACCGTTGGTTCAATTGTATTTGGGATATTGACTGCTCAAATGGTCAACCAGAAATTCTTTGGTAGAACATTTATGAGGAGTGTTTTGCTTTTTCCATATGTAGCACCAGTTGTAGCATTAGCTTATACTTGGGAGCTTTTACTTGATCCGAACAGCGGTACTTTAAATAGTTTGTTAATTAATTATCAAATAATAGAAACACCGATTAATCTATTAGGTCAAAAATATATTGCAGTAAATATTTTAGGATTCGATTTTAAATTAAGACTTGCTCTTACAACAGTTATTATTTTTGAAATATGGAGATATTTTCCGTTGGCTTTTTTATTTATTCTTGCCAGACTACAGGCTATTCCAAAGGAATTATATGAAGCTGCTGATGTAGATGGAGCAAGTCCTTTCCAAAAATTTTTTAAAATAACATTGCCTCAGATTACAGCTGTAATTTCTATTTTGTTCATGATTAGATTTATTTGGAATTTTAATAAATTTGAGGATGTTTTTTTGCTTACAGGTGGAGCATCTGGAACTAGGACTTTGCCAATAAACGTGTATCAGCAAGGTTTTGCAATATCAGATATTGGCACCGGTTCAGCTGTATCTATAGTAATAGTAATTCTTTTACTTCTTTTCATGTTTTTCTATTTTAAACTTTTAGGAAAGAGAGTTGATGAAAACTAAAAATATTATAATTTTTTCAATTATTTCATCTTTCTTTTTAGTAAGTTTGATTTCTATATGGAAAATACTAGTTACATTACAAGGTATAAAATTAGAAAACTTTAATTTTCAAATTATTTTTTTACTTGGTTTTTTAGTTTCATTGGCCCATGTTATAATAGGAAATAAACTTAATATTATTTTAAAATTAATAATTTTTTCATTAATATTTATATTTATTGATGGTTATTTAATTCAGTCTATGCCCATTTGGTATAATATTGGAGTATTTTTAATTCTTTATTTTTTCATTAATAAAATTAAAAAGTTTAACAACAAAATTTTGGAAGAAGAACATTCTACTCAAATAATAATTTTCGATTTTTTAACACTTTTTGGAATAGTACTATTTTCATTTGTAATTCTATTTCCATTTTACATGATGGTAGTTACTAGCTTTAAAACACAAATTGCATTATTAGTTAATCCTTTAGACTTTAGTATAAATTTTGCTCAAGGATTTAAAGATTTATTCAAATCATATTTTGTAATATTTAAATCTTACAAATTTGGAAAGTATATATTAACTAGTACTATTGTATCTCTAGGAACTGTATTCATCACTCTAGTTTTTGCAATTCCAGCTGCTTATGCTATTGCCAGATTAAATTTTTTTGGAAAAACATTTTTATCAACATCAATATTAATAATTTATATGTTTCCAGCAATTGTTTTGGTGATACCACTTTATACTGTTTTTAGTCAGTTGGGTTTGAGAAATTCCATTGAGGGATTATTAATTGTTTATACTGCTACCACTCTTCCTGTAGCTATATATATGCTACAAGGATATTTCAAAAGTATCCCTAAAGAATTAGAAGAAGCAGCGATATTAGATAAATTAAGCTGGTTTGGAATTATAACTAAAATAATAATTCCACTTAGTATTCCAGCTATTTCATCAGTTGCTTTATACGTATTTATGATAGCCTGGAATGAATTCTTATTTTCTTTAATGTTTTTAGATAATCCAAATTCTTTTACACTTTCAAGGGCAATACAGTATCTAAGTGGTGATGCTGAAACTCCTAGACAATATCTTATGGCAGGATCAGTAATAGTGACCTTACCCGTTTTATTTATTTTTGTTTACTTTGAAAAATATTTAGTAAGCGGATTAACAGCAGGAAGCGTGAAGGGCTAATGAGTGATTTAGTTGAGGTTGCTAAAAAAATTCTTCTAGAGAATAGAAGGGCTGGCTACACACTACCTACAAATAATAAGCTATACCCAGCTCAGTGGAATTGGGACTCAGCTTTTATATCGTTAGGTTATTCATATTTTAATTTAGATTATGCAATTCAGGAATTGGAAACTCTTTTAAAGGGTCAATGGGACGATGGTATGGTACCACATATTTTGTTTCATGAAGTTGATGACAGCTATTTTCCAAACCACACGACATGGTCTTGTGGAAAAGAAATACCATCTTCTGGAATAACTCAACCACCAATAGCAGCATCAATCTTAAGAATAATTGTTAAAAATAATTCATTAGATGAAACGCAAAATAAAAAAGTTTTTAATCTAGTTTGTAAATTAAAAAAATATCATGAATGGTTTTTTAAAAATAGAGACCAAAATCAATCGGGCTTAATATCTATAATACACCCGTGGGAAAGTGGTTATGATAATTCTCCATTATGGGACTTTGCATTATCTAAAATAAATGTAGATAAAAATTTATCATACGAAAGAAGAGATCTTAAAGTTTCAAACAATGATGAAAGACCACTAAATAAAGATTATGATTGTTATATAACTCTCTTAAATCAATTTAAGTCAGACAATTATAATCCTAATAAACTTTTAAATAATTCTATGTTTAATATTATTGATATTGGTTTTAATTCAATTTTTCTTAAAGCGAATAAAGATTTAATAGAACTATTAAAATTATTTAAATTAGATTATTTAGATTTAGAAGAAAAAATCAAAAAAACAGAAAATAAAATATTTGATTTATATAATGAAAAAGAAAAAATGTTTTTTTCATTTGATTTAAAAAATAATGTGGAAATTAAAATACCCTCATTAACTAATTTCTTTATTTTATTTGCAGATTTGAACCATGATGATGTGAATACAAAAATAATTAAAAATCTTGAAGATTTTAATGTAAATGAGAAGTATTTTTTTACTACAATAAAACCCGATCATCATTCATTCGAAGAGAAAAGATACTGGAGAGGCCCTGTATGGATTAATACTAATTGGATAATTTATAAATCTTTAATTAATAAAAATAGAAATTTCGCCGAAAAAGTAAAAAAACAAACAATTAAATTAATTAATCAAAATAACTTTCATGAATATTACAGTTCTAAAACTGGTCTCCCTTTTGGCGCTAATAACTTTTCATGGTCTGCAGCACTTTATTTAGATTTAATGTTGAGTAAAAATTAGATTAAGTTTGATAGGGGTAGTAATGGGGGTCTATTGGTTAATTTAAAACCCCTATCAAATTTTGTTACTTCGCTTTTAAAAAGATTGAGAGCTTTAATAA
>JAKUPP010000045.1 GCA_022450705.1 Alphaproteobacteria bacterium | reverse complement strand
CTCAAATTAATACTTTTAATGCACCAATTGCCATACCAGTTACTAGAGCAATCATTCGTGTGGTTACAAGTCCGTTAATGACGGATGAGGAATTAAAAAAAGCAATCGAAACCAATTCACTTTGGGAAAACTTAGTTCAGCTAACTGATAACTTGAACGATTATTCTATATTTCATCAAGTAATTAATAGAAATGAAAAAGAAAACACTATGGATATTTTATTCGTAGCTTCGAAGCTTGCTGACATTAACAGCTTTACGTCTATAATAAAAGCAGGAGGTCTAAGTCCAGTAATTATCGATGTTAAGTGTTTTGCTTTAAAATCAGCAGTAGATCAAATTAATCAAATATCAGGCAGTCGGGAAGATGTTAATTTAACAGCATTACTAGAGTTCGGACTAGATGAAAATTATGTGATGATTTTGTATGAAAACAATCCAATTATTACTGATATTTTTTTAAGAGGACAAGATAGGCAGACTTTAAAAGATTCTAATAATCAAGAAGAAATGGAAGCTTTGGTTAGAAGATTTATAACCCAAGTCAAACAAGCTGTTTCAGATTTTGAAACAAAATATGAAAAAAGAATTAGAAATTTAAAAGTAGTTTCTAATTTGCCGAATGTAGAACTGTATATAGGAAAATTTAGAAATAATTTGCAAAATACTGGATTTAAATTATTTGATCCAGTTCAAGCTTTAAAAGTTCCACAACAACTAGAAAGATCCGTTGGTATGATAAATCGATCATATCTCGCGACTGTAATTGGTTTAGGATTTAGAAAACTAGATGTATTCGGATATTATAAATTTGTAACAGCAGTTAAAAATATTAATTTATTACCTAATCGAGCAAGTATGATAGCGCAAAAGAAGGTAAAAGCTTTTTCTAATTTTGCCTTTAAAGGAATAGTGGGTTCTGTAGTTGCAATTTATATAATGCTTTTTGGTCTTTCTTTTTGGAAAATTCACCAATTCAACAAAACTTTGGAAAACTATGAAAGCGTTGTATTTGAACATACAAAAATTTCTAAAGATAAAGCAAAAGTTATTGGTGAATTAAAAATAATAAATAAATCTTTAACACTAAGCGATACAATGAAATCGAACAAAAAGATTAGCTACAGTGCTCTTGCACAGATTGCTAATAGTGTGCCAAAGGGAGTAAGATTTCAAAATATTGATTTCAAAGGCGTTCAATTAGCCGTAATCAATGGTGACGCAGATAGTGATCAAAGTATATTAAAATTGGTTGCTAATTTAAATAAAAAAAAACTAGTTCAGCATGCGACTATATCTTCTATGAAAATACAAGGAAAATCTAAAACTGGCGCGCCTCGAAGAAAAGGTTTTAGAGTTACAGTTAAATTTGAGAGGAGATCTTAATGGATTTAAAAAATATAAAATTAGAAGATATAAAATTAGACGATATTAAAAATAAATTATTAGCAATGGCTGATAAAAAAACTCTTATTAGATTTGGTATAGGTTTTGGATCGATAATTTTATTTTTAATTATTTATTATTCTATTGTAAATCCAATTGTAAAAGCTAAACAAGTTAAAATTGACGACATGATGAATAAAAAAGATGAAATTGCGCTGTTTAAACAAGAAATAATAAAAGCCAAAAAACAGATGAAAAAACTGAGACCTAAATATGAAAAACATTCTACATTATTTCATAGTAAGCAAGAAGTGGAAGAGCTTTATGATAACCTAAGCACTTATGCTCAAGCTAATGGATTGGTGATATCAAATCTTGAAAAAAAAGATCCTGTGCCAGTTTATAAAGGCAAAAGTGCAAAGAAAAAAAAGAAGAAGAAAAACAAATCAAATATAGCTTATTACACAATACCTGTTAAATACGAGGTCCAAGGCAATTTTTTATCCTATTTGAAGTTTAAAAGGCTACTTTCTAAGTCAAAGAAGATGTTAAATTTTGACAAGGAATCCATAAAAGTGATAAAAGGAGATTCAACCGGAGCGATAAACGCAACTGGTACATTAACTATTGTAGGCTTAACTGATGAATTTAGTTAAAATTATAATTTTAGTTCTTATTGTAGGTTTTGCTAATTTCAAAATTTTATATGCAGATAACCACGATACAACGACAGAAAATGCAGAAACTACATCAGAGGCAGAAACTACATCAGAGTTAGAAACAGAAGAAGATGTTCCGTTAAACGATCCTTTTGCAGGCAATGCAGCCTCTAACGAAATTTTAACTGATAATACGGCAAATGAACCAGGATCGGGGTCAATTCTTTATGATTATAAATTAGTTGGTATCATTTCTGGAAGTCTTCAAAGTTATATATCTTTGGTTGATGCGGGAGGCGATGTACTAACTCTGACAATGTTTGATGAGTTAAGCGACGGATTAAGATTAGTAGATATGAATCGTAAAGAAGCAGTTTTTCAAAAATCTGATGGCAAATATTTGATTATCAATTTTAATAATCAAATAGTCGAAAAGGATGATTATGCAAAACTATAAAATAACAAAATTTTTTACTTTTTTTCTAATTTTGCTTTTTGTAATTTTAAATGGCTGTGCTTCGAAAACATATAAAGAAAGTGAAAATAAAAAATATAAGCACGATACTCCTTTAATAAAAAAAGATTGGAAAAAAATTGGAGCAGAGGAAGTTAATAAAACTGTAGAAATGGGTCCGCAACCAGTTTTTGGCGATATCGAAAGAACAAATAAAAGAAAAAAAATAACGTCACAACACGTTACAAACTATCTACTTATTCCAGAAGAATATGAACTTTTAAAACAAGATGTGACGTTTAGATTTCATAATCTAGAATTTAAAGAGACGTTAAATCTTATGGCCAAAGTGGGTGAAATTAATATTATGGTTGGTGACGAAGTTGGAGGAGCTATTACAGCAGAATTAATCGATGTCCCTTGGGATAAGGCGTTTCAAGCTTTGTTGGATATGAAAAATTATGCAGCCGATATTGACGTTAATAGTAATTTGATCAGAATTCATGCACCAGAAACACTTACAGCTCAAGAAAATTATAAATCTACAAGAGCAGCAGCAGTTAGAAAAAAAGTAGAATTAGAAGAATCTGTTGAACCCATATTCTCTGAAATTTTTAGACTTTATTATATAAGTCCAGCGCAAGCTAAAATTACATTAAACGAATTGTTTTCTTCTACAACTGGAGAAGCAACTTTTACCCCAATTCAAATAACTGAAGAAGTAACTACAAGATCTATAATAGTTAGAGGAAGAGAAAAGGATTTAGATATTGTAGATAAAGTTATAAGAGAAATAGATGTTAGAACTAAACAAGTTTTAATCGAAGCATTTATCGTGGAGGCGGACTCTACATTTGAAAAAGCTCTTGGAGCAAGATTAGGTGGATATTATAATAACAAAGGTAGAGTGGTTGGAGGGCTTGGCGGAACAACTTCAGGAAGTGGATCTCTATCTACGGGATCTGCTGCTGAGCTAGGCAAAACCACTGACAGTCTTTTTGATTTTGCTGCATCAGGCGCAAGTAGTGGTCTTGGTATATTAAGAAAAACAACAACTGGAGTTTTAAAAGCATCAATCACGGCACTTGAATCAAAAGGGTTGGGTAAGACTATATCTAATCCGAAAGTTTTCACGCTAGATAATCAAGTTGCAATTATTACCCAAGGTCAAGAAATTCCCTATCAAACTACATCTGAGGGAACTACGTCTACTTCTTTTAAAGAAGCAGCTTTAAAACTTGAAGTAACTCCAAGTATTATTGGTGATGGAAATGTGCTTTTACAAATTCAAGTAAACAATGACACGCCAAACTTAGCTAGCGGTGCAGATGAACCTCCAATAAATAAGATGGAAATAACAACCAAATTATTGGTTGCTGATGGTGACATAGTTGTTATAGGGGGCATCAAAAAAAACAAGAGAGCAAATACAAGAAAACAGGTACCAGGATGGGGAAATGTGCCTGTAGTAGGTAATTTATTTAAAGGAAGAACATCAGAAGATAACTTAGATGAATTATTAGTATTTATTGCACCAAGGATTTTATAATATACTATAATAATTAATTATGAGGATTTATAATGCTAAAAATAAGCAGAGAAAGTGAAATTAATATTATAAATATGTTAATCGACCAGGATATTATTTCTGGTAAAGATCTTCCGAAAATAAAACAAGCAAGCAAAGAAGGAAACAAATCTCAAATCGATGCAGTTTTTGAACTGAAACTAACCGATGAGAAAAAAATTTTAGATGTATTAGTTAAAGAACAAAATCTTGAAGTAGTTGATTTATCAAAAATTGAAATTTCAGATGATATTAAAACAGTTCTTCCATCAAACTATATTAATATGAATTTTGTGGCTCCATTCAAAATGGACGGCAAAACACTTCATATTGCAATACCCGATAGTTCAAAATTAAGTTTAATGAGGAATTTAAAAACTATTACAAAAAAAAATATAGAATTACACGCAGCTAAAGTTTCTCAAATTTCTGATTTTATAGAAAAATTACTTAATGCAAGCGGTGATGTAACAACAGCAAAAATAAGAGAAACCAACAAAGAAAAAACCAAAACCTTTGATAGTGATTTAGGTGAAGCAGGTGAAGTCTTAGACAAAAAACCTGAAGAAGATATTGAAGCAATCGAAAATGAATCTGAAGTTATCAAATTTAGTACAGCTGTTGTTGCGGAAGCCATTAAATTAGGAGTAAGTGATGTTCATATTGAACCTTACCGATTTTCCTCAAGAGTTCGCTATAGATTAGATGGTATGCTTACTGAACAAGAACAATACAAAAAATTTCTTCATGATAACTATGGAGCAGTTGTTACACGATTTAAAATAATGGGTAAGCTTGATATTGCGGAAAGAAGATTGCCTCAGGACGGAGCCATTAATTTTAAAATCGAAGGAAAAGTGGTTGATTTACGTTTGTCGATACTACCAACAGCGAATAATGAAAGAATTGTAATGCGTATTCTTAACAAAGACGCAGGAGATATAACTTTAGAACAATTAAATTTTGATGAAAACGATCTAAAGGTTTTAAGAAAAAATATTCATGGAACACAGGGATTAGTTTTAGTTACTGGGCCTACAGGATCAGGAAAAACAACAACCCTTTATAGTATTTTAAAAGAAGTAAGCAAACCTCACTTAAATATTTTAACAGCCGAGGATCCGGTTGAATACGAATTAGATGGGGTGGGACAAGTTCAAATAAAAGATGACATTGGTTTAAACTTTGCTACTGCTTTAAGATCTTTTTTACGTCAAGATCCAGAAATAAT
>JAKUPP010000044.1 GCA_022450705.1 Alphaproteobacteria bacterium | reverse complement strand
CTTTATATTTGCCCGATAAATCTCCATAATCTCTTTCATTTAAAGCAGAAACTTTTGTAATTTTTTTGTTTACATTTTTTGGCTCTAAATTACTAATTACAGATCTTGCTGTTTCAATACTCCTATTTAATTTACTTGAATAAACATAATCAATAGAAATACCCATTTTTTTTAATTGTTTTCCTGCTTTTTTTGCTTGCTTAATACCTTTTCTTGTTAAAGGAACATCGATGCCACCTGTAAATCTGTTTTGAAGATTCCAAATACTTTGGCCATGACGCATTAAAATTAAAATAGACATTAAGTAATTAAAGTTTATATAAGTTAAAAATGTACTATATTAGAAGTATATTAATTAGGTTAATTAAATTAAAAAAAAACAATTATATTAAAAAAAATTGAAAATAAAATTTAAAATATTCTTTTTATATATTTTTTTTCTTATCGCACCTAGTATAACACACGCGGCAGATAAGGAGATTAGTGAATACGATTACTTAAAGTTTCTTGGAGAATCAATTGAAAAAATTAAAACTGATTATGTAGAGCATGTTGATAATAAAAAAATAGTAGAATCGGCAATAAACGGAATTTTATCTTCTTTGGATCCTCATTCTAGTTTTTTAAACGCAAAAAGTTTGAACGATATGAAAATACAAACTAAAGGTGAATTTGGAGGACTAGGTATTGAAGTTACTATGGAAAATGGTTTTGTTAAAGTAATATCGCCAATTGATAATACTCCAGCTTATAAAGCTGGGATTAAAGCTGGTGATTATATTACGCATCTTGATAAAAAATCTGTTGTTGGATTAACTTTAGATGAAGCAGTTGGTAAAATGAGGGGCCCGATTGGATCAAAATTAGAAGTTACTATAGGAAGAACAAATGAAGAACCATTTGATGTAACAATAAAAAGAGATATCATAAAAATAACTAGCGTTAGATCAAGATTAGAAAAAGACGTTGGTTATTTAAGAATAACTAGTTTTTCTGAACAAACAAATAAATCAACAAGAGAAGCTATAAAAAAATTAAAAAAAAATAAAAATTTAAAAGGCTTTATTTTAGATCTTAGAAATAATCCCGGTGGTTTATTAGAACAAGCGGTTTCTGTTTCTGATCTTTTCTTAGAAAAGGGAGAAATAGTTTCAACTCGAGGTAGAGATTTAGAGAATCCAGAAACATATAAAGCAAAAGCAGGAGATATTATTAACGGTTTGCCGCTTGTAGTATTGATAAATGGTGGTTCCGCATCAGCATCCGAAATTGTTGCTGGTTCACTACAAGATCACAAAAGAGCTATAATTCTCGGAACACAATCTTTTGGTAAAGGATCTGTGCAAACTATAATTCCAGTAAATCCATTTGGAGCTTTAAGAATGACAACTGCAAGATATTTTACTCCTTCTGGTAGATCTATACAAAAAAAAGGTATAGCACCAGACATTATAGTTGAAGAAGCAAAAGTTGAAAAAGTTAATAAAAGAAATGGAAATAGAGAATCTGATCTTAAAGGAGCCTTAGATAACCCAAATCAGGAATCAGATGAAAACAAAGAAAATTCAAATAAAGAAGATGTTGTTAATGATTTCCAATTATCCAGAGCTTTGGATCTTGTTAGGGGTATCTCTCTATATAAAAATAAATTAGCTATAAATTAAAATAAAGTTATCAAAAAAACTATGATAAGAATTAACTCGTACCGCGTAGGAGTAGGAATTATTCTTTTAAATGAAGAAAAAAAAGTTTTTGTTGGAAAAAGAATAGATATAAAAAGTGATGCATGGCAAATGCCTCAAGGTGGAATCATTAAAAACGAAAAATTAGAAGATGCTGCCTATAGAGAACTATATGAAGAAACTGGTATAAAAAAAGCAAAAATAATTTTTAAAAGTAAAAAGTGGTTTCAATACAAAATTCCAATACCTTTAAAAAAAAAATTGTGGAAAGGTCGATATTTAGGACAAAGGCAAAAATGGTTTGTCATGAAATTTTATGGTAACAAGAAAAAGGATATAAATTTAAATGTTAGTAAAGCAGAATTTTCTGATTGGAAATGGGTACATTTGAATAAGTTAGTGGATTTAATAGTTCCATTTAAAAAGAAAATGTATCAAGAAATTATTAAAGAATTTGAACTTAGAATAAATAATTTTAGTTAAGTATTTCTATTATAGTATTTGCTTCTTTAATTTTTTTTTCAAAAAATAAAATTTCACTCTCAGTCTTTGTTTTATTTTTTAATTTCTCATATTTAGAAATAATATCTTTATAAGTATTTAATTTAAATTCGTTTATATCGAAAGCAGTTTCACTTAATACAATCAATTTATTATCACTAACTTCAGCAAAGCCGCTATATAAGAAAAAACTTTTATCAATTTTATCATTCTTATATGTATTCAATAGACCTGGCCTGATTTGTGAAATTAGATTGCTATGGTGTGGTAAAACACCAAAATCACCTTCCTCACCTGGAACTACAACCATATCAAATTCTCCAGATACTAAATTTTTATTTGGTGTAATTAATTCAAAAAGAAAAGTTTTTTCCATTATTCTTCTTTCGAAATTTTCTTTGATTTTTCTAATGCTTCTTCAATAGTTCCTACCATATAAAAAGCTGACTCAGGAATATTGTCATGTTCTCCATCAACTATACTTTTAAATCCCTTAATAGTATCTTCCAACTTAACAAACTTGCCTGGCGTACCTGTAAAAACTTCTGCAACAAAAAAAGGTTGTGATAAAAATCTTTGAATTTTTCTTGCTCTTGAGACTGTTAATTTATCTTCTTCTGATAACTCGTCCATTCCTAAAATAGCAATTATATCTTGTAATGATTTATAAGACTGCAAAACTTCTTGAACTTTTCTAGCTATTTGGTAATGTTCTTCACCAACAATTGTTGGATCTAAAATTCTTGATGTAGAATCTAGAGGATCAACAGCTGGATAAATGCCTAATTCAGCAAGCGATCTGCTTAAAACTGTTGTTGCATCAAGATGCGCAAAAGAAGTAGCTGGTGCAGGATCAGTTAAATCATCTGCAGGAACATAGATTGCTTGAACGCTAGTAATAGATCCTTTTTTTGTAGTTGTAATTCTTTCCTGCAAGGCTCCCATATCCGTAGATAATGTTGGTTGATATCCAACGGCAGAAGGTATTCTACCTAATAAAGCAGAAACTTCTGATCCAGCCTGCGTGAATCTAAAAATATTGTCTACTAAAAGCAAAACATCTTGTCCTTCTTTATCTCTAAAATGTTCAGCTAATGTAAGACCAGTTAAACCAACGCGTGCTCTAGCTCCTGGAGGTTCGTTCATTTGTCCATAAACAAGTGCAACTTTAGATTTTTTTCCTTTTATATCTATAACTCCGCCTTCAATCATTTCGTTATATAAATCATTACCTTCTCTTGTTCTTTCTCCTACACCTGCAAAAACAGAGAAACCCCCGTGTTCTCTTGCAATATTATTAATAAATTCCATTAAAATAACTGTTTTCCCGACACCTGCTCCCCCGAATAGTCCCACTTTTCCACCTTTAGAATATGGGGCAAGTAAATCTACAACTTTAATACCTGTAACTAATATCTCAGTTTCTGTAGATTGCTCTACAAATTCAGGTGCTGGTTGATGTATAGAAGCGGTTGTTTTTGATTTAATTGGACCTCTTTTATCAACTGGTTCTCCAACAACATTTAAAATTCTACCAAGGGTTTCTTTGCCTACTGGTACAGAAATAGGATTTCCAGTATCTAAAACTTCTTTACCTCTAACAAGTCCGTCAGTTGTATCCATAGCAATTGTTCTAACTGAATTTTCTCCTAGATGCTGTGCTACTTCTAAAACTAGTTTCGATCCTTCATGATCTACTTGAAGTGCATTTAAAATTGCAGGTAAATCTTTTTCGAAACTAACATCAACAACAGCTCCTGTAACTTGTGTAATTATCCCAATATTCTTTTTTACCATATTAAACTGCCTCAGCTCCTGAAATAACTTCAATTAATTCTTTAGTAATTTGCGCCTGTCTTGATCTATTATAATTTAATCTAAGTGTGTCTATTAATTCGCCTGCATTTCTTGTCGCATTATCCATAGCTGTCATTCTTGCCCCTTGTTCACCAGCAGCATTTTCCAATAAACCACTAAAAATCTGAATAGCAACATTTTGTGGAACCAAATTTTTTAAAACTTCTTCTTCTTCAGGTTCATATTCGTAAATTGAATTATCTTGTTTCTCATCTTTTTTTGAAATATTTTTATCTGGGTCTAACACTGGGATAATTTGTTTTAATTGTGCTTCCTGTTTAATAGCAGATTTAAATAAAGAAAACACTGTATGTGCTACATCAAATTCTTCATTTTGATACATTAATAAAATTTTATTAGAAATTTTTGCAGCAAATTCATAATCAATTTTTTTTTGAGTTGAAATAGGAGTTGAATCAATAATTAATTCATTAAACTCTCTTTTTAAATGATCTAAGCCCTTTTTACCTATACAAAAAATTTTTACTATTTTACCGGCATTTAATAAATTCTTAATTTTTTTTTTCGCTAGTTTTGTTATTGCTGTATTAAAACCACCACAAAGCCCTCTATCTGATGTCATAAGTACTATTAAATGAGTTTTATCATTTTCTTTTCCCCGAATAATTTCTGGAGCACTATCGATATTTATATTTGAAGTAACGTTATCTATAATTGTTTGCATTTTATTTACATATGATCTTGAAGATTCTGCCTCTGTTTGAGCTTTTTTTAATCTTGCTCCAGCTACTAATTTCATTGCTGAAGTAATTTTTTTAGTTGATTGCACGCTATTAATTCTATCTCTTAAATCTTTTAAATTAGCCATAATATAAAACTATTTATCCTCTTTATTTGTTTCATCTTTTTTTTCTTCCGAATCTTCATCTTTTTTATCTTCAATTATAAGTTCTTCTTTTTTATATGAACTTAAAAAAGATTTAATAACATCATGTAATTGTTTTTCTGTTGATTCTTTAACTTCTTGATCTTTTTTAATTGTTTCCAGTAATTTCTTTTGTTTATTTCTACAATGATCTATTAAATTATTTTCAAACTGATTAACATATTCCACTCTAACTTTATCAAGATATCCATTAACACCTGCAAAAATAGAAACTACTTGTTCCTCAACTGGAACAGGTTTGTATTGCGGTTGTTTTAAAACTTGAGTTAATCTAGATCCTCTATTCAATAATTGTTGAGTTGCAACATCTAAATCTGAGCCAAATTGTGCAAATGCTTCCATTTCTCTGTATTGTGCTAATTCTAATTTTATACTTCCAGCTACTTGCTTCATTGATTTTAATTGCGCAGCTGATCCAACTCTACTAACAGACAATCCTACATTAATTGCAGGTCGTATTCCTTTATAAAAAAGGTCTGTTTCTAAAAAAATTTGACCGTCTGTGATAGAAATAACATTAGTTGGGATATAAGCAGACACATCGTTTGCTTGTGTTTCAATGATTGGAAGAGCTGTTAAAGAACCACCTCCATCTTTATCGCTGATTTTTGCTGCTCTTTCCAATAATCTAGAATGTAAATAAAATACATCTCCCGGATAAGCCTCTCTACCAG
>JAKUPP010000043.1 GCA_022450705.1 Alphaproteobacteria bacterium | reverse complement strand
TTCAATTTTTGCAGTAGCAATTTGGTATAATGCTGAACATTGTTCGTACATTAAGATCACTTCAGGATTAACAGATATAGCTCTCGCTATACAAAGTCTTTGTTGTTGTCCGCCAGATAAACTTGTGCCTGGTTCATCAAGTCTATCTTTAACTTCTTCCCATAAAGCAGATTTTTTTAAACTGTTTTCAACAATTTGATCTAATTCGCTTTTAGTTTCACCTTTTCCATGAATTTTAGGACCATACGAAATATTATCATATATACTTTTTGGAAAAGGATTTGGCTTTTGAAAAACCATTCCAACTCTTTCTCTCAATGAGACAACGTCTAAATCTTTATCATTAATATTCATACCATCCATTTCGATATTTCCAGTAACTTTACAAATATCAATAACATCATTCATTCTATTAATGCATCTTATGAAAGTTGATTTACCACATCCTGATGGACCAATTAATGCAGTTACCTCTTTTTCATTCAAATCTAAATTCACATCAAACAATGCTTGTTTATCACCATAATAAACATTCAAGTTTTTTGATTTTATTTTAATGTTGCTCATTTAGTTCCATCGTTTTTCAAATTTTTGTCTTAAGTAAACTGCAATAAAATTCATTACAATTAAAAAGCTTAAGAGCATCATAATAGTTGCTGAAGTTTTTTCAACAAAACCTCTTTCTGCAGACTCAGACCATAAATATACTTGAACAGGTAAAGAAGATGATGGATCAACTGGACTTGACGGTATGTCAACAACAAATGCTACCATTCCAATTAATATAAGTGGTGCTGTTTCACCTAATGCTTGAGCTAATCCGATTATAGTTCCTGATAAAGTGCCAGGTAGTGCTAACGGTACTACATGATGAAAAACAGATTGAAATTTAGATGCACCAACTGCTAGAGCGCCCTCTCTTATTGAAGGTGGAACAGCTTTTAATGAAGCTCTACATGGAATAATAATTCTTGGTAAAGTCATTAACGCTAAAGTTATTCCAGCAACTAATGGTGTTGATCTCGGTAATTGGATAGTTGCAAGCAAAATTTGTAAAGCAAGTAAACCGTAAACAATAGATGGCACTGCTGCTAAATTATTTATATTAATTTCAATAAAATCTGTAATTTTATTTTTTGGAGCGAACTCTTCCAAGTAAATCGACGCTAGAACAGCCACTGGAAAAGCTAATAATAAACAAATTAAAATACTATAAAATGATCCAACTAAAGCTCCACCTATACCTGCTAGTTCTGGATCTCTAGAGTCACCATTGTTAAAGAAATAATTGTTAAAATTTTTACTTATCTTTTTATTTTCAACAAAATAATCATAAATAACTAATTGAAAGTCAGAAATTCTTCTTCTTTCTTCGGGTAAATCTCTTGGATAATTACCTTTATGTAATTGATCAATGTCATCAGAGGCTGTTAAATCTAATGTAATTGTTTTACCTATTAAGTTATTATCATTTAAAAAAGCTTTTTTAATCTCAATTTCAGCATCACCACTAAATAGTTTTAATAATTCATCTTCCTCATCTCTATCTTTTGCTGGATAAGCCTTTATTAAATTTTCAATCATTATATCGTAAAAATCAGCTTCCATTATTTCTTCTTGGGATGCACCATTTTGAATTTCTAGTAATTCCTGATCAAAGAAAACTTCAGTGGTAATTACTGTTTTTTTAAAGGCTGAACTTCCTTTTGAGAAAATATTTTGAACTAGAATAACAACAAACAACAAAGCAACAAAGATAGATGTTAATCCGTAAAATCTAAATCTTTTTTCTGCTCGGTGTCTTTTTTTTAATCTTTCTTCTTTAGTCATACTTCTCTCTATATTTTTTGACTGCTCTTTGAGCGATATAATTCAATATTAATGTTGCTATAAATAATGTAAGTCCTAAAGCAAAAGCAGATTGAGTTTTCGGACTATCAAATTCTTGGTCACCAACAAGTATCATTACAATTTGAGTTGTGATTGTTGTAGTAGACTCTAAAGGGTTAATTGTAAGATTTGCAGCAAGGCCAGCTGCCATAACAACTATCATTGTTTCACCTATCGCTCTTGACACTGCTAATAGAACTGATCCTATTATCCCTGGAAGAGCTGCAGGTATCACGACTTGTTTAATTGTTTCTGATTTAGTGGCTCCTACAGCATATGAACCGTCTCTTAATGATTGTGGTACAGAATTAATTACGTCATCAGATAAAGATGAAACATAAGGAATAATCATTATTCCCATAATTAATCCTGCAGCTAAAGCACTTTCAGATGAAACAGTTAATCCTAAATTTTCACCTACTTGTCTAAAAAAAGGTCCAACAGTTAATGCAGCAAAGAAACCATAAACTACAGTTGGTATTCCTGCTAAAATTTCAATAATTGGTTTTGAAATTCTTCTTACTTTAATTGAAGCATATTCAGCCATGTAAATTCCTGAAAATAGACCAATAGGAACAGCTACCAACATTGCAATAAAAGCTATGAAAGATGTACCTGCAATTAATGGAATAAAGCCAAAAGCATCTTTTAACTCTTCAAATTCAGCTGCAGTTATTGATGAGGCATCTCTAACGAAGGCTCTTTGGGGACTCCAATTTGTACCAAATAGATAATCAAAAATATTAATGACTGAAAAAAACTTTATACTTTCAAAAAGTAGTGAAAATATTATTCCGAGAGTGGTTAAAATAGCTATTAAAGAAGATACAAACAATAAACCCTTTAAAATAACTTCCACATCGTCTCTAGCTTTATTGTTATTTTTTATTTTTTTTAAAGAGTAAATAACTGAGGCTATAATTATTCCAAAAATTAAAACTACTTTTGAATTTGTAAAAAGATTTATAAATTTTGCATACGCAAGAGCACTTTCTCTCAATATACTGTCTATATCTCCAAAATAAGTACCTAAATGAATAGCCTTAATTTTTTCATATATTAAATTTGCTTCATTTTTATCACTAAAAATTGCACCTTGATTTGCAGCTGTTTCAATAATTATAGATTTAATAATTACAGGTTCAAATAATGACCAGACTAATAAAAATACTAATGCTGGTATTGAACACCATAAAACAAGATAGTATCCATAAAATTTTGGTAGAGCATTTAATTTGATATTATCTTTGATAGAAATGGTTTTAGTTTTTGATTTTCCATAGAAGAACAAAGAGACAGAAAATATAGTGATTAAAAATATTAGAACGATGTTCATTCGCCCTGAGTGATATATTCTTAATGTTACAGAAATATTACAAATTAAATCTAAGATTGAATAAACAAAAAAGGCCAGTTATTACTGGCCTTTTTTTGGGGATAAATGAAAATTATTTTAACTTGATTGTATTCAGATCTACTGCAGCAGTTCTAGTAACTTTGTATTTATCTGAAGCTAAAGGAACAAGTCCTATTTCAGCTAAATAACCTCTGTTACTCATTGCTTTTTTCGAAGTAAATTCTTTAAGAAACTCTTTAATGCCTGGAATTACTCCAATGTGAGCTTTTTTTACATAAAAGAACAATGGTCTTGCAATTGGATAAGAATAATCTTGGATACCTTCTAATGATGGCTGAACACCATTAATAGATGATGCTTTGATTTTATCTTTGTTAGCAACTAAGTAACTATAACCAAAAAAACCATATGCATCAGGATTAGATGAAAGTTTTTGTACAATTAAAGTATCATTTTCACCAGCTTCAACAGCGTATCCATCTTCTCTAATTTTAGCACATTCTTTTTTAGCTTTTTTACCTTCAGCATCATAAAGAGATTTGGCTGTTTTAGTGCATCCTTTAACCATAACTAATGAATTCCATGCATCTCTAGTACCTGATGTTGGAGGTGCAACTAATATTTCAATCTTTTTATTTGGAAGACTAGCATCTATATCACTCCAATTTTTATATGGATTTTCAACAAGTTTTCCATCAATGTCTACTTTAGATGCTAAAGCTCTCCATAATTGTTCTTTTGTGAAGTCTGCATCTGGAGCATTCACTGAGTGTGCAAATGAAATACCATCATTACCTATTACTATTTCAATAATTTCAGCAACTCCATTTTTCTCACATAGAGCTTTTTCTTTTGTTTTAATTGCTCTTGATGCATTTGTTATATCAGGATGATTTGCTCCTACACCTGCGCAGAACAATTTCATTCCTCCACCAGTCCCTGTACTTTCGATTACTGGTGTCTTGAATTTTCCACCTTTACCAAACTTTTCAGCTACAACTGTAGCATATGGGTAAACAGTAGAAGAACCTACAATTTTTATTTGATCTCTTGCGTAACTTGTTGTTGTAAAACTAAGTACTAAAAGAAACCCTAATAAAATTTTTACTAATCTATTCATATTTCTCCTTTTTTAGATTCGTTATGCATCAATAATTAAATCTGAATCTTAAATATTTTATTAAAGGAAAGTTAAAGTTTTGTTACAAAGGCTAACTTTTTAGTTGAATTAAATTGAATTAAATTTCAAATCTATAGTAGTTCCTTGATTTTCCTCACTATTAATAATCATTTCGCCTCTATGTTGAGAAACAAGATGTTTAACAATAGCTAGTCCTAAGCCTGTTCCACCAACACTCCGACTTTTACTAGGATCAACAGTGAAAAATCTTTCAGTGATTCTATGAATAAATTCCTTAGGAATTCCTATGCCTTGATCTGATATAGAGACAATATTTAAATCACCCTCTTTTTTCGTGGCAATTTTAATTTCTTTACCCTTCTCACTATATTTAATTGAATTATCAATAAGGTTAGTAAAAATTTCTATTAATTTATCCCGATCACCAATAATTTTGAAATTCTCAGTTTTTTGCAGATTTAAATTGATGTTATTTTTTTTAACAATGTTTTCATAAGTCTTAATCACGTAACTAAGCACTTCTATTAAATCTATTTCGTGTGTAGGCCTTATATGCTCCTGCAGCTCAATTTTTGATAGTGATAACAAATCTCTTATTAAATTTTCCATTCTTTCAGATTGAGAGCTCATTACTGGTAATAAATTAGTAACTTCAGAGTTCTTTTTTAAATCTGCATTATTTTCAAATGTCTCAAGTCCCATCTTAATAGATTGTAGTGGGGTTCTAAGTTCGTGGGAAACATTTGCAACAAAGTCTGATTTTAATTGTTGAAATTTATGAAATTCAGTTAAATCTCTCATAAAAAGCAAGCAAGATGGCTCATCAAAGAATAAATTATGATTATCTTGGTAAATTGTTACATTCATTCTAAGAACTGAAGGGTTTCGTAGCTCTATTTCAAGGTCATTAGAATTTTCTCCATTAAAAGCTTTCTCAATTGAACTTAACAAGTCGGGATTTCTTAAAAATCCACTTATATTTTCATTCAACTTTGTTTGAAATCTTTTACTAGCTGAACTATTACTAAATATTATTTCCTTGGATTTGTTTAGAATTATAATTCCTTCTGGAATGTAATTTAAAAGATTATAAATAGTTTCTCTATATTTTTTAGTTTCATCTTCATCTGACTTTTTATCTTCAATTTTAACTTCAGTATTAATACCTAAGACTCTTTCTTTTTTTAAAAGAAAAAATAACAAAATAGCTATTATGATTAACAAAATAAATGTTAAAAGTTCCATATAAAATCATCTCATTTAAATGTTACAGATTT
>JAKUPP010000042.1 GCA_022450705.1 Alphaproteobacteria bacterium | reverse complement strand
CTTTTAAAACATTAACTTTCTTTTTTCCGCCTATCCTACTTCGCTCATAACTTGGTAAACATATATAATTCATATTTTGAAGTTTTGCTTTAATTGGAATTTCGACACAAATTCTAAAGTCAAAATTTTTAAGTTTTAAATTTTTGAAGGACGATGTTTTTCCTAAAATATATGTAAATAAAATATCGGAAATTTTTAAATTAAAAAGAAAATTACTGACAATAGTAAAAAAATAATTTCCAATGAATGTAATTGAATCGTCATCATCACTACCGCCACCAGGTTTTTGGTATCTAGTTGCAAATACAAAATCTTTATTTTTACATAATTTTTTCATTTTATCTAAATACTTAGGATTCATTGCTCCGTCTGCATTTATAATACAACAATATTTAGTTCTTACAGAATTGATACCTTCAATCAAGGCATTACCAAAACCATTATTCATTTGTTCAATAATTTTAATATTTTTAATTTTTCTGATTGCTTCTTTTGTTTCCAAATCTTCTTTTTGTAAAACAACAAATTTTTTACATTTATAACTCTCAATTTCTTTAAGAAAAACGGGTAATGACTCAACCTCTTTCTTTGCTGGAATAATTAAAGTTAAATCACGCATATTAAACATTCATTTTAGTTTTCAACAATTATAATTAATGGATTTATATGACTAAATACTAAAGGAATATTTAAGAATTGATATCTTGGTTCAAATTTTTTTATTATTTTATTATTATTATATTCCTTTATTTTTTTTGGTTGTCTTAATACATGTACTTTAAATTCACAATCATTTTGTAATTTAGCTTTATTAAAATTAATTGGTGGAAAATCAAAAGGACTAAAATCTTTTTTGCAAATTGATTTATTTTTCTCAATTATATTATCATTAATCCATTTTGCGGAACTCAACCTTGTCGAATGCATTAAAATGTTTTCATCATGGAAAGCTAATTTTAAAGGTATGGCTTGTAAAAAAGTTATAAAAAAAATAAAAAGAATAAATTTATAGTTTTTTATTTTGAGTGCTAAGTAAATTAATGAAATTGTTAAAATATAAGGAATATATCTAAACTGAATATGCCAATTTTCATAACTTGAAATTATTGCGCCAAATAATATTAGTAAAACAATGAAAAAAGAAATTTTTTTTTCAAATTCATACTTTTTTTTATTTATTAAAAAATAAAATAATGTTAATGAAAAGAAGAGACCAAATCCTTGGATAAAAGAGTTATATAAAAAAGGAACTATATTATTGAAGGTTATTCCTTTTAAAACCCAATTATATTCTCCACGAGACTCATTAAAGAAATTTGTGAAATTTGTTAGAATATAAGGATTTGTTATAAAGAAAATTGCTGAAGTAGAAAAAATTAAAAAAAGAAAATAATTTTTTGTGATATTTTTTTTTAAATTTAAAAAAATTAAAATAAAAATAAAAAATACAACCGGCGCAAACAATACGCTTGATCCTAAAGTCAAACCCAGAAAAACCGATGCAGGTAATAAGTAAAAAAATTTTTTTTTATTTAAAAAATATTTTAAACCGTAAAAAATAGATAAATTGAACCACAATAAAGCATACCAATTAGGTTTAATAATTTGAGAGTACATAATAGACGAAGGTGCAATTAAGTAGATTGATGTAAAAATCAAAGCACAATTCTTTTTAGTAATTAATTTTAAAGTTTTGTATAGGATTAAAGCAGAAAAAATGAAACATAATAAAATAAACAATCTTCCATGGAAATATATATCATCAATTAATTTTTCATTATTAATTATTGAATAAGAATTTATATTTTCCAGAAAATTAGTTTTAGTTAAAAAATAATAATAAAAACCTAGAGGATAAAGAAATGCTCCGCCATATTTATATATTTGAGGATCAAATTTATTCTCATTTATTTTTATTTTTGATAAAGCCATGATAGCCATCATCTCATCAGCGTTCACGCTATATAATTTATATCTATAACGCCAAGGATCAGTAGTACTTTTAATATTTTCTTTATTTTTTATTTCTTTTTTTTCAGTAAAATCTTTTATATCTTTTTCATAGAGAGAAATATTTTTGAAATATTTAATATCATTAATTTTAAATCCATAATCAAGTGTTGATAATTGAAAAAAAAAGTAAAATATCAATATAAAAAGTATAAAATAATCTTTTTTCATAAGACAGTATGTTACAAAAAAATAATAGAAAAATAAAACCTTCATCAATCGGCGTATATGTCGGATTAGATTTTGTTGGAGATGGGTTGATAAAATTACCTTTTATTAGATCTTTAAGGCAAGTTTTTCCAAATTCTAAAATAACTTGGATAGCAGGGACACATAAAAGTGAATTTAATAGAACACTAGCTCCTTTGGTAAAAGGTTTAATAGATGAAGTCTTAGAAGAGTGCAAGATTGGGTTTATAGGTGTTAATGAAGCCAAAATATCTGAAAGATTAAGTGATTTATTGAATTTTTTTAAACCTCCTCTTAATTCTAAAAGTTTTGATTTATTGATCGATACTCAAACCCATTTACTTACTACCTTAGTTGTTAAAACAATAAAACATAAATATTTTTTATCAGGATGTGCCAAATTTTGTCTTTCAGATTTAAAACCGCCTTCAAATTTTAAAAGAGAATTAAATTTATCTCAAAGATTAGTTCAATTAGCTGAAATAGCAATTGGAGGTAAAATAAAAGTCCCACCACCTCCCTTACCTCTAGAAAAAAAATATAGAGATTTAGCAAAAATTGCCTTACCTAAAAATGATAATTATATAGGCTTTGCTCCAGGTGCTGGAGATACAACCAAATGTTGGAATTTATCAAATTTTATTGATGTCGCAAAATTTTTTTCAAAAAAAAAAAAAATTCCAGTTTTTTTTTTAGGACCTAAAGAAGAAAAATGGTTGAAAACGATAAAAAAAGAAGTTCCTCGTTCGTTATTTCCAGAATGGGGAGAATTTAAGAAAAAAAATATTTCAGGACCAGCCTTTGTTATTGCTTTATCAGAAAGAATAAAATGTGCTTTAGCAAATGATAGCGGAACAGCACATATGATAGATGCAGGAGGTGCCCCAATAGTAAAAGTTTTTGGAAGAAGTCTTCCTGGAAAATACACTGGATTAACACCAGGTTCATTGACTATTGACTCAAGAATTTTTGGTTCTACAGACATTAACACTATTACTCCAAATTATGTTATAAAAAAAATTGAAGAATACTTTGTATGAAAAATGAAGAAATTACAGTTCCTATATCAAGCGGTGAATTAATTGACAAAATTTCTATTTTAAAGATTAAAAGAAATAAAATAGCTAATAAATCAAAATTAAAGAATATTAATAAAGAATTATCTTTATTAAATAAAATTTATAAAAATAATTTTAAAGAAAATAAGAAACTTTTTTTATATGAAAAGAAATTAATAAATATAAATAAAAAGTTGTGGGATATAGAAGATAAAATCAGATTACTTGAATCAAAAAAAAATTTTAATAAAGAATTTATAGAATTAGCAAGAGCTGTTTATATAAATAATGACGAAAGATCTCAAATTAAAAAAAAAATAAATCAATTAACTGGGTCCAATCTTAAAGAAGAAAAATCTTACAAATCTTATTAACTATTTTTTTAATGCCTCTATCCCGGGCAATGTAAATTTTTCTAACCAATGCAAAAAAGCCCCACCACCTGTAGATAAAAAAGTAAAATTTTTATATTTTTTATTTTTTTTTATAGCAGCAATAGTATCTCCACCTCCTGCAATACTAATTAAGGATTTTTTTGAATTAATTAAAGAAGCTATTTTATTAGTTCCATTATCATAAGGTTTTTTTTCAAAATAACCTAAAGGACCACTCCATATCACAGTTTTAGACTCTGTAATTATATTTGAAATTAAAAAAAGAGATTTACTTGCTAAATCCAGAATTTGATGATTTTTATCTACATTAAGACAATTAACTACTTTTTGTTTTCCTGAAACTACTAAATCTATAGGTAAGACTATTTGGCAATTATTTTTTTTTGCTTTTTTTTGAATTTTAATTACGTTCTTTAGTTGTTTTTTTTCATATATAGATTTACCAATATTAAATTTATTTGATTTTAAGAAAGTGTTAGCGACACCACCTCCTACTATCAAGAATTTACATTTTTTTATCAAATCATTAATTAAGTTTATTTTGTTTCCCATTTTTGCGCCTCCAATTATAGCTGTTAGAGGACTCTTTGGTTTTTTTAAGAATTTATTTAAATTCATTATTTCTTTTTCCATGTTTTTACCCATTCCAGATGGAAGTAATTTTGTAACTTTATCTATTGAAGCATGTTTTCTATGACTTGCGCTAAATGCGTCATTTATATAAATATCGCAATATTTTGTTAGGTTCTTTGCAAAGTTATAATTATTAGAAGTTTCTCCAGTATGAAATCTTAAATTTTCTAGTAAAACAATTTCCCCTGATTTTATATTCTTTAAAACTTTTTTTACTTCCAAACCTATACAATCATTACAAAAAATAACTTTTTTTTTAAAATGTTTTGACAAACTATTGAGAATTTTTTTTAAAGAAAATTTATTATCTTTTTTTCCTTTAGGTCTACCAAAATGACTAATAATAATCGGCGTACCATTCTTTTTTAAAATTTCTTTTAATGTCGGTAAAGAAGAAATAATTCTTGTAGGATCTGAAATTTTTCCATTTCTAAATGGAACATTTAAATCTAATCTAACCAGAACTTTTTTTGAGTTTAAATTAAAATCACTAATTTTTTTTATTTTTTCCATTATCTATTTATATAGTGTAGAATTTTTTTATTAATTTATTACTATGAAAAACATTTTATATTCTTTTTTATTTTTTTTATTCTTTAATTCTAATTTTTTATTTGCTATTGAAATCATTATCAATGAAGAAGATTGGCCATGTAAGGTACATCATTTAGAGGCACCTAAACAATCTGATTATTGGCCAGGTAAAAATATTTCTTTAGATTCTAAATGGAAAGATGAT
Organism: Alphaproteobacteria bacterium; assembly: GCA_022450705.1. Lineage (GTDB taxonomy): Bacteria > Pseudomonadota > Alphaproteobacteria > CAYOOR01. The sequence goes on along the minus strand of JAKUPP010000042.1, from coordinate 727 downwards.
CCTGAGGTTAAAGAACTCGTAGATTATATTACGAATCATGCAAATTCTATAGATTATGGAAAAAAAGCTGTTGATGAATTTTCAAAAAAATTTGACAACAAAAAAATAAAGGAAGAAAAGTTTAATTTAGTTTTCTCAGGGATATTTCAAGAAATGTCATTATATCTTAGTTTAGCTAAACACGGAGTTTTTCAATTTATAACTAGAATTCAACTTTTGGAAAAAGAACTCATTAAACAAAATTTAAAAGATAAAAAATTAGAAAAAAGAAGTATTGGAAGAAGTAAAAAGGGATGGGTACTTGAAATTGCTGATGATTCAGAAGAAGAAGCCGAATTTCAATGTAATAGAATGGATTTTTTAGAAAGAAAAGCGAAAACTCTTACAAATCAACTTATAACTAATCTTTAAAATAAATTACACAAATTATAAATATGGCAAAAATATGGCATTTTTATATAGACAAACTCGTATTTTTTTATAAGTATTTAACAAGTGTTGGGAAATATTCCTAATGCGTTATTAATCTCGGGAGGTTATATATATGACTTCAATCAAAAAAACTCTTAGTGTTGCTACTGTTTTAGCTACAATCTCTGGTTTTGCATATGCGACTAGTGCTGGAGAATACGCTAAACTTCCAGGTAAAAACTGGTTAGGTTACGGTGGCGATGCTGGACAACAAAGATATCATCCAAGCGATGGTATTAATGTCGGCAATGCTAAG
>JAKUPP010000041.1 GCA_022450705.1 Alphaproteobacteria bacterium | reverse complement strand
AGAACTAAAGAAAAAGGGTTTAGAAAGAGAGTTTAAAGTAGTTGTTCCTTCAAAGGATGTTGCTGATAAATTAAATATAAGCTTGGAAAAAATATCTAAGGATGTAGAAATAGAAGGATTTAGAAAAGGCAAAGTGCCTCTTAATATTGTAAAACAAAGATTTTGTCAAAATGCACTAAATCAAACATTGGACGAACTTATCCAATCTACGAGCAACGAAGTAATAAGGGAAAATAATTTAAGATTAGCAACAAAACCAAAAGTCGATGTTAAAAATTTTGGTGAAGAAAAAGATCTTGAATATATTATGACTTTAGAATTATTACCTGAATTTAAAACTGAAGATATAAAAAAAATTAAATTAACAAAATTTGTTTCTAAAGTTAACGAAGAAGATTATAAAAAGACTTTAGATACATTATCTCAAACCCAACAAAATTTTCAAAAAAAAGATGGAAAAGTAGTTCAGAATGGTGATGGTGTGCTACTAAATTTGAAACCAACTTATAATAATGAAATTGTTAAAGAAGCATTAATTGAAAACAGAATGACAATTGTTGGAAATAAAATGATTATGCCTGAAATTGAAAATAAATTAATAGGAACCAAAGCAGGAAATAAATTAAACTTTACATGTAAATTCCCAAAGAATTTCCCAAACAAAAATATTGCAGAAAAAGATGTTAAAGTTGAAATAGATATTTTAGAAGTTAGAATACCACAAAAAAAAGTTCTAGACGATGATTTTGCGAAGTCTTTAGGAGCTTCAGATGTTAATGATCTTAAAGAAAAGGTAAAAAAACAAATGCAAGGGGAGCTAGATAATGCTTCTAAATTAGTTATTAAAAAAGATTTAATCGAACAGCTAGATAAAATTCACAAAATTAAACTCCCGCAGGGATTGATCAATTATGAGTTTGAGAACATATGGGCAAAATTTAACGAAGATAAATCAAAAGGGCTTATAGATAAAAGTGATAAAAATAAAAAAGAAGATGAATTAAAAAAAGAATATAAATCTATAGCTGAAAGAAGAGTAAAAGTTGGATTAGTTTTAGCAAAAATAGGGGAAGATAATAAAATTACAGTCACGGAAGATGATGTGAAAAAGGCAATTGAAGAAGAAATATTAAGACAACCTGACGCAAAAGAGCAAATTATAAAATTTTATACTGAAAATTCACAAGCGCTCGCTTCTTTAAAAGCACCAATATTTGAAGAAAAAGTAGTGGATCATATACTAGGAAATATAAATATTGAAGAAAAACAAGTAACCAGAGAAGAATTATTAAAAAAATAAAAAAACATTTAAAAAAAAAAAATAATAAATATCTATATTTGTAATGACAAAGTCTAAGGTTAATAATTTAAGTACTTTAATCCCGATGGTTGTAGAACAAACATCCAGAGGTGAAAGGTCTTATGATATATATTCAAGATTATTAAAAGAAAGAATAATTTTTCTCACCGGTATTGTTGAAGATAATGTAGCATCTTTGATTTGTGCTCAATTGCTTTTCTTAGAGTCTGAAAACCCAAATAAAGATATATCATTTTATATTAATTCATCTGGTGGCGCTGTTACCTCAGGTTTGGCAATTTATGACACCATGCAATATATAAAACCAGATATTACAACTGTATGCATTGGACAAGCTGCATCTATGGGCTCTTTATTATTAACAGCAGGAACCAAAAATAAAAGATATGCCTTACCTCATTCTAGAATAATGGTTCATCAACCATCAGGCGGAGTTCAAGGTCAGGCATCAGACATACAAATTCATGCAAATGAAATTTTAACTATTAGAAAAAAATTAAATGAAATTTATGTAAATCATACTGGGCAAGATATAAAAAAAATAGAAGAACATCTTGATAGAGATAGTTTTATGGGTCCAGAAGAAGCTAAAAGTTTCGGATTAATTGATAAAATCGTAAATAAAAGAGAAGATATAGAGAGCATTAAGACTAAAGACTAATTTTCTATTGCAATTAATGAATTAAGATTCATATAATTTTAATAGGGGATTTCTTAATTATGATTAAGTCAACTAGCGATAATTCTAAAAATACCTTGTATTGCTCATTTTGTGGCAAAAGCCAACATGAAGTAAAAAAATTAATAGCTGGACCAACAGTATTTATTTGCGATGAATGTGTTGAATTATGCATGGATATTATAAAAGAGGAGAATAAATCTCATGTATTAAGATCAGATTCTGGCGTCCCATCACCTAGTGATATTGAAAAAACTTTAAATGATTATGTTATAGGACAAGATAAATCAAAAAGAATATTATCGGTAGCTGTCCACAACCATTACAAAAGATTACATCATATTTCAAAATCTAATGATGTTGAATTGTCTAAATCAAATATACTTTTAATAGGGCCAACCGGTTGTGGAAAAACTTTACTCGCTCAAACATTAGCTAGAATACTAGACGTGCCTTTTACCATGGCTGATGCAACTACATTAACTGAAGCAGGTTATGTAGGTGAAGATGTTGAGAACATTATATTAAAACTATTGCAGGCGGCAGATTATAATGTTGAAAAAGCACAAAGAGGCATTGTTTATATTGATGAAGTGGATAAAATTTCACGAAAATCCGAAAACCCATCTATAACAAGAGATGTGTCTGGTGAAGGTGTACAACAAGCTTTGTTAAAATTAATGGAAGGAACTACTGCCTCCGTACCACCTCAAGGTGGAAGAAAACATCCGCAGCAAGAATTTTTACAAGTTGACACAACTAACATTTTATTTATTTGCGGTGGAGCTTTTTCTGGATTAGAAAAAATTATCGATTCTAGAGAAAAAGATACCTCTATTGGATTCGAATCAAAGTTAAGAATTCACAATAGAAATTTAAAAACAAATTTATTTAATAAAGTTGAGTCAGAAGATCTTTTAAAATTTGGTTTGATCCCAGAATTTATTGGTAGATTGCCAGTCCTTGCTGTTTTAGAAGATTTAAATAAAAATACTTTAGTAGAAATACTAACAACTCCAAAAAACTCTCTTATAAAACAATATCAAAAACTATTTGAAATGGAGAATGTTAAACTTAGCTTTACAAAAGATGCTCTTTCAAGCATAGCTGATCTTTCAATAAGAAAAAAAACTGGTGCCAGGGGTTTAAGATCAATATTAGAAAGTATTTTACTTGATACTATGTATAAACTTCCTGTTATTGAAGGTTTAGAAGAAATTGTTGTTAATTCTGAAGTTGTTATAAATAACAGAGAACCTCTCCAAATTTTTACTGACAAAAAAAATAAAGTTGACACTTCTGCATAATTATCTTTTATAATTATTGAAATCTTAAAAAAAAAATGAAAAAGAAACAAATCGTTATTCCATTATTGCCTCTTAGAGATATTGTTGTTTTTCCTGGAATGATAACACCATTATTTGTTGGGAGATCTAAATCTATTACAGCATTAGAAGAGGTAATGAGTAAAGATAAAATGATTTTTTTAGTTACACAAAAAGATGCAGAAACCGACGATCCTTTACCTAACGAAATATACGATATTGGGTGTATAGGTAAAGTTATTCAATTACTTAAGCTTCCAGACGGAACTATGAAAGCATTAATTGAAGCGCAGGATAAAGCAAGAGTTTTAAAATATAATAAAGGTGGCAATTATTATTCTGTTACAGCTGAACTTTCAGAAAAACCAAAAATAAAAAAAACTTCTAACATGGATGCTCTAATGAGGCGCTTAACAGCACGTTTCGGCGCTTATGCTAAATTAAATCGCACAGTTCCATCAGAAGCCCTTAGTTCGATGTCACAAATAAATGAAACTTACCAGTTTGCCAATACTATCGCGTCTTACTTAGTTTTAAAAATTGATAAGAAACAAAAATTACTAGAAATGTCTTCTACCCAAAAGCTTTTAGATAAAATTTTAGTACATATTGAAAATGAAATAGGAGTGCTTGAAGTAGAAAAAAAAATAAAATCACGTGTAAGAAGACAAATGGAAAAAACACAAAGAGAATATTATTTAAATGAACAATTAAAAGCTGTGCAAAAAGAGCTTGGCGATCTTGATCAAGCAAAAAGTGAGTTTTCTGAAGTAGAAGAAAAAATTAAAACTTTAAAATTAACAAACGAAGCAAAGGAGAAAGCAGAATCAGAACTGAAAAAATTAAAAACCATGAGTTCTATGTCCGCTGAAGCATCTGTTGTAAGAAATTATTTAGATTGGTTATTAAATGTACCATGGGATGAAAACTCAAAGATTAATACTGATCTTAGAAAAGCAGAAAATATTTTAAATAACGATCATTACGGATTAGAAAAAGTAAAGGAAAGAATATTAGAGTTTCTTGCCGTGCAAAAAAGAGTAGATAAATTGCAAGGACCTATATTATGCTTTGTAGGACCTCCAGGGGTTGGTAAAACTTCTCTGGGAAAGTCAATAGCTAAAGCAACTGGAAGAGAATTTATTAGAGTTTCTTTGGGAGGAATAAGGGATGAATCTGAAATAAGAGGTCATAGAAGAACATATATAGGTTCAATGCCTGGAAAAATTGTCCAAGGTATGAAAAAAGCAAAAAAAAGTAATCCATTATTTTTATTAGATGAAGTCGATAAAATGGGATTTGATTTTAGAGGCGATCCGGCTTCTGCACTACTCGAAGCTTTAGATACAGAACAAAATAATAAATTTAACGATCATTATTTAGAAGTTGATTATGATTTATCAAATGTCATGTTCATCACAACTGCCAATACATTAAATATTCCTCCAGCATTATTGGATCGTATGGAAATTATTAGATTACCAGGATATGTAGAAGATGAAAAAGTTGAAATTGCAAAGAAACATTTAATGCCAAAAAATACATCCAATCATGGTTTAAAAAAATCAGAATGGAAGATAAATGATAATGCGTTAAAAGAATTAATAAAATTTTATACCAGAGAAGCGGGTGTAAGAAATTTAGAAAGAGAGCTAACGAATTTAATTAGAAAAGCAATTAGAGAATTATCTAGATCAAAGAAAAAAAATATTTCGATAAATCCAAAGAATCTTGAGAAATATGCAGGAGTAAAAAAGTTTAGAAAAAATGAATTAGAAGAAAAAGATTTAATTGGTATTACAACGGGCTTGGCTTGGACTGAGGTAGGTGGTGAATTATTATTAATTGAGGCAGTATCTGTTGATGGAAAAGGTAGAATAATTAGTACAGGTAAATTAGGAGATGTTATGAAAGAATCTGTAAGAGCAGCTGAAAGTTATGTAAAATCAAGATGTGATGATTTTGGTATAAACTCAAAGTTTTTTAATACAAAAGACATCCATGTTCATGTCCCAGAAGGTGCCACTCCAAAAGATGGTCCGTCAGCTGGAGTTGCAATGTGTACCTCGATAGTATCTGTTATGACTGGTATTTCTGTTAAAAGAAATGTAGCAATGACAGGTGAAATTACACTTAGAGGACGAGTTTTACCTATCGGAGGTTTAAAAGAAAAACTTATAGCAGCAAATAGATCAAATATTAAAATTGTTTTAATTCCAAAAGAAAATAAGAATGATTTATCTGAAATACCTAAGAAATTAATCAAGGGATTAAAAATAATACCAGTTTCAAATTTAGATGAAGTTTTAAAACATGCTTTAACAAAGAAAATTTCACCAATTGATTGGTCTAAAATACCAGTTTCAGGAAAAAAAGAAGCTGGGGACGAATTAATAATCTAAAAAAATTTTTTTAATCAAAAAAAATATT
>JAKUPP010000040.1:3339-5838 GCA_022450705.1 Alphaproteobacteria bacterium | reverse complement strand
TATACATTTTTATAATCTCTTTCGATTACGCGACTTCAATTCGATTTATTGTTCCACCTTCAGCACTTTTCTTTACCTCTTTTTTAATTGATTTTTTTTGAGGTAAAACTTTTTTTATATCAATTTTTTTTTTTATTTTCTTTATTTTTTTTTAACAACACAGACTGAAGATTATCTTAATTTATTCGCCTATTTTTAATGGCACATATCCTGGAGTAGAGTTTAAGTCTTTTACATATAAAAGAAGAATATTCTTTTTTTGCTTCTTTAACTCATCAATCTTCTTAATAATTTCCATAGGTGAAGAAACTTTTTTATGTGTCTGTGCGGCATCATTGTCAACAATAGCTAAGATAATATCTCCAGCTTTTAATCCTCTTTCAGCAGCTAAACTATTACTCTGAACATTTAAAATTAAAACTCCTTTAATTTTATTTTGAATCTTATATCTATCTCTAAGACTTGGTGTAATTTTAACTAACTGCATTCCAAGTTTTTCAATCTTATTTGGTGTATTTGTATCTTTATTTTTAAGCTTAGCTTGACCTTTCTCTTCATATGACTCTAATTCTCCTAATTTAACTCTCAATTTTTTTATTTTGTTGGCTCTCCAAATTTCTAATTCAACACTTTTTCCTGCTTTTGTACCAGCAACTATTCTTGGAAGATCACGATCTTTTTTTATATCTTTTCCATCAAATTTCAAAACAATATCTCCAGGTTTAACTCCTGCTCTATAGCTTGGACTATTATCTTCAACGCTTGCAACTAAAGCTCCTTTTGGTTTATCTAATCCATATGCTTCTGCTATTTCTTCAGTAACAAACTGGATTCTTACTCCTAGCCATCCTCTGCTAGTTTTCCCAAACTTTTTAAGTTGATTAATAACATCTATAGCCATTGTGGAAGGTATAGCAAAACCAATACCTACGCTTCCTCCAGAAGGAGAAAAAATAGCGCTATTTATACCAATTACTTCTCCATCCATATTAAACATTGGACCTCCGGAATTACCTTTATTAATAGAAGCATCGGTTTGAATAAAACTATCATATTGTCCCATTCTTATATCTCTTGATTTGGCTGAGATAATGCCTGCTGTAACTGTGCCTCCTAATCCAAAAGGATTTCCAATAGCTAAAACCCAATCTCCGACTTTAGAATTAGAAGAGTCTCCCCATTTAAGAGCCTTTAATTTCTTTTTTGACTCAACTTTTAATACGGCAATATCTACTTTTGGATCTCTACCAATTAATTCGGCTTTTAGTTTTGTTTCATCTTGAAATACAACTTCAATTTGATCAGCTTCTCCTATTACATGATTGTTAGTAACTATATATCCGGATTCATCTATTACAAAACCTGAGCCAAGAGATGTGGCCTTTCTTGTTTTAGGTCTGTTACTTCTATCCTGTTCAAAAAAATCTCTAAACATATCTTCAAAAGGTGAGCCGGGAGGGAACTGAAATTCAGGGCGATTATTGTATCTATCTTTAATTATTTGAGTAGTAGATATATTAACTACTGAAGGTAATAACTCGTCTGCTAGATCTCTAAATGATTCAGGAATTCCTTGAGAATTAATTGTTGGAGTAGATGAAAAAATTAATAAAAATATACTAAGGCTAAAAAATATTTTTCTCAAAAATATATTCATTTTTTAATTACTTTCCGGTTTTTTTATCAAAATATTTAAAAAAATCACTATCGGGTGATAGGATTAGGGTTGAATCGTCTTCTCCTTCATTAAAAGCTTTTTTATATGCTTCCATAGATCTGTAGAATGCGAAAAAATCTTCATCTTTGCCAAATGTTTCAGCATAAATTCTAACAGACTCGCCATCACCTTCTCCTCTAATTGTTTGAGATTCTTTATTTGCTTCAGCTATAATTACAGTTCTTTCTTTTTCTGCTTTAGCTGTAATTCTTTGGCTTTCTTCAGCACCTTCTGCTCTAAATTGTCTAGCTTCCTTTTCTCTTTCAGCTCTCATTCTTGCAAAAATTGCTTCACTATTAGCTTTAGGTAAATCTGCTCTTTTTATTCTAACATCAACCATTTTTACTCCAAAATTCACAGCTTCGTTATCTATACCTTCTTGAATTTTTTCCATTAATTCTGATCTATCCACAGACAATACAACTTCTAAAGGATCACTACCTAATACTCTTCTTAAACTACCTGATAAAATACCACCCACTCTTGCCTTAAAACCATTCTCGTTTCCAACTGATTGATAAAACTTTAAAGGATCAGTAATCTTATATCTAAGAAAAGCATCTACTAAAAGTCTTTTTTGATCCGACAAAATTACTTCTTCAACTTCAGCATCAAAATCCAAAACTCTTGTATCATAAAATATTGCATTTTGTATTAATGGAATTTTAATTTTTAGACCTGGTTTTTTTATAACTCTAATTGGGTCACCAAATTGTAAAACTAATGCTTGTTCCGTTTGTTTAACAATAAATAGAGCGCTAAAAAATACAATAATTAAAAAA
>JAKUPP010000040.1:0-3329 GCA_022450705.1 Alphaproteobacteria bacterium | reverse complement strand
ATTTTTAACATCCTCCTCGTTTCTAACGTTAGTTTCTCTATTCTCTTCCTTTTCTTCGTTTCTTTTTCTCTTTTTAATTTCTGGTAAAGGTAAATAAGGAAGAACGCCAGATCCTTGCTTTGTATCTATTATTACTTTATTTGCATTTTGTAAAATTTCTTCGAGAGTTTCTAAATAAATTCTATTTTTAGTGACATTTTCATTATTTTTATAAGATTTTAAAATTGAATTAAATCTATTTGCGTCACCTTCAGATCTTGCTACAACTTCTTTTTTATAAGCTTCTGCTTCTTGTACAATTTTAGCTGCCTCACCTCTAGCTTTTGGTATAATATCATTTCTATAAGCTATTGCTTCATTAATTGCTTTTTCTTTGTCAGCTCTTGCTCTTTGAACATCTCTAAAAGAATCAATTACTTGATCTGGAGGATCGACTTTTTGAAGTTGAAGCTGTGTAATTTGAACTCCTGAACCATAATTATCTAGTACCAATTGAATATCTTCAATAGATTTTAGCTCGATATCTTTTCTACCTTCTGCAAGAACAGAAGCTATTCGACTATTTCCTATAACCTCTCTCATAACACTCTCAGAAACAGATTTTATTGAATTTTCTGGATCCCTTAAATTAAATAAATATTTACCTGCATCTTTAATAACCCAAAAAACCGAGAAATTAATATCGACAATATTTTCATCTCCGGTCAGCATTAAACTTTCTTCTGGTAATAATCTTCTGGATTCTCTAAATGTTCTAAAACCTATTTCAGTTTTATTAACTTTTGTAACTTTTGGCGTTTTTGCAACTTCTATTGGGTAAGGTAAATGATAATGAAGTCCAGGTTGGGTTGTTCTAACCCACTCACCAAATCTTAAAACAACACCTTGTTCATTTGCATTAACTTTATAAAAACCTGATATAAGCCAAATAATTAAAAATATAAGGAATGCTGAAATAAAGTTTTTTTTATTATTAGGATCAGAAAAAAAAATTTTCTTTATTTTTGAAAACAATCCCATAAAAGCTTTATCAAAATCAAATTCTAAACCTTTCTTTTTTTGATTATTAGATGATTTATCCTCTGGGTTTCCCCAGGGTTCATTATTATTATTATTTTCTTTCCAAGGCATATTTTTTTACACTAATCTAGTGTTTTATATATATTATAGATGAAACAAAAGTCTATATTTAAAACTATATTTTTTTAAAAAAAAAATGGATGGAATTTATCATTTAGATGGTATTAAAAACATAATTCTCGTAGCTTCTGCTAAAGGTGGGGTTGGAAAATCAACTACAGCTATAAATATAGCTACCGCTCTTAATCAATTAAAACATAATATTGGAATTTTAGATGCAGACATTTATGGTCCTTCAATACCAAAAATGTTAGGAATTAAAGAAAAACCTAAGATTTCGGAAGATAAAAGATTTATTCCCATTGAAAAATTTAATATGAAATGCATGTCCATTGGGTTTCTCGTGAATCAAAAAACACCTGTGATTTGGAGAGGACCAATGATAATTAAAGCATTAAAACAAATGTTAAACGGTGTTGTGTGGAATAATGTAGATACTCTTATAATTGATTTACCTCCAGGTACAGGAGATGTTCAATTAACATTATGTCAAAAATTAAAAATATCTGGAGTAATTGTTGTTTCTACCCCTCAAGAACTAGCTTTGATCGATGCGATTAAAGGAATAAATATGTTTAAAAAATTAAATGTTCCTATTTTAGGAATAGTTGAGAATATGAGTTATCTAAAAACTAAATCAGGAGAAATAATTGATGTTTTTGGTAAAGGAGCAGTAGAAAGTTCAGCGAAAAAAAATTCTATAAATTTCTTAGGAAAAATACCCATTGATGATTTAATTAGTAAAAATGGAGATAAAGGCATTCCATTTTTAATAGAAAATAATGAAACTGATGCTGGAAAAAAGATAATGGAAATTGCTAGTTATATAGATAAGAAGATTAAATAAATTATTTTTTAAACCCAAACTTATTAGTTAATTCTGCCCATTCTCTTTTACTAAGACCACTTTTTTCATAACTAATTTTTTTACCTTGTAGTTTCTTTTTTATAACTTCTATAGCGGTTTTTGACAAATTATAACTTTCTAATTGGAATTCTTTAAAAGCACTGTAAGTATGCGGAACCCATCTTTTAACTATTTTATTTAAAATAATTTCGGCATAAGCTTGAATTTCGTATTGCGCGTGGGCGTCTTCTCTCAAATACAAAAAATGTAAAAGATTATGTAAATCAATTTTCCAATACCACTGGGTATATGTATTAAGAGTTAAATTAATTCTTGCTAATTCTCTGGTTAAACCTGCTTTATTATCATCTATAATTTTTCCACTTTGATTCTCATTTAACATATTTTCATAATGTTTATAATTTCTGTCAGCATCATCTTTTAAAATTTTTATAAATTTTTCTGTATCTTTCTTAGATAAATTACTACCTCTTCCTTGTTTATTAGTTGTAGATTGGGTAGACATATGTTCAGGTTTAGGTATATAAAATTCTTTATCTAGAATGGAGTATCTAGCTGAATATTCATTAACATTTGCAGTTCTATGCCTTATCCACTGTCTTGCAATAAAGATTGGAAGCTTAATATGAAATTTAATTTCACACATTTCAAAAGGCGTTGTATGCCAATTTTTCATCAAATATCTTATAAGACCTTTATCATTAGATACTTTTTTTGTACCTTCTCCATAAGAAACTCTTGCAGATTGTACTATTGCTGAATCATCTCCCATATAATCAATTACTCTTATAAAGCCTGAATCTAAAACTTTAAAAGGTTTATAAAGAACGCTTTCTAAAGAAGGTGAGGTAACTCTTAGTGTTTTTTTTACTTTAGATCTAAGACTTTTTATTTCATTTGATTCTTTGTTTTTCATAGATGTGACAACTTAATAATTATAATTTCTTTTAAATATAAAGAGAACTCTTTTTAATATCAAAATAATTTACTATATTTTAACTGTTGGGCAACCAACTATGGTAATAAATGTCATATTGTGAAATGGAACGGACCCGGGGGCAGTACCCGGCGCCTCCACCATTAAAAATTAAGAATCATGGGGGCGATATAGGATCGACGGCTATTGATTGATATGAATTTTACTCGGCATTGTACCACCGTTATCGGGCTATTTATAATTGCTAACGATAAATTAGCTATCGCTGCCTAAGTTTTTGGAAAGCGCGGTTTGGGGCACCGGGCAACAGAACGACCCATTTTTTAAAGATTTATTGAAAATTTATTATAAATACAAATATAAAGTATTACTTATTCAAGATTC
>JAKUPP010000004.1 GCA_022450705.1 Alphaproteobacteria bacterium | reverse complement strand
TATTTGATGAAGCAAAAAAACTTAAAAAAGAAGGATTAAAAGAATTTTTCTTAAACGATCAAGCGATTATAGGAAGGTATTTAGCAGAAGATATTATTAATGAAAGCACAGGAGAAATTCTTTTTGAAGCAGGAGATGAAATAACCGATAAAGATTTAGAAAATTTTAAAAAGAATAAAATTAAGAATATTAAAATTTTAAATGTTGATCACGTTAATGTTGGAGCAGCTTTACGAAATACAGTCCATTCTGATTTAAATTTAAACAGAGAGGAATCGTTAATAGATATTTATAAGAATCTTAGACCAGGAGAACCTCCTACTTTAGAAGCAGCTGAGAATCTTTTTAATAATCTTTTTTTTAATCCTGAAAGATATGATTTATCGAAGGTAGGAAGATATAAATTAAATATTAGAAGCGAATTAAAAATTAAAGAAACAGTAAACGTTCTTACTTCAAATGATATTTTACAAATTGCAAGACATCTTTTGCTTTTAAATGATAAAAAAGGAAATAAAGATGATATTGATCATCTAGGTAATAGAAGAGTTAGATCTGTTGGCGAATTAATAGAAAATCAATACAGAATTGGCCTCGTTAGAATGGAAAGAGCAATTAAAGAAAGAATGTCATCAATTGATATTTTTACAGCAACAGCTCAAGATTTAATTAATTCAAAACCGGCAGTTTCAATTCTCAGAGAATTTTTTGGAACATCTCAATTATCACAATTTATGGATCAAACAAATCCGCTCTCAGAAATTACTCATAAAAGAAGAGTTTCATCATTAGGTCCAGGTGGTTTAACTAGAGAAAGAGCAGGTTTTGAAGTAAGAGATGTACACCCAACTCATTATGGTAGAATATGTCCGGTTGAAACTCCTGAAGGACCTAATATCGGTTTAATAAATTCATTAGCAACATACTCTAGAGTAAATAAATATGGACTAATAGAAAGTCCTTATAGAAAAGTTGTTAATGAAAAAGTTACTGAAGAAATTGTTTTTTTAGCAGCTGACCAGGAACAAAAATATACAATAGCTCAGGCCAATACTAAAATTGATCCAAATGGAAAGATAATCGATCAATTAATAAGTGCTAGACAAGGAGGAGAATTTCTAATCGCTAATCCATCCACTGTAGATTTTATGGATGTTTCTCCAAAACAATTAGTTTCTGTAGCAAGTGCATTAATTCCATTTTTAGAGAATGATGATGCAAATAGAGCATTAATGGGATCCAATATGATGAGACAAGCTGTTCCTCTATTAAGACCAGACGCACCATTTGTTGGAACTGGAATGGAGGAGTCAGTAGGAAAAGATTCAGGCGTTACAATTGTTGCAAAAAGAGATGGAAAAGTAGATAGTGTCGATTCAGGAAGAATAGTTGTTAGTGCAACTAACCCATCTCAAAATCAATCCGGAGTAGATATATATAATTTGAAGAAATTTCAAAGATCCAATCAAAGTACATGTATTAACCAAGTGCCATTGTTAAAAAAAGGAGATTATATAAAAGCAGGCGAGATTATTGCAGACGGGCCAGCTACATCTAAAGGTGAGCTAGCTTTAGGTAAAAATATTTTAGTAGCATTTATGCCATGGCAAGGTTACAACTTCGAAGATGCAATAATTATGTCTGAAAAAGTTGTAAAAAATGACACCTTTACCTCTGTTCATATCGAAGAATATGATGTTATGTCTAGGGACACTAAGCTAGGGCAAGAAGAAATTACCAGAGATATTCCAAACGTAGGAGATGAAGCATTAAAAAATCTTGATGAAGCAGGGATTATTTATATAGGTGCTGAAGTAAAAGCAGGAGATATTTTAGTAGGTAAAATTACTCCAAAAGCACACACAACAATTTCTCCTGAAGAAAAGTTGTTAAGATCAATTTTTGGTGAGAAATCAACTGATGTAAGTGATACTTCTTTAAGAGTTCCGCCAGGGGACGCAGGAACTGTTGTTGAAGTAAGAGTTTTTAATAGAAGAGGTATAGAAAAAGATGAAAGATCTTTAGCTATTGAGAGATCTGAAATTGAAAGTTTAGCTAAAGATAGAGATGATGAAAGAGCAATATTAGAAGAATCATTTTCACAAATTTTGAGAAAAAATCTTATTGATAACCAAGTATCAAAAGGACCAAAAAATTTAAAAAAAAATCAAAACATAGAAATGAATGATATTGAAGATATTGGAATAAAAGATCTTAGAAAAATTTCTATAAAAAACTCAAAAAAACAGGAGAAAATTCAGCAATTAATTAAAAGTTTTGATGATGAACTAAAAAATTTAGAGAATAGATTTCAAATAAAAGTTGAGAAGCTACAATTAGGAGATGAATTACCACCTGGAGTTATGAAAATGGTAAAAGTTTTTGTAGCAACGAAAAGAAAATTACAAGCTGGTGATAAAATGGCAGGTCGCCACGGTAATAAAGGTTGTATTTCAAAGATTGTCCCGGTGGAGGACATGCCTCATTTAGAAGATGGCACACCAGTTGATATTTTATTAAACCCTCTTGGCGTTCCATCACGTATGAATGTTGGACAAATTCTTGAGACTCATTTAGGTTGGGCTTGCGCTGGTTTAGGAAAACAAATTTGCAAACTAATTGATGAGTATTTAAAAAACAATCAAAAGAAAGAGCTTGAGGAAAATTTAAAACTTTTATATGACAAAAATATTGTGGATCAAATATTTAGTAATAAAAAAGAGTTGCTAGATTATAAATCTGAAATAAAAAAGGGCGTTTCTATTTCAACTCCAGTTTTTGATGGAGCAAAAGAAAATGATATTAATTATTTTTTTGAAAGATCAAATTTAGATAATTCTGGCCAAGTTAAGCTTATAGATGGAAGAAGAGGAGAGTATTTTGATAGACAAATAACTGTCGGCTATATTTATATGTTAAAATTACACCACTTGGCAGATGAGAAGCTACATGCAAGATCAATTGGACCTTATAGTCTTGTTACACAACAACCTTTAGGTGGTAAAGCACAATTTGGAGGGCAAAGGGTTGGAGAAATGGAAGTTTGGGCCTTAGAAGCATACGGAGCATCATATACTTTGCAAGAAATGTTGACAGTAAAATCTGACGATG
The DNA here is from genome assembly GCA_022450705.1 of Alphaproteobacteria bacterium. Classification (GTDB taxonomy): domain Bacteria; phylum Pseudomonadota; class Alphaproteobacteria; genus CAYOOR01. Next base: position 46,024 of record JAKUPP010000004.1, on the reverse strand, counting down.
TAGCTGGAAGGACAAAAGTATATGAAGCAATTGTAAGGGGACAACACGATTTTCATTCAGGTATACCAGAATCTTTTAATGTTCTAGTAAAAGAATTAAGATCTTTGGCTCTAGATGTACAATTAAAAAGTGCAGAGGTTTAAAAATATATGTCATTAACTAAAAAAATTTTTGAAACAACTAAAAGATCTTCGGCTGAAGTAGAAGATTTTGATACTATAAATATATCTATTTCAAGTCCTGACAAAATCCGTTCTTGGTCTTTTGGAGAAATTAGAAAACCTGAAACTATTAATTATCGAACTTTTAAACCTGAAAAAGATGGTTTGTTCTGTGGTAAGGTTTTTGGCCCAACAAAAGATTACGAATGTATATGTGGAAAATATAAAGGAATGAAATATAAAGGTATCATATGTGAAAAATGCGGTACAGAGGTTACACTTTCAAAAGTTAGAAGAGAAAGAATGGCCCATATAGAACTAGCAGCACCAGTTGCACATATTTGGTTTTTTAAATCGCTTCCAAGCAGAATAGGCACGTTACTTGATATTACTTTAAAATCATTAGAAAAGGTTTTGTATTTTGAAGAATACATAGTGATAGAGCCAGGCTTAACTGATCTTAAACAACGAGAAACTATAACTGAAGAAAAATATCAAGAACTGATTGAAAAGTATGGAGAAGGAAAGTTTGAAGTAGGAATAGGCGCTGAAATAATTAAAAGATTACTTAGTGAGCTAAAAATTGAAAAAGAAATTAAGGCAGTACAAGTTAATATTGAAACAACAAAATCAGATATTACAAAATTAAAACTTTTAAAAAGACTACAATTATTAAATGCTTTTTCTAAATCTAAAGTAAAACCCGATTGGATGATATTGGAAGTTTTACCTGTTATTCCTCCTGACTTAAGACCTCTTGTACCATTAGATGGTGGTAGATTTGCTACGTCCGACCTCAATGATTTATATAGAAGAGTTCTTAATAGAAATAACAGATTAAGAAGATTAATAGAGTTAAATGCACCAGACATAATTATAAAAAATGAAAAAAGAATGCTTCAAGAAGCAGTCGATGCGCTTTTTGATAATGGAAGAAGAGGAAGGGCAATTCTTGGATCAAATAAAAGACCACTTAAATCTTTGTCTGAAATGTTAAAAGGTAAGCAAGGAAGGTTTAGACAAAATTTATTAGGTAAAAGAGTTGATTATTCTGGAAGATCTGTAATTGTTCCAGGCCCTCATTTATTATTACATCAATGTGGAATTCCAAAAAAAATGGCTTTAGAACTTTTTAAACCATTTATATATTCAAAATTAGAGCAGTACGGATTATCTAATACTATTAAAACTGCTAAGAAATTAGTAGAAAAAGAAAAACCAGAAGTTTGGGATATTTTGGAAGAAGTTATAAAAGAACATCCGGTATTATTAAATCGCGCTCCAACTTTACATAGATTAGGAGTCCAAGCTTTTGAACCTATGCTAATTGAAGGCAAAGCAATTCAGTTGCACCCATTAGTTTGCACAGCATTTAATGCAGATTTTGATGGCGATCAAATGGCAGTCCATGTTCCGCTATCATTAGAAGCGCAACTAGAAGCAAGAGTTTTAATTATGTCTACTAACAATATTTTAAGTCCATCTAGTGGAAAACCAATAATTGTTCCTACCCAGGATATGGTTTTAGGAATTTATTATTTAAGTTTAATGTTTGAAGAAGATAAAGGCGCTGGAATGGCATTTATTGATATTGCAGAAATAGAACATGCTTTATTAGCAAAAAAAATAACATTACATTCTAAAATTAAATGTAGATGCAATTTCATGAATGAAGACAATAAAGAAGAAAGTGCCATAATTGAAACTACTGCTGGAAGGATGATGATTTATGAAATTTTACCTAAGCATCCAAAAATAGAATTAAGTTTGATAAATAAGATTTTAACAAAAAAAGAAGTAAGTAATGTCATAGATGCAATTTATAGACATTGTGGACAAACAGAAACCGTTAAATTTTGTGATAAAATAATGGTTTTAGGTTTTGAACATGCGTGTAGAGCTGGCATTTCTTTTGGTAAAGATGATCTTATAATTCCAAAGGAAAAAGATCAGTTAGTAAATGAAGCTAAAAAAGATATCAAAAACTATGATCAACAATATTTAAATGGAATTATTACCAAAAAAGAGAAATACAATAAAACAATTGATACTTGGTCTCAATGCACAGATTCCGTTGCCTCAGCAATGACTGATGAAATCGAGAAAACAAGAAACACAAATAAAATCAATTCTGTATTTATGATGTCTGACTCAGGAGCAAGAGGTTCTGCCGCCCAGTTAAAACAATTAGCAGGAATGAGAGGTTTAATGGCCAAACCTACAGGCGAAATTATTGAAACTCCAATAACTTCAAATTTTAAAGAAGGTCTTACAGTTCTTGAATATTTTAATTCAACACATGGCGCAAGAAAAGGTCTTGCAGATACAGCATTAAAAACTGCAAACTCAGGTTATTTAACGAGACGTCTTGTTGATTCTTCACAAGACGTTGTGATAGTAGAAGAAGATTGTAATACTAAACTCCACATCGAAGTTTCAGCTGTAATTAGAAACGGCGCTGTAATTGCATCGCTTGGAGAACGAATACTTGGAAGAACTATAGCAGAAGATTTATATTCTGTTGAAAAAACTAGTAAGAAAAAGATTTTATCTAAAGGGGATGTTCTTGATGAGAAATCTATTAAACAAATTTATGATGCTAATATTGAAACTGTGAAAGTAAGATCACCTTTATTTTGCGAAACAATAGATGGAGTATGTCAAAAATGTTATGGAAGAGATTTAGCTAGAGGTATTATAGTTAATATGGGCGAAGCCGTAGGCATACAAGCTGCCCAATCAATAGGCGAGCCTGGGACACAATTAACAATGAGAACTTTTCACATAGGTGGGGCAGCAACACAAGCTACTGTTCAATCAAGTATAGTTTCAAACCATAATGCAAAGATTAAAATACAAAATAATTCTACTGTTAAAAATAGTGAAGGCCAATTAATAGTAATGAGCAGAAATTGTAAGGTGCTTTTTTTAGATTCTAGTACAAATAAAGAAAAATCATATAACCATATTCCATATGGAGCAAAATTATTTGTAGATGATGGAAAAAAAGTTAAACCAGAAGATGTAATAGCTTCATGGGATCCATATACTATACCAATTATTTCAGAAAAAAATGGGATAGTGGAATACGAGGATGTTCTTGATGGATTTACATCAAGAGAAACTGTTGATGCATCAACTGGTATTTCGCATAGAGCAATTATTGATTGGAAATTAAATCCAAAAAGTAAAGATTTAAAACCTCAAATTAAATTAGTAGATGAAAAAGGAAAAATAATTAAAACTGCAAAAAATAAAGAAGCTAAATATTTTCTTCCTATAGAAGCAGTTTTAAGCGTAGCTAAAGGAACAAAAATAACAGCAGGAACCGTTATAGCTAGGATTCCTAGAGAAACATCTAAATCAAAAGATATCACAGGTGGCTTGCCAAGAGTTGCTGATTTATTTGAGGCACGTAAACCAAAAGATCATGGTATTTTATGCGCTACTGACGGTGTTGTAAAATGGGGTAAGGATTATAAAGCAAAAAGAGCAATTATTGTTGAACCAACTGATAAAAAAGAACCAGAAAAAATATATTTTGTTCCAAAGGGTAAACACGTAAATGTAAATGAAGGAGATTTAATAAATAAGGGCGATCTAATTGTAGATGGCCAACCAACACCTCATGATATTTTAGAAGTTTTAGGAAATGTTGAATTTGCAAATTTTATGATAAATGAAATACAAGATGTTTATAGATTGCAAGGTGTCCAATTAAATGACAAACATATTGAGGTAATTTTAAGGCAAATGTTAAAAAAAGTAACTATTTTAGAAAGCGGTGATTCAACTTTTATTCCTGGAGAAACAGTTTTTAAGGATGTATTTAATGAAACTAACAAAAAATTAGAAAAAGATAAAAAAAAACAAGCGACAGGAAAAGTTTTATTACAAGGTATTACTAAAGCTGCATTGCAAACAAAATCCTTTATTTCCGCTGCTTCTTTCCAAGAAACTACTAGGGTTTTAACAGATGCTGCTGTTAATAATAAAACTGATAGATTAAGGGGCTTAAAAGAAAATGTAATTGTTGGAAGATTGATACCGGCTGGTACTGGTAGCAAAGTAAGGCGATACAAAAAAAGTGCAATAGAAAAAGATAAAGAAATTCTAGCTCTAATCGAGAAAAAAGCTGCAAAAAAACCAAAAACTACGCAAAAAAGCACAAGATAAAATTAATTAATTTTCTTGTCTTTTTTAGTTGATTACATATGTTAAATACATATTATCTCCACAGTATTTATTAATTATTTATGGAATTTATATTAAATGCCAACTATAAGCCAATTAGTTAGAAAAGGGAGAAAAAAGGTAATTTCTAGGAATAAAGTGCCTGCTTTAAAGAGTTCTCCTCAAAAAAAAGGCGTGTGTACAAGGGTATACACAACAACGCCAAAAAAACCTAATTCGGCATTAAGGAAAGTAGCAAGAGTAAAGTTAACTAACGGTTTTGAGGTTACTAGTTATATCCCAGGCGAGGGTCATAATTTACAGGAACATTCAGTTGTAATGATAAGAGGTGGTAGAGTTAAGGACTTACCAGGTGTTAGATATCATATTTTAAGAGGAAATGCAGATACAGAAGGAGTTGGTGATAGAAAACAAAGAAGATCGCTTTACGGCACTAAGAAACCTAAATAATTTAATCAAAACAATATTATGTCAAGAAGAAAGAAAATAAATAAAAGAGATATTGAACTTGACGCCCGATATAAAGACAGAATTATTTCTAAATTTGTAAATGTTATAATGCTTGATGGAAAAAAAACTAGAGCAGAAAAAATTATTTATACTATTTTAGACAAAATTTCAAAAGAAAAAAAAATCGATGCGATTAAGTTTTTTCATGATGTTTTAAACAATGTAAAACCAAGAGTCGAGGTTAGATCTAGAAGAGTTGGAGGAGCAACTTACCAAGTTCCAATGGAAGTTAAGGTTGATAGATCGCAAGCTTTAGCAATTAGATGGATTATAGACGCTGCTAGAAGAAGAGGTGGAAAGAATATGGAAATGAAATTATATCAAGAATTTTTAGATGCTCATCAAAACAAAGGGGGAGCTGTAAAAAAAAGAGAGGACACCCATAAAATGGCAGATGCTAATAAAGCTTTTGCTCATTTTAGATGGTAAAAATTTAATTTATATGGCTAGAACAACAGAAATAAATAAATACAGAAATATTGGAATATGTGCTCATATTGATGCAGGAAAAACAACAACTACAGAAAGAATTTTATATTACACAGGAAAGTCGCATAAAATTGGAGAAGTTCATGACGGAAATGCAACTATGGACTGGATGGAACAAGAACAAGAAAGAGGCATAACTATTACTTCAGCAGCAACAACATGTTATTGGAACGATTATAGAATTAACATCATCGATACACCTGGACATGTAGATTTTACTATTGAAGTTGAAAGATCGTTGAAAGTTTTAGATGGAGCAGTTTGTTGTTTCGATGGCGTTGCAGGAGTAGAACCACAATCCGAAACAGTCTGGCGCCAAGCTGATAGATATAAAGTGCCTAGAATTTGTTTTATAAACAAAATGGACCGTATGGGCGCGGATTTTGATAAGTGTGTTGAAATGTTTAAAGATAGACTAAATGTAAAACCAGCAGTAACACAATTACCAATAGGGTCAGAAGAAAATTTCAAAGGAGTTATAGATTTAGTTAAAAATAAAGCTATTACCTGGAAAGAAGAAAAACTTGGAGCAGAGTTTGAAATAGTAGACATACCTGAAGAATTTAAAGAAAAATCTGAAAAAGCACGCAATGAATTAATAGAATTAGTTGTCGAGCAAGATAATGAAATTATGGAAAAATATCTTAATGGAGAAATTCCTACAGAAGACGAAATAAAAAAGTGTATAAGAAAAGGAACTGTTGCTTTTAGTTTCGTTCCAGTATTGTGCGGCAGTGCTTTTAAAAACAAAGGCGTCCAACCTTTGCTTGACGCAGTTGTAGATTATTTGCCAGCACCTAACGAGGTATTGCCAGCTAAGGGTGTTAATCCAAAAGATGAAGAAGAAGAAATTTCCAGACAATCTAACGACGAAGAACCATTTTCTGCTATTGCATTTAAAATTGCTACCGATGAATTTGTAGGAACATTGACATTTTGTCGTATATATTCAGGAAAAGTTAATCAAGGAGATAATATTTTATTATCAGTTAAAGGAAAGACACAAAGATTAGGAAGAATGTTATTAATGCATAGTAACAATAGAGAGGATATAAGTGAAGCTTATGCTGGCGATATAGTTGCTATAACAGGTTTAAAAGGCGCAACAACCGGAGAAACTATTTGTGATCCAAATAATCCAATTGTTTTAGAAAAAATGGATTTTCCAGATCCTGTTATTGAAGTTGCAGTTGAACCAAAAACAAAAGGAGATCAAGATAAAATGGGAGAAGCATTAGTAAAGTTGGCAGCAGAAGATCCTTCTTTTAGAGTCTCTCAGGATGAAGAAAGCGGACAAACTATTATTAAAGGAATGGGAGAACTACATTTAGATATTATTGTTGATAGAATGAAAAGAGAATTTAAGGTTGAAGCAAATGTAGGAGCACCACAAGTAGCTTATAGAGAAACTATAAATCAAACGGGAGAAGTAGACCATACATTAAAAAAACAATCTGGCGGTGCAGGTCAATACGCCAGAGTAAAAATTGTTTTTGAAAAAGGTGAATCAGGTAGCGGTTTTGTTTTTGAAGATACTATTAAAGGTGGCGCTATTCCAAAAGAATATATACCAGGTGTTGAAAAAGGTTTAACATTAGCAAATGAAACTGGAATCCTTGCAGGTTATCCAGTCATTGATTACAAAGCTACTCTTATAGATGGAGACTTTCACGATGTTGATTCAAATGTAATGACATTTGAATTAGCAGCTAAAGGCGCATTTCGAGAAGGAATGGCAAAATCAAGCCCAGTTTTGCTAGAGCCAGTAATGGATGTAGAAGTTGTTACACCAGAAGAATATATGGGAGATATAATTGGTGATTTAAATTCGAGAAGAGGACAAGTGGGAGCAATGGAAAATAGGGGTAACGCTAGAGTTTTTAAAGCAAAGGTCCCATTAGCAAATATGTTTGGATATGTAAATAATTTACGTTCTATGAGTCAAGGAAGAGCGCAATTTACTATGCAGTTTGACCATTACGCACAAGTTCCTCAGAATGTAGCAGAAGAAATTAAATCCGGTAAAACAAGTGGAAGTGAAGGAGATAAAAATGCCTAAACAAAATATCCGCATAAGATTAAAAGCATATGATCATAAATTGTTAGATCAATCGACAGTTGAGATTGTGAATACAGCACAAAAAACAGGAGCAAAAATTCTTGGCCCAATACCATTGCCAACAAAAAAGAATAAATTTACTGTTTTAAGATCTCCACACGTAGATAAAAAATCAAGAGAACAATTTGAAATGAGAACACATAAAAGATTAATCGATATTGTTAACCCTACACCTCAGACGGTCGATGCATTAATGAATTTAGATATAGCATCAGGCGTTGATGTAGAAATAAAAACTTAAAATTGAGATAAATTATGAGAGCAGGAATAATTGCAAAGAAATTAGGTATGACAAGATTTTTTAGGGAAGATGGTTCAAATGTACCTGTTACTTTAATAGGAGTCGAAAAAAATTATGTAACCAGAGTAAGAGAAGTATCTCAAAAAAACTTAAAACAAGTTCAGATTGCCTCGGGCAATATTAAAGTAAAAAAAATAACAAAACCTATAAGAAATTATTTCTCCAAATTAAAAATTGAGCCAAAAAAAAAGATTTTAGAATTTAAAGTAGCTAATGACCAAAATATAAATTTAGGTGATACGTTAGATGTAAATTTTTTCAAAGTAGGACAATATGTTGATGTAATTGGGAAATCAAACGGTAAAGGGTTTGCTGGTTCTATGAAAAGACATAATTTTGGAGGTTTAAGAGCAACTCATGGTGTTTCAGTTTCACATAGAAGTCACGGTTCTACTGGACAGTGTCAAGATCCAGGAAGAACTTTTAAAGGGAAAAAAATGGCAGGTCATATGGGGCATAATAAAGTAACCATGCATAATTTAGAAGTTGTAGAAATAAATAATGAAGACGGTTTAATTTTGATTAAAGGATCGGTTCCTGGTTCAAAAGGAACTTTATTGGTTATTAGGGATGCTATTAAACCAAAATCATTGTTAGTAAAAATTAAAAAAGAAGAAATAACAGAGGACTCGTCTAAAAAAGAAAAAAAAGCTGAAGCAAAAGAACCTTCTAATGAAAAATCAAATGATCAAAAACCGAAAGAGGATAAAAAATAATTATGAAGCATGATATAATAAATTTAGATTCAAAAAAAGTAGGCTCAGTGGAATTAAAAAAAAGTATATTTTCCCTACCTATAAGAAGAGATATTTTAAAAGAAGTTGTAAATTGGCAGTTAGCAAATAGAAGACAAGGTTCACATAAGGCAAAACAACGTTCTGAAATTGTAGGAACAACAGCTAAAGCTTTTAAGCAAAAAGGAACAGGACGCGCTCGTAGAGGAAATCTAAAAACAAATATTTTAAGAGGAGGAGGAGTGACTCATGGCCCTGTTTTAAGAGATCATAAAAAGAAACTTCCAAAAAAAATAAGAAAACTTGGTTTAAAGACAGCATTATCTGTAAAAGAAAAAGAAAAAAAGATTATTATTATTGACAAAATATCTATAACCAAAACTTCAACTAAGGAAATTGTGAAAAAATTAGAAAAATTGAAAATTAAATCAGCTTTAATAATCGATAGTAGTTCTAATAAAAATGATAAAAGTTTTAAACAATCAATTTTAAATATTAACAATATAAATCTTTTACCTGTAGTAGGCATGAATGTTTATGATATTTTAAAATTTAATAATTTAATAATTTCTAAAGACGCACTTGTAGAGGTTGAAAAAAAATTAATATGATTTTCAAAAAAAAAGAAAAAATAAAAAAAGAAAATAAAGTTTCTACAAAATTGTACGACTCAATACAAAAGCCAATCATTACAGAAAAAGCTACTTTATTATCAAATAATTCACAGGTAATTTTTTCTATACCTATGGATGTTACTAAAAAGAATGTAAAAGAAGCAGTTGAAAAGCTATTTAGAGTTAATGTAAAAAAAATAAATATAATTGTATCAAAGGGAAAAACTAAAAGATTTAAAGGTAAAGTAGGAAGAAGGAAAAATGAAAAAAAGGCAATTATTTCACTAGAAAAAGGACAAAAAATTGATATAACAACTGGAATTTAAAAAAATGAAGAATTTTAAACCATATACATCGACTAGAAGACACGCAGTTTTGTCTGAAAGAGCTCATTTATGGAAAGGGTCATCTGAGAAATCTTTAACTAAGAAATATACCTCAAAAGCTGGTAGAAACAATTCAGGTAGAATTACTTCACGCCACCGAGGAGGAGGACATAAAAAGAAATTTAGAGTTATTGATTTTAAAAGAACAAAATTTGATATTCCAGCTTCAGTAATTCGCATTGAATATGACCCAATAAGAACAGCACGCATTGCATTAATAGAATATGAAGACAAAACTAAATCATACATTATTGCTCCAGATAAATTAAAAATTGGCGATAAAGTTCAATCTGGAGATAAAGTTGATATAAGAATTGGAAATTCAATGCCATTAAAAAACATTCCAGTTGGTACAGTTTTACATAATGTAGAATTAAAACCTGGTAAAGGAGCACAAATTGCAAGATCAGCAGGATCGTCAGTTAGTTTATTAGCAATAGATGGAGGTAATGCAATAATAAAATTAAATTCAGGTGAAATAAAGAATGTAAATGAGAATTGTTTCGCGACAGTTGGAACAGTATCAAATCTAGATAATAAAAACATTAAAATAGGAAGCGCTGGTAGAAAAAGATGGCTTGGTTTTAGACCTAAAGTAAGAGGAGTAGCAATGAATCCAATTGACCACCCACACGGGGGCGGCGAAGGAAGAACATCAGGAGGAAGACACCCGTCTACTCCTTGGGGAAAACCAACAAAAGGCTATAAAACTAGAAAAAATAAAAAAACAGATAGATCGATTGTAAGATCAAGGAGAGTTAAATAAATGACTAGATCAACATGGAAAGGACCATTTTATGAAGAGTACCTTTTAAAAAAAGCCGATGATGTTCGAAAATCTGGTAAAACAAACCAAGTAATAAAGATTTGGACCAGAAGGTCAACAATTTTACCTGAATTTGTAGGTTTAACTTTTGGTGTTTATAATGGAAATAAATTTATACCTGTTAGCGTAAATGAAAATATGGTTGGACATAAATTTGGAGAATTTTCACCAACTAGAAATTTTCAATCCCATTCTGCTGTAAGTAAAGTAGAAACAAAACCGACAACAACTGCGCCTGGAACAACAACCGCACCTGGAGCATCATCTCCACCATCAACTGCAACGTCTCCAGAAAAACCAGCGCAAGAAAAACCAACCGATAATAAACCAAAAGAAGAAAGTAAGGGGGAAAAGAAATAAATGGCTGAGGAAAATAAAATAAATGAAGATATAAATAAAAAAGATAAAAAAAAAAACGTTGTAGCAGAAAACATAAAAAACGAGAATGATTTTGCTAAAGTATATTTAAAATCTATTAGAGTAAGTCCAAAAAAATTAAATTTAATTATTTCACCAATAAGAGGTTTAAATGTAGAGAAAGCTCTAAATTATTTATCATTTTCTCAGAAACGTATTTCTTACCAAATAAAAAAAGCTCTTCAGTCTGCTATTGCAAATGCAGAAAACAATCATCAATTAGATGTAGATAAATTATATGTACATGAAGCTTCAGTTGGTAAAGGTTTAGTAATGAAAAGATTTAAACCAAGAGCAAAAGGAAGAGGTGTTAGAATCTTAAAACCTTTTAGTAATTTAACTATTAAATTAAAAGAAAAAAGTGATGTAAAAGAAATAAATAAAAAAGAAAAAATTAAAAAAGAAGGTAAAAAAAGTAGTAACAAGGAGGTAAATAAATAATGGGACAAAAAGTAAATCCATCCGGATTAAGATTAGGAATTAATAGAACTTGGGATTCAAATTGGTACTCTGAAGATAAATATGGTGCTTTTTTAGAAATTGATTTAAAAATTAGAAAATATATAGAATCAGAACTAAAAAAAGCAGGATTATCAAGAGTTGTTATTGAAAGATCTTCAAAAAAAATCATTATCGCTATACATGCATCAAGGCCCGGAATTATTATTGGTAAAAAAGGCTCAGATATAGAAAAATTAAGAAAAGAATTATCAAAATTAACTGGTTCAGAAATAAATTTAAATATTGTCGAAACAAAAAAACCAGAATTAGATGCAAAGGTTGTTGCTGATAACATAGCAATGCAATTAGAAAATCGTGCAGCAACAAAAAGAGTTATGAAAAGAGCTGTGCAATCAGCATTAAAGTTAGGCGCTCAAGGCATAAGAGTATGTGTTGGAGGAAGGATCGGCGGCGCAGAGATTGCTAGAGTTGAATGGTTTAAAGAAGGTAGGGTCCCATTACACACATTGCGTGCAAATATTGATTATGCAACCTCTACTGCTAAAACAACATATGGTACTTGCGGAGTAAAAGTTTGGTTATATAAAGGAGAAAAATTATCAAAAGAAGAAAATATTAATAATAATAAAAAAAATAATTAATAAAAAAAAAAAATGTTACAACCATCAAAACCAAAATTTAGAAAACAACATAAAGGTAGAATCCATGGTAAAGCGCAATCGGGTTCCAAATTAAATTTTGGAAGTTATGGTTTAAAAGCACGTAATCCAGGTAGAATTAATGCTAGACAAATTGAAGCAGCAAGAAGAGCAATTACAAGAGAAATGCAAAGAGAAGGAAGGGTGTGGATTAGAATATTTCCTGATGTTCCAGTTAGTAAGAAACCAGCTGAAGTCAGAATGGGTAAAGGTAAAGGAAGTGTTGAATTTTGGGTTAGTAGAATACATCCAGGAAGAATTCTTTTTGAAGTAGACGGTGTCAGTGAAGATATTGCAAAAAATGCTTTGTTATTGGGAGCAGCTAAGCTTCCAATAAAATCGTTTTTTATTAAAAGAATGGATGCTTAAATGAAATATACTGAAATAAAAAAAAAAACTAAAGATGAATTAAATGATTTGTTAATTGATTTAAAGAAAGAGAATTATAATCTTAGATTTCAAAAAAAAAATGGTCAATTAGAAAAAACTGGAAGAATTGATCAAGTTAAAAAAGATATTGCTAAAATAAAAACAAAATTAAATGAAGATTTTTTAGGGGAAAAGAATGCCAAAAAGAATACTTAAAGGTAAAGTCATAAGAAATAAAAGTGAAAAAACTATAATTGTTGATGTTGAATCAACATACATGCATAAAAAATATAAAAAAATTTTAAGAAAAAATAAAAAGTTTGCAGTTCATGATGAAGAAAACGTAAGTAAAATAGGGGATGTTGTTCAAATTATTGAATCTAGACCTATTTCAAAAACAAAAAAATTTGTTTTGTTTAATGAGAAAAAAATGGAAAAAGCAGATAAATGATTATAACAGAAACAAAATTAAACGTTGCGGATAATTCTGGTGCTAAATTAGTTCAATGTATAAAAGTATTAGGAGGTTCACATAGAAGAAGCGCAAGCATAGGAGATGTAATAGTTGTTTCAGTAAAAGAAGCTATTCCAAATGGAAAAGTAAAAACAGGTGAAGTGACAAGGGCTGTTGTTGTAAGAACTAAAAAAGGCGTTTCAAGAGAAGATGGCTCTACAATAAGGTTTGATAAAAATTCAGCAGTATTATTAACAAAAGAAGGCGAACCAATAGGTACAAGAATTTTTGGACCAGTTACTAGAGAGCTGAGATCAAAAAGATTTACCAAAATTATTTCATTAGCACCTGAGGTTTTATAAATGGATAAAATAAAAACAAAATTAAAAAAAGGAGATAATGTAATAGTAGTATCTGGTAAGGATAAAGGTAAATCAGGCTCTATATTGTCGATTTTTCCAACAAAAAATAAAGCAATTGTTAAAGGAATAAATATTGTAAAAAAACATCAAAAACCAGATAAAAAAAGTGGCGGAGGAATAATTGAGAAGGAGTTACCAGTACATATTTCGAACCTATCATTTATTTCTATAAAAGATGGAAAAAAAACAAAAATCGGTTATAAGATCGAAAATAATAAGAAAATTAGATTTGAAAAAAAAACAGGAGAAATAATAAAAAATGTCTAGATTACATGAAGAATATTTAAAAAGTATTAAGCCTAATTTAATGAAAGAACTAGGTTTAAAAAATATTTATTCTGTACCAGAATTAAAAAAAATTGTTATAAATATGGGGTTAGGAATAGATGCAAATGACAAAAAGAAATTGGAAGCTGCTGTTGAAGATTTAAAAAAAATTTCTGGTCAAATGCCAATTGTTACTAAAACAAAAAAAGCTATAGCAAACTTTAAAACAAAAGAAAATATGCCTATTGGTTGTAAAGTTACTTTAAGAAAAAAAAGAATGTATGAATTTATTGATAGATTAATTAATATTGCTTTACCTAGAACTAAAGATTTTTCTGGTTTGTCATCAAAAAATTTTGATGGTTTTGGAAACTATACTTTTGGTATTAAGGAGCACATTATATTTCCTGAAATTGACTATGATAAAATAGATAAAGTAAAAGGGATGGATGTAACAATTGTAACTTCAACAAAAAAGAATAATGAAGCAGAATCTTTATTAAAAGCATTTAATTTTCCTTTAAGCAAATAACAACATGACAAGATTAAGTTTAATACAACGTAATTTAAAAAGAGAAAGATTAGTAAAAAAATATAGCAAAAAAAGAATTGCTTTAAAAAAAATAATTAAAAATAAAAAAACAAGTCCCGAAGCAAGGATTGATGCTATTAATAAATTATCAAAATTGCCAAGAAATAGCCTACCTTGTCGTTTAAGAAACAGATGTATTGTTACTGGGCGACCAAGAGGAAATTATAGAAAATTTAGATTATCAAGAATTGCTTTCAGAGAATTAGCTAGTGACGGCAAATTACCTGGAATAATAAAATCAAGTTGGTAAAAAAAATATGGTAGTTACAGATACAATATCAGATATGATAACAACAATTAGAAACGGATTATTATTGTCAAAAGAGTCTGTTAAAACCCCATCATCTAAATTAAAAATAAATATATTAAAAATTTTACAAGAAGAAGGTTACATAAAATCATTTAAGGAAAATGAGATTAAAAAAGGTATAAAAGAAATAAATATTATTTTGTCATATGTAAATGGAGAATCTTCAATAAAAATAATTTCTAGAATTTCTAAACCTGGTCGAAGAGTTTATTCTAAACTTAAAAGTCTACCATCTTATTTTAAAGGATATGGTATAACTATTGTTTCAACCTCAAAAGGAGTAATGACTGATAAAAAGGCAAGAATTTCAAATTTAAGCGGTGAAATTTTGTGCCAAGTTTTTTAATTTTTTTATATGTCTAGAACAGGAAATACACCGATAGAAATACCAGAGGGTATTGAAGTTACATTAAAAGAAACAAATATAATTGTAAAAGATAAATCTGGAGAAAAACAATTTGAATTTTCTAAAGATCTTATTGTTTCAATTGAAAATAAACAAATATTAATAAAACCAAAAGAAATAAATAAGAAAACTAAAATGATTTGGGGAACGACTAGAAGTTTATTAAATAATATTATTTTAGGATGTATAAACGAATTTAAAAAAGTCCTAAAACTTGTAGGAACTGGTTACAAAGCACAATTACAGGGAAAAATTTTAAAAATTAGCGCTGGTTACAGCCATGATATAGATTACGAAATTCCAGAAGGTATAAATGTTAAGTGCGCAGATGCAAATACTATTGAAATTTCAGGTTCTAACAAAACACAGGTAGGACAAGTTGCTGCTGATATAAGATCATTTAGAAAACCTGAGCCATATAAAGGAAAAGGAATAAAATACGAGAATGAATATATCTTTAGAAAAGAAGGGAAGAAAAAATAATAAATGAATATTATGGATAAAAATATTTTGAGACAAACACGTACGAGAGAAAAAATAAAAAAAAGCGCTAATGGTCGTTATAGATTATCAGTATTTAGATCTTCAAAAAACATTTATGCTCAAATAATAGATGATAATAAAGGAAAAACATTGCTTTCATCATCAACATTAGATAAAAAGATTAAATCAAAGTTTAAAAATACAGGAAATAAAGAAGCTGCAACTGAAATTGGAAAAATTTTAGCAGAAAAAGCAATGGAAAAAGGAATTAAAAAAGTAATTTTTGATAGAGGTAAATATCTTTACCATGGAAGAATTAAAGCGTTAGCAGATAGTGCAAGAAAAGCAGGATTGGATTTTTAATTATGGAAGTTGATGTAAGAAAAAACCAAAGAAATAATAACGATGAGAATTTAATAGAAAAAGTTGTTTATGTAAATAGAGTTTCTAAAGTTGTTAAAGGCGGTAGAAGATTTGGAACAGCTGCTTTGGTTGTTGTAGGAAATGGAAAAGGGAAAGCAGGTTTTGGAAATGGTAAGGCAAAAGAGTTCCCCGAGTCAATAAAAAAGGCAACTGATAAAGCAAAAAGAAACATGAAATATTTTCCTTTAAAAAAGAACAGAACTTTCTTTTATGATGTACTAGGGAGGCATGGATCTGGAAAAGTTTTACTTAGATCAGCCCCTCCAGGAACAGGTATTATAGCCGGCGGACCTATAAGGTCAGTTTTTGAAGCATTAGGAGTACATGATGTTGTCGCCAAGTCAATTGGAACAACTAATCCACATAATATGGTTCGAGCAACTTTTGATGCATTAGGCAGATTAGACGACATAAAAAAAATTGCTGAGAGACGTGGTAAGCAAGTAACCGATTTATATTTTAAAAAGAAATCAAATGAAAAAAGAAACGATAACAAATAAAACCTTTAAGGTTACAAAAATTAAAAGTACTATTGGAAGAGATAAAATCCAAGAAAAACATTTAATTTCATTAGGTTTAAAAAAAATTGGAGCATCTAGAACAATTGTTATAAATAAATCTACTAAAGGCTTACTTAAAAAAGTAAATCATTTAGTAAAAATTGAGAATAGTTAAGAACAATGCTTAATACTTTAATTAATTTGAGAAAAAAAAAAATATCCAGAAAAAGATTAGGTAGAGGTATTGGTTCTGGAACTGGAAAAACTTCAGGAAGAGGTCATAAAGGTCAGAAATCAAGATCAGGCGTGTCCCTCCAAGGTTTTGAAGGCGGACAAATGCCTTTGTATAGACGATTACCAAAAAGAGGATTTAAAAATTATTTTAAAAAAGAATTTAATTCTTTTAATTTATTAGAAATACAAAGCTTAATAGATAAAAAGAAATTGGATATTAAAGATGAAATTACAGAAGAATTGTTATTAAAAAAGAAAATAATAAAAAAAAAGTTAAGCGGTATAAAGATTTTAGGAAAAGGTGATATTAAATCTAAGGTTAATATTCAAGCAAATAAAGCAAGTAAAAATGCAATTATAAAAATAGAAAAAATTGGTGGAAAAATTAATATCATTAAGGTCTCTACTAATATCTTAAAAAAAGATAAGAATTTAAAAAAAGATCCTATTAAAAAAGAACTAAATAAAGATAATATAGAAAAATAAAAAATGTCTTCTACTGACCATACAAACGCTCAAGCCAATATGGGTGCTTTTAGCAAGGCAAAAGATCTTCAAAAAAAAATTGTATTTGTTTTATTTGCTTTAGTAGTTTATAGATTAGGTACTTTTATACCAATTCCAGGTATTAATTCTGATATATTTCAAGAAATTTTTGCCCAAAACTCCAGTGGCTTACTAGGTATGTTTGATATGTTTGTGGGTGGTGCAGTTCAAAGGATGAGTATATTTGCACTTGGTGTTATGCCATATATTTCAGCGTCAATTATAATGTCGTTATTAACTCATTTAAATCCTACACTTTCTCAGTTAAAAAAAGAAGGTGGGGAATTAGGAAGACAAAAAATAAATCAATATACTAGATATGGAACAGTATTATTAGCAACTTTTCAAGGATATGGTTTATCAATAGGACTTGAGAGTATGGGAGGAGGATCTGGATCAGCTGTTATCGACCCTGGACTTTTTTTTAGACTTAGCACAGTAATTACTATTATTGGAGGCACAATTTTTTTATTGTGGTTAGGTGAACAAATAACTCAACGCGGAATTGGTAATGGTATATCTTTAATAATATTTGCTGGAATAGTGGCAAATCTACCGTCTGCTATTGCTGGAACAGCTGAATTAGTTAGAACTGGAGCACTATCTCCATTTTTTGTAATAGCATTAATTTTTTTTATAGTACTAATATTTATATTTATAGTTTTTATGGAAAGGGCTCAAAGAAGAATATTTGTTCAGTATCCAAAAAGGCAGATAGGAAATAAAATGTATGGTGGTGAAGGTAGCCATATGCCACTTAAGTTAAATATGTCCGGAGTAATTCCTGCAATTTTTGCTTCTTCGGTTTTACTTTTACCATTAACTTTAAGTGGATTATCAGGAGGTAAAGGTCCAGGATTTATTAATTTTTTGAGCACCTATCTTGGTCATGGAAAACCAATATATTTAATCTTATATTTTTCATTAATAGTTTTCTTTTGTTTTTTTTATACATCTATTGTTTTTAATCCTCAAGAAACAGCGGATAATTTAAAAAAGAACGGAGGTTTTGTTCCTGGAATAAGACCAGGAGAAAATACAGCACAATATTTTGATTATGTTTTAACAAGATTGACTCTTGTAGGAGCATTATATTTGGGTACTGTTTGTATAATTCCTGAAATATTAATATCTAAATTCTCTGTACCTTTTTATTTTGGAGGAACAAGTTTACTAATTGTGGTTGTAGTAATGATGGATACAATAGGCCAAATTCAATCACATTTATTTGCTCATCAGTATCAAGATTTATTAAAAAAAACCGATTTTAAAGGCGGATTATAATGATCGTTGTTCTCCTAGGACCGCCAGGAGCAGGCAAAGGCACACAGGCAAATATACTTTGCAAATCAAAAGAACTCTTTCATTTTTCAACCGGTGATATTTTAAGAGATGAAATAAAAAAGAAATCAGAAATAGGTCAAAAAATTGAAAGTATTATTAATGCGGGAAAGTTAGTTGGAGATGAAATAATAATTAAAATTGTTGAAAAAATTCTTTCAGAAGAATTATCAAGAAATAAAGGAATATTATTTGATGGTTTTCCTAGAAATGTAGATCAAGCACGCGGATTTGAAGAATTATTAAAAAAAAAGAAACAAAAAATTGATTGTGTTATTCATATTTTAATAGATGAAGAAGAAATAATAAAAAGAATTCAAAAAAGACAATCAGAAGAAAATAGAGACGATGATAACGTTGATGTTCTAAAATCAAGATTAGACGTATATTTAAAAGAAACTACTCCTTTAATAGATTTATATAAAAAAAACAATATTTTAAAAACATTAGATGGCATGCAAGCTATTGAAAGTGTAAGTAATGACATGTCTAAATCTATAGATGAAATTTAGTAAATTTATATAATGTTAGTTTTTATTGACTTAAAATCATTAATTAGTATAATTCGTTTTATTTTTTAAGGTATTCAATTGGCGAGAATTTCTGGTGTAAATTTACCTACTAACAAACGTGTTAAAGTTGCTTTAACATATATATTTGGAATAGGACCAACAATAGCTAACAAAATATGTAAAGATATTGGTATTTCTGATGATAAAAGAGTAAACAAATTAACAGATGAAGAAGTTTTAAAAATTAGAGAATATATAGAAGGTAAATTTAAGGTAGAAGGTGATCTTAGAAGCGAAGTCTCATTAAATATCAAAAGACTAACTGATTTAGGAACTTACAGAGGACTCAGACATAGAAAGAAACTTCCAGTTAGAGGCCAAAGAACTCATACTAATGCCAGAACCCGTAAAGGAAAAGGAGTAGCGATTGCTAATAAAAAGAAAGCAGTTGCTTAATTTTATATGATTGATGAAAAAAAAGAAAAATTAAAAACAAAAGAAAACGAAAAAGTAGAAGAAAAGCAAGAAGATAAGGAAAAAGCAAAGCCAAAAAAAAGATTTCTTAAAAAGAAAGTAAGAAAAAGTATTCCTAATGCCATAGCCCATGTTAACGCTACTTTTAATAATACAGTTATTAACATAACTGATGTTAAAGGTAATACGCTATCATGGTCTTCATCTGGCGTAAAAGGTTTTAAAGGTTCTAGAAAATCAACTCCATATGCTGCACAAATTGCAGCATCAGATGCTGGTGAAAAAGCTAAGTTTCACGGTGTTAAAACTTTAGATATATATATTAAAGGTCCTGGAGCTGGAAGAGAATCTGCGTTAAGAGCGTTGCAAGCTGTTGGATTTACAATAACCTCTATAAAGGACGTTACACCATTGCCGCATAATGGTTGTAGACCTCCAAAAAGAAGAAGAGTTTAATTTTATAAATAATGAAAGGTAAAAAAGGATAAATATGAATAAAAAAGAAGAAAATAATGAAAATTTAAAAAAACCAGAGCCATTTGCATATAAAAATTGGACAGAATTAATAAAGCCTACAAAAATAGATGTAGATAAAAAAGATAAAAAAACTTATGGATCAGTTTCTATAGAACCTTTGGAAAGAGGTTTTGGGTTAACAATTGGAAATGCTTTAAGAAGAATTTTATTATCTTCTCTTCAAGGAGCCGCAGTTACATCTATACAAATAGATGGAGTTTTGCATGAATTTTCTTCTATTCCAGGAATGATCGAAGATGTTACTGAATTTATTTTAAATATTAAGTCATTAGCCTTAAAATTAAATAGCGATCAGCCAAAAAAAATGTCATTAAAAGCTTCTGGTCCAGGAGAGGTTAAAGCATCAGACATTGAAGCAGGAAGTGATATTGAAATTATAAATCCAGATTTGATTTTGTGTCATCTTGATAAGTCCGCAAAAATAAATCTAGAATTAACTGTACAAAATGGTAAAGGATATGTCGCAGCTGAACTACAAAAAAAAGAAGATAAACAAATAGGACTTATACTTGTTGACTCTATTTTTTCTCCTGTAAAGAAAGTCTCATATAATATTGAGAATTCTAGAGTTGGGCAAGTAACCGATTACGACAAACTCACTTTAAATGTAGAGACCAATGGCTCCATGGAACCAGATGATGCAATAGCAATGTCTGCTAGAATCTTACAAGAACAATTGCAGTATTTTATTAATTTTGAAGAGCCAGAAATCGATGACAAATCTAAAGAAGAAGAGTCTGAAATTAAATTTAATAGAAATCTTCTACGTAAAGTCGACGAACTTGAACTATCAGTCAGATCTGCAAACTGTTTAAGAAATGATAATATTGTTTATATTGGTGATCTAGTTCAAAAATCTGAGAACGATATGCTAAGAACGCCGAATTTTGGTAGAAAATCACTAAATGAAATAAGAGAAGTTTTAATGCAAATGGGTTTAAATCTTGGAATGGATATCAGCGATTGGCCACCAGAAAATATTGAGGAGTTATCTAAAAATCTAGACGATAATTTGTAAAGTAATGAGACATAGAGTTTTAAAATATAAACTTAATAGAACCACATCTCACAGAAAAGCTTTGCTTAATAATATGGCAGTGGCTTTGATTAAACATGAACAAATAAACACAACTTTACCCAAAGCAAAAAATTTGAGACCTTTTGTAGAAAAAATAATTACTCTTGCAAAGAATGGTAGCTTAGCATCCAAAAAAAAAGCTTATTCAATATTAAAAAATAAAAAAATTACTGATAAACTTTTTTCAAACATAGCTAAAAGATATGAGACTAGAAAAGGCGGTTATATTCGTATACTTAAGAACGGCTTTAGATATGGAGATATGGCACCATTAGCAGTGATAGAATTGGTTGATAGAGATGAAAAAGCAAAAGGATTAGATTCAGGTCCAGTACAAAAAAAGAAAGAAGTTGATGAAAATAAACCTGATGAAAAAATTGCTGATACACCTAAAGAAACTACCGAGCAAACAGCTAAAGAAAATGTACCGGAAAAAGAATTGAAAGAAAATCAAGAAATTGCAAAAAAGTTAGAAGAAAAAAAGGATAAATAAATGGCAAGAACATTTGAAGTTAAAAGATTATTAAGTACAGCAGGGACTGGTTACTCATATATTGTTAAAAGAGGTACAAAAGGAGAAAAAAAATCTAAATTAGAAGTTAAAAAATTTGACCCAATAGCTAAAAAACATGTTTTGTTCAAAGAAGCCAAGCTTCCAAATCCAAAAAAACAATAAATTAATTTTATTTTAATTTATATATTTCACTTGTATTAATACGCACGTGGATTAAAAGGTGAAAAAAAATAAAAAATTAGTAGAATTGTTTGTAAACATACTTAAGTAAACTCTTTATTTTATTATCTTATGAAAGACATAATCAAGTTATTAGAAGAAAAAAGAAAAAAGGCTCAAAAGGGTGGTGGAAAAAAACGTATAGATGCCCAACATGAAAAAGGAAAATTAACTGCAAGGGAAAGAATTGAAATATTATTAGATAAAGACTCATTTGAAGAGTGGGATATGTTTGTAGAACACAGGTCTACAGATTTTGGTATGGCAAAAAATAAAGTACCAGGAGATGGAGTGGTTACTGGTCATGGAACAATAAACGGAAGACAAGTTTTTGTTTTTAGTCAAGACTTTACAGTTTTTGGAGGCTCTTTATCAGAAGCTCATGCAAATAAAATTGTAAAGATTATGAAAAAAGCAATGCAGGTTGGTGCACCTGTAATAGGAATAAATGATTCTGGAGGAGCAAGAATACAAGAAGGTGTCGATTCACTCGCTGCATATGCAAAAGTTTTTGAACAAAATGTTTTAGCTTCTGGAGTAATTCCACAAATATCTCTTATTATGGGCCCCTGCGCAGGAGGAGCAGTTTACTCACCAGCCATGACAGATTTTATTTTTATGGTAAACAAAACCTCTTACATGTTTGTAACTGGGCCTGATGTAGTTAAAACTGTTACACATGAAAGCGTTACCCATGAAGAACTTGGAGGTGCTTCAACTCACACTACAAAATCAAGTGTTGCTGATGGTTCTTTTAAGAATGACATTGTTGCATTAAAAGAGGTTAGAAGATTGTTTGATTTTTTTCCTTTATCTTTTAGAGAAAAGCCTCCTTTAATGAAAAAAACTGATAAAGATAATCGAAATGAAGAATCTTTAAATACAATAGTACCAAAAAATCCTAACAAACCCTATGACATGAAAGAAGTGATTAATAAAATCATTGATAATGAAGATTTTTTTGAAATTCAAGAAAACTATGCAAAAAATATTATTACAGGTTTTGCTCGTATCGATGGACAACCTGTAGGTGTTATTGCCAATCAACCTTTAGTATTAGCTGGTTGTTTAGATATTGACTCTTCTAGAAAAGGAGCAAGGTTTGTAAGATTTTGCGACTGTTTTAATATTCCATTAATTACTTTTGTTGATGTGCCTGGTTTTTTACCAGGAACAAAACAGGAGTATGGTGGAATAATAAAACATGGCTCTAAACTATTGTTTGCTTTTACAGAAGCAACAGTTCCCAAAATAACTATTATTACAAGAAAAGCATATGGAGGCGCTTACGATGTTATGAGTTCTAAACATTTAAGAGGAGATGTAAATTACGCCTGGCCTACTGCCGAAATAGCAGTTATGGGTCCTAAAGGAGCAGTTGAAATAATTTTTCGTGGCGATTTAAAAGATAAAAAAAAAATTGCTGAAAGAACAGAAGAATATAGAGAAAAATTTGCAAACCCATTTATTGCTGGCTCTAGAGGTTTTATAGATGACATTATTCGTCCCGCAGGAACAAGAGCTAGAATTTGTAAAGCATTAAAAATGTTAAAAAATAAATTTTTAAAAAATCCTCCAAAAAAACATAACAATATTCCTCTTTAATTATAATGATTAAAAAAATACTCATTGCAAACAGGGGAGAGATTGCATGTAGAGTAATCAAAACTGCAAAAAAAATGGGAATAAGAACAGTCGCAGTATATTCTGAAGCTGATGAATATTCTAAACATGTTTTAGAAGCAGATGAATCTATTCTAATTGGTCCGGCCCCTGCATCTGAAAGCTATCTTTCAATAGAAAAAATAATTAATGCAATTAAAGAAACAAATTCTGATGCTATACATCCTGGATACGGTTTTTTATCTGAAAATTCTAAATTTGTTCAAAAGCTATCAAAGGAAAAAATAAAATTTATTGGTCCCAATATTGAAGCTATTAAAATTATGGGCGACAAAATTCAATCTAAAAATTTAGCAATTAAGGCAAAAGTAAATACAATACCTGGTTTTAATGATGTGATTAAGGATCACTCGCATGCGTCAAATATTTCTAAAGATATTGGTTTTCCATTAATGATAAAAGCTTCTGCTGGGGGCGGTGGAAAAGGTATGAGAATTGTAAGAAACTCAAAAGAAGTAAAAGATGCATTCCAACTAGCCTCAAGTGAAGCCAAATCAAGTTTTGGAGATTCTAGAGTATTTATAGAAAAATATATTGAAAAACCTAGACATATTGAAATACAAATTTTAGCTGATCAGTTTGGAAATGTAATTCATTTAGGTGAAAGAGAGTGTTCAATACAAAGAAGACATCAAAAAATTATTGAAGAAGCGCCAAGTTCCGTTGTATCTAAAAAACTAAGAAGGGAAATGGGAGAACAAGCAGTAGCATTAGCCAAAGCAGTAGGATACCAATCAGCAGGAACAGTTGAATTTATAGTAGACCAAAAAAATAATTTTTATTTCTTAGAAATGAATACAAGATTACAGGTAGAGCACCCTGTAACTGAAGAAATTACCAATATTGATTTAGTCGAGCAAATGATAAGGATTGCAGATGAAAAAAAATTAAAAATTAAACAAAATGATGTAAAAATTAATGGTTGGGCAATGGAGGCAAGAATTTATTCAGAAGATCCAATTAGAAATTTTTTACCATCTGTTGGAAGGGTAAAAAAGTATATTGAGCCAATAGATTTAAAAAATGTACGTTTAGATTCAGGTATTATTAACGGCTCAGATGTAAGTATTAATTATGATCCTATGCTTGCTAAATTAGTTGTTAAAGGAAAGAATAGAAGTCAGTGCATTGGCACAATGATAAAAGCTTTAAATTCTTATTATTTAAGAGGATTTAATAATAATATTAAGTTTTTAATTTCTATTTTTAAATCTGAGAATTTTTCCAAAGGAGATATACACACAGGACTTTTAGATCAAGAATACAAAGATGGTTATAACTATCCACAACCACCAAATAAGCTCTTTAAAAAAATATTTATCTCTGTTGCTTCATATATTGGATACAAGTATTTAAAAAATGAAAGTCATAATTTTTTTGATAAAAAAATGAGTTCTTATGTTTTAATTTTAGATAAAAAAAAGTACCCCGTTGAAATTAAGGAAGGAAAAAAAGGTTTAGTTAAGATTATTTATAAAAATTCTTCATTTAAAGTGAAAAGTTCATGGAAAATAAATGACAGTTTAATTGATATTCAAATAAATAAAAAAAAATATCTATTACAATTTGATAAATTTAAAAGTTACTCTTCTATTACATATTTAGATTATTCATTTGATTTTGTTTTTTATGATAAAAATACTGCAAAATTTGAGAAATATATGATTGAAGAAGATGTTGTAGATTTATCAAAGTTTTTATTAGCACCTATGCCTGGAAAAATTGTTTCTATAAATGTTAAAGATGGACAAAAAATAAAGTCTGGAGAAAATTTATTAATACTTGAAGCAATGAAGATGGAAAATTTAATAACAGCTGATAAAGATACAAAAATAAAAAAAATAAACGTAAAACCTAATGACGCTGTTGAAGTTGACCAAGTGCTCATAGAATTTGATGAATAATAATCCTATAAAAATTGTACATATTTATATTTCGGGAAGAGTTCAAGGTGTCTCATATCGCTGGTGGTTTCAAAGTGAAGGTGAAAAGAAAAAATTAAAAGGATGGGTCAGAAATAGAAATAGCAATAAAGTTGAGGCTGAAATTTCGGGTCTAGAAAAAAATCTAAATGAAATGATAAAAAAATGTAAAAAAGGGCCTCCGTTAGCGGAAGTTGACGATATAACAGTGGATTATATAGATGATTTTACTGAAATGAAAAATAATATAAAAGGAATAAAAATTCTTGAAACCATATAAATTTATCTTTATCTTCTAAACAATCTTAAAAATTACGTTATTTTTTTTTAATAAAAAATGCGGCCGTGGCGGAATTGGTAGACGCGCAGCGTTGAGGGCGCTGTGGGAGTAATCCTGTGGAAGTTCAAGTCTTCTCGGCCGCACCAAAGTTTTTCATTGAAAAACAACAATTTAACAGCAATATCTATGAATAATTTTCTAAATATTTAAAAATGCTAAAATCTTTAACAAAAATATTTAACAAGAGGACTGATTACGAGAAATTAAAAAAAGAGATTGCTCCAGTTCCTCCAAAATTCATTAATGCTTTAATGGATTCAATAAACTTAGGGTTAATTGATAAAACACAAAGTTTTTTATCTGATTTAAGCTCTGGTGAAATTGCAAATATAATTGAACAACTAGATGCAGGTGATAGAAAGAAATTAATATTTTTTCTAGGTTCTTCTATTGAACCTGAGATAATTTTAGAATTAGATAAGGAAATAAGAAATGAAATAATTTCTGTTGTTGGAGAACATACATTTTTAGATGTTGTTTCAAAATTAGATACAGATGATTTAATTGTTGTTTTAGAAGAGTTAGATCAAGATAAAAGAGGACAGTATTTAAAATTACTTCCAAAAAAAAGTCAAAGAGAACTAGTAAAAAAAGGATTAAAGTTTCCAGAAGATACAGCTGGTCGTATCATGTCTACTAACGTAGTCTCTGTTTCTGCTTCATGGACAATAGGAAAAACATTAAAATTTTTGCGTCAAAAAAAGGAATTATTGCCCGATGATATATATGAGGTTTATATTTTAGATAGTAAAAGAAAACCAATAGGAACATTAAATTTAAATACAATAGTAAGATCTAGCAGCAACACTATTGTAAAAGATATTATGAATACACAATTTAAAACTATTCCTATAGACACTGACCAAGAAGAAATTGCACTTGGATTTAAACAAAATAATTTGATATCTGCCCCAGTTACAGATAAGTCAGGTAAAATTGTCGGACAAATTAATCATGATGATATTATTGATATTATTGAAGAAGAGGCAGAGGAAGATTTGTTAAGGTTAAGCGGAGTTCAATCAGGAGATACTTATAGCGCAGTTCTTCAAACAATAAAATCTAGATTTGGCTGGTTACTAATAAACTTGTTTACAGCAATAGCCGCATCATTTGTAATTGGTATTTTTGAAACATCTTTAAAACAAGTTGTAGCTCTTGCTATACTAATGCCTATAGTTGCATCGATGGGTGGAAATGCTGGAACTCAAACATTAACAGTAGCGGTTAGAGCTTTAGCTTTAAGAGAAATAACACGAGCAAATGCTTTACGTGTTATAGGTAAAGAATTTGCTGTAGGAGCAATTAACGGATTAATATTTGCCGTAATAATTGGAACAATTGCATCTTATTGGTTTCAGATGCCTTTATTAGGTTTTGTTATAGCTGCAGCAATGATACTTAATTTAATTATTGCATGTTTATCAGGTATCTTAATTCCTTTAATTTTAGATAAAACAGGTATTGACCCTGCAATAGCATCTACCGTAGTATTAACAACAATAACTGATATATTTGGTTTTTTTACATTTTTAGGACTAGGCTCTATTTATTTGTTATAGAATATTTTTATGTTACTAAGCTCAAATTTAGGATATCCACGTATTGGACCAAATAGAGAATTAAAATGGCTTCTAGAATCTTTCTGGAAAAAAAAAATAAATCAAACAAGTTTGTTTGAAAATATATCAAATATAAAAAAGAATAATTGGATAAAGCAAAGAAAAGCAGGTATAAATTTTATACCTTCAAATGATTTCTCATTATACGACCATGTCTTAGACATGTGTTTAACGGTTGATGCTGTCCCTGATAGATTTAAAAAGTTAAAGAATAAAAAAAACATATTAGAACTCTATTTTGCAATGGCAAGAGGTTATCAAAAAGGACGAATAGATATTAAAGCTATGGAAATGACTAAATGGTTTGATACAAATTATCATTACATAGTTCCTGAATTTAAACCAAATCAAAAATTCAAATTAGCTTTTTCTAAAATTATAGATGAGTTCTTAGAAGCAAAAAATTTTGGCATTAAAACAAGACCTGTGATATTAGGCCCGCTATCTTTCTTATTTTTAGGAAAATCTACTTCTAACAAATTTAATAGATTTAATTTATTAACTAAATTAATTCCTGTATATAGAGAAATTTTTAAATTACTAAAAAAATTTGGAGCTGAATGGATTCAAGTTGATGAGCCAATACTAGCGCTAGATATAGAAAATAATATAAAAAAGAAATTTATTTCAACATATAAAAATTTAAGTAAAGATTCACCAAAAATTTTATTAACTTCATATTTTTCATCTACTTATCCGAATTACAGTCTTTTAAAGAAAATTAATGTAGATGGAATTCATATTGATTTAGTAAATACGGAAAGTAAGGATTTAAATAAAATTATTCAGAATTTTCCTAAAAACAAATTTTTTTCAGCTGGTTTAATTAATGGAAGAAATATTTGGAAAAATAACTTATCAAAATCCATCGATATATTAAAAAAAATAAAGAGAAAAATAAGTAGTGATAAGTTAATCGTCTCTTCATCTTGTTCACTTTTACATAGCCCTGTAGATTTAAATAAAGAAGAAAGTTTAAATAATAATATAAAAGATTGGCTTTCTTTTGCTGATCAAAAGTTAACTGAGATAGTTTTTTTACAAAGATATTTTAATTCTAATTTATTACAAAATAGCAAATTTCTAATGAATAATAATATTTCGGTAAAAAAAAGAAAAACTTCAAAGCTTATACATGACAATTTCGTAAAAAAAAGAATAAAATCCATTTCTTCAAAAATGTTACGAAGAAAAAATAACTATTTTTTGAGAAAAATGTTACAAAGCGAACTTAATTTACCTTTATTTCCTACAACAACAATAGGTTCGTTCCCACAAACTTCGGAAGTAAGAAAATATAGACTAAAGTTTAAAAGAAAAGAAATAAACTTAAAAAAATATGAAAATTTTTTAAAAAAAGAGACAAAAAAAACAATTAAGTTTCAAGAAAGCATTGGAATAGATGTTGTTGTTCATGGCGAGTTTGAAAGAAATGACATGGTCGAATATTTTGGCGAACAACTTAAAGGTTTTATTTTTACAAAGTTTGGTTGGGTTCAAAGTTACGGATCTAGATGTGTAAAACCACCAATTATTTTTGGTGATATAAGTAGAACAAAACCAATGACTATTTTTTGGTCTAAATATGCACAGTCATTAACAAAGAAAATTGTCAAAGGGATGTTAACAGGCCCCGTTACCATTCTTCAATGGTCTTTTGTAAGAGATGATCAGCCAAGAGAATATACATGTAAACAAATAGCATTAGCTCTTTTAGATGAAGTTTTAGATTTGGAAAAAAATGGATTAAAAATTATACAAATAGATGAGCCTGCTTTAAGAGAAGGTTTACCTTTAAGAAAGAATGAATGGAATTCTTATTTGAAGTGGGCAATAGATTCATTTAAAATTGCTTCATCATCTGTAAAAGATGAAACACAAATACATACTCACATGTGTTACTGCGAGTTTGATGATATTTTAGACTCAATTGAAAAATTAGATGCTGACGTTATATCAATAGAAACTTCAAGATCTAATATGGAACTTTTAGATTCTTTCAAGAATTATAAATATCCTAATTCCATTGGACCTGGAGTTTACGATATTCACTCACCAAGGGTACCAACTTTTTCTGAAATAAAGATTTTATTAAAAAAAGCTCAAAAATATTTAAATAAAGAAAAAATTTGGGTAAATCCTGATTGCGGCTTAAAAACAAGAGGTTGGCCAGAAGTAAAAAAAGCTCTCAAATCTATGACTTTAGTTGCTAAATCTTTACGATAAATATATCTACTATATATAGTATACAATAAATACTTGATTAAATCATATGGTATGTTATTATTACCTATATTCAACATGTTGTATAATTATGTGGTCTAAAGAACAAATAGATGTTTTAAGGAGACTTTGGAATAGGGGAGAACCTGCGCGAATAATAGCTTTGCAATTAAGAACTACAAGAAATGCAGTTATTGGCAAAGCAAACAGATTAGGTTTGCCAAAACATCCAAGTAGATTAGAAGATAATGAAGAAATAATTTATGAAGAAAATAATAATGTTGAAGAATTATACCAGCCTAAAATATGTTCCCACTCAACTTGTACCATGACCGCTCAACCAGGACGAGAATATTGCGCTTTTCATTGTAGACTTATTATCGAAGAACAAAAAAAACAAAAACAAGCAAGTTAATTTTTTTATTTTCTTTTAGTAGAATATTTAAATGCTAATAGAAAAAGAGAAATCTATATTATATATTATTGATGTCCAAGAAAAGTTGGTTTCTGCGATGCATAAACCTCACACATTTATTGATAATATAATAAAGCTTCAAAAGGCTAGTAAAATTCTAGAAATTCCTGTTATATGTTCAGAACAATATCCAAAAGGTTTGGGCAATACTATTAAAAAAATAAAAGAAAATCTAACTACTAATGATACATTAATAGAAAAAACTGCTTTTTCAGTTCCAATAAAAGAATTATCAGCAACTCATTTTATTATTTCTGGTATCGAGTCTCATATCTGTGTTTTGCAAACTGCAATTGATATAGCGGAAACTGCTAATAAAAACAGAGTCTATATTGTTCATGATGCTGTTTCTTCTAGATATCAAAAAGATTATTTAACAGCACTTAGCAGATTAGATAAATATCCTAATATTCAAATAGTAAGTTGTGAAATGGTTTTATTCGAGTGGTTAAGAAAATCTGGGACCAATGAATTTAAAGCCATCTCACAACTTATAAAATAATTTAAATATCGTAATATAAAAAGAACTCATGAGGATGAGGTCTTTGTCTTAATTCATCTACCTCAGTTTCTCTTTTATATGATAGCCAAGTATCAATTAATTCTTTAGAAAAAACTTCTCCTTCTAATAAGAATTTATGATCTTTCTCAAGCGCATCTAAAACTCCTTCCAAAGAACCCGGAACAGTTTTAATTCTTGATAGCTGTCTTTCAGTCATACTAAACAAATCACCTTCAGTTGGTTTACCTGGATCAATTTTATTCTTAATCCCATCCAACCCAGCCATTACGATTGCTGCAAAAGCTAAGTATGGATTACCAGAAGGATCTGGACATCTAAACTCAACCCTTTTAGCTTTTGGATTTTGTGAATACATAGGTATTCTACATGCTGCAGATCTATTTCTAGCTGAGTAAACCAGGTTAACCGGCGCTTCAAAACCAGGCACTAATCTTTTGTAAGAATTAGTAGTAGGATTTGTAAAAGCTAAAATTGCAGGTCCATGTTTAAGGATACCACCAATATAATGAAGTGCCATATCACTTAAACCAAGAGCTTTATTCCCTGCAAATAAAGGTTTTCCATCTCTCCAAATACTTGAATGCACATGCATACCAGTACCATTATCATTCCAAAGTGGTTTAGGCATAAAAGTTGCAGTCATCCCATAATTTTTTGCAACATTTTTTACAATATATTTGTAAAGCATTTGTTGATCTGCCATTTTAGCCATTGTTTGAAATCGCATATCAATTTCAGCTTGACCAGCAGTTGCAACTTCATGATGATGGCATTCAATATCTAAGCCACAATCTTCCATTACATTAACCATTTCAGTTCTAATGTCCTGCATAGTATCGACTGGTGGAGTAGGAAAATATCCTTCCTTTGGTCTTGGTTTATGACCTAAATTACCAGGCTCTTCTTCAGTACCTGTATTCCAATTTCCTTCTACAGAATCTATTTCATAAAAACCAAAATTTACACCAGAGTCATAACGTATATTGTCAAAAACAAAGAACTCGGCTTCAGGCCCAACGTAACATGTATCTCCAAATCCACCTTTTTTAACATATTCTTCAGCTTTATGAATTATATATCTAGGATCTTTTCCATATCGCTGTTTTGTTATTGGATCAACAATATTACAAATTAGAGATAGAGTAGGTACAGAAGTGAAAGGATCAAGAATAGCAGTAGTTGGATCCGGAACTACCAACATATCACTTTCATTAATATCTTGATAACCTCTAATAGAGGAACCATCAAATCCATAACCATCCGTAAAGGAACTTGTTTCAAGTTCGTGAAGAGGAACGCTAAAGTGTTGCCACATGCCTGGCATATCAACAAACTTTACATCGACCATTTTAACTTTATTATCTTTTGCTGCTTTTAACACATCAGCTGGTGTATTACATTTTAAATCCATGATATAAACCTCCAAAAAAAAGTATCGCGAATTCTTAACATTAAAAAGAAATTAAAAAATAATATTTTAAATAGCATTGTTACCTTTTTCTCCAGTTCTAATTCTTATTGCTTCTTCAATACTTGTTACAAAAATTTTACCATCTCCAATTTTCCCAGTGTTTGCAGTTTTTTGTATTGTATCAATAGCTTTTTTTAACAATTTATCATCAATAACTATTTCAATTTTTATTTTAGGAATAAAATCAACTATATATTCCGCACCTCTATATAATTCAGTATGACCTTTTTGCCTTCCAAATCCTTTACTATCTAATACCGTCATTCCATTTATTCCAATTTTACTTAGCGCTTCTTTTACTTCATCTAGTTTAAATGGTTTAATTATTGCTTCAATTTTTTTCATTATAATATTATTACAGCACAAAATGTGCCAAAATAACAAAAAAATGCTTTTTTTGTCATTTTATTGGATAATTTAAGAAAAATTCGATTTTTTTTTAATCTATAGGTTGAGGAATAATGCAAGTTTTTCAGTAACCAGGATTTTTTTTTAAGTATTTTTGATGATATTCTTCTGCTGGATAAAATATTTTACATCTACAAATTAGTGTAACTACTTTATTATCAAACTTATTTTGAATTTCTTTTTTACTCTTTTTTGCAACTTCATTTTGAATATCATTTAAAACACATAAAGCAGACTTATATTGCGAACCAACATCTGGCCCTTGTTTATCAACTGACGTAGGATCATGTATTTGCCAGAACTGTTTAAGTAATTGATCGTATTTTACGATTTCCGGATTAAAGGTAATTTCTACAACTTCAACATGACCAGTATCACCTGTACAAACTAACTTGTATGTAGGATCTTTAGTAATACCACATGCATACCCAACCCTAGTTGCATGAACACCTTTAATATTTGAGAAAAATTCTTCTACATGCCAAAAACAACCTGCCCCTAAAATTGCTTTTTCTAATTTCATTTGATTTTTTTTTTTATTTTGTTTAATAAATATATCATTTTTTTTGAATTTAACCTTCCCGTATTTACATTTCTAGGACTTGGATGATACGAACCTACAAGTGTAAATTTATTATTAATTTTATAGGTAACTCCGTGAGAAAATTTAAATTTATAATTATAATCAATATAATTACTATCTTTGAAAAATTTTACACATGCATCAAAAGCTATTTTTCCTAAGGCTAAAAAGATTTTACTTTTTTTTAATAATTTTGTTTCTTCTTTAAAAAAATGAAAACAATTAGTCAGCTCTTTTGTTGTTGGTTTATCTTCAGGAGGAACACATTTTAAAACCGGAGTCATATACGAATTATACATTTTTAAACCATCATTTTTTCTTTCTGAAGTAGTTTGATTTACAAATTTGACTTTATGTAAACAACTAACTAAAAAATCAGCAGATTTATCACCAGTAAAAACTCTTCCAGTTCTATTCCCACCATGAGCAGCAGGAGCTAAACCTAAAATTATTAATTTTCCGTTTTTATTGCCATATCCAATAACAGGCTTGCCCCAATAATTCCATTTTTTAAATCTTTTTGTTTTATTACGAGCTATTTTTTCTCTAAAATTCACAAGTCTTTTACATTTTCGGCAGCCTATTATTTCTTGATTAAGATTTTTCCAGTTATTTAATGACAATTTTTTTTTGATTATAAATAAAAAAACGGCTCTTAATAATAATACTAAGAGCCGTTTTTATAAAGAAGTTTAATAATTAAACTTCAGCGCATGCATAGCTATTAATTTCAAGGCCAACAGCTATTTCTGCAACTTTAGGTGTATACCAAGTCATGATTGACCTCCCTTAAAGGTTGATACTAATTTAGCCTCTTTTTTTTGATTGATCAAATAATTTTTTTTGTATAAAATAATCGACTATATCGATTAGTAAAAATAGTTAAATTTTATGTTTCATCCAACTTTTAGGCAATTAAAATATTTAGTATCAGTTTCAAAATGTTTACATTTTGGTAAAGCAGCTAAAGAATGCTTTGTAAGCCAATCCACTCTTAGTTCCGGTATACAAGAATTAGAAAAATTATTAAATGTTAAATTAGTTGAAAGAACAAAAAGAAAAGTTTTTTTAACTCCTTTAGGAGAAAAAATTGCAGACAAGGCTAAATATATAAATATTGAGATGAATGATGTTTTGGACTTAGCTAAATCAGCCCAAGAACATATGTTTGGGGAAACAAGATTAGGGGTTATACCAACTATTGCCCCATATATATTGCCAAGATTAATGCCAAAAATCCGAAAAGAATATACATCAATATCTCTTAAACTTGTTGAAGATCAAACCGCAAATATTTTAAACATGCTTTATTCTGGAAGTTTAGATTTAGCATTAATTGCAAGGCCTTATAAAGTAGAGAACTTACATATTGAGTTGATAAAAAAAGATTTTTTTCATGTAGCACTTCCTACTGATAGTCCTTTAGCAGAAACCAAAAAGAAATCATTGAATAATAAAGATATCAGTAATAGTAATATGCTTTTGTTAGATGAAGGACATTGTTTAAGAGACCATGCGCTCCAAGCATGCAGTAAGGAAGCAAAACAAAAAATAGATGCTTTTAAAGCAACAAGCTTACTAACTTTGGTTCAAATGGTTGCAAATAATAGTGGAATAACCTTATTACCAGACTTAGTAATAAACTCTGAATTACTTAAAACTAATAAAATTAAAATTTTAAATTATGAAAATAATCAAAACTACAGAGAGATCGCTGTATGTTGGAGAATTTCCACTCCAAGATCAAAAGATTTTCTTAAATTTGCTGAATTCTTAAAAAAAAATATTTAATTTTAGTGAAGCGTATCGACAATTCTTTTATATTCTTTAGGATCAGTTACTTTTTTGAAAACACCATAAAATCTTACATATCCCATTTTATCTTTTTCTTTAAGTGCTTTTAGTATGTATTCTCCTATGGTTTTGGTTGGCACGCTATCTTTACCGAAATCTTGAATTTTTTCATTTACTTCATTAGATATTTGCTCAGTTTTCTTTTCTTGATCTACACAACCATTTAAGGCAATTCTTACTGATTGAAAAATTCTTTCTTTATTGAAAGGGATAATCTGGCCATTTCTTTTAATAACTGTTAATTCAGGTCTATAAATTCTCTCATAAGTTGTAAATCTATAACCACTTCCACATACACAAACTCTACGTCTACGTATCATTGAACCATTTTTTGTAACACGCGAATCTGTTACAGTGGTCTCATTAAGGTTAAAATTTTTAATCCCTTTTTTTTGAATTGATTCGTTACAAATTGGGCATAATTCCTTATTTTTTTTTAACATTTTTTTCTTGCAATCCTATCTAACAGTACAATATATAGTATATATGAAATAATGTATACAATGCAAGTAATTAATTTGTCAAGTTAAAAAATTGTTGATAAGATGTTGATAAGTATGAAAAAAATTAATTTTAAAAATAAAATAACTATTATTGCTTCGTTTGTTGCTTTGTCTGGTTGTAGTTCTTTAGCTCCATCAGGAACTGAAACAGCATTAAAATATTTAGGTATAACTAAAGGAGTTGCAGATGTAGCAACATATCAAACAACAGGAAAAACAATTAACGACCATCTTTTATCTGCTGCAATAGGAAAAGATTGTAAAATAGGAAGAGTTATAACAAAGAAACCTATATGTATACAAATTGATCCAAGATCTCAAAAATATAGCATTTTTAAAAAAGGTAAGGTAGTAAGCAAAAATAATGTTATTGAAATGAAATTTCCTTCTGAAATATACGAATTTAACAAAGCCTTAGAAAAAGATCTTAAAAAAAAATTAAAAAGCTCAAGCCTTAGATTGTTTAAATAACACTTCTACTTTTTATCCTTGTAATAAAACTTTTTCATTTGCAAATTTTTTAGCAAATGGAATAAATAAAAATGTAACAACGAGCATCATTAGGGTAAAAAGTAAGAAATAATTGTACCCAGTTAAAATAACACTCCCATCTTCTCTTTCATTATAAAAATTTATTAAACTGGTATAAATATTGCCAATAGCAATACTTAGTAGAAAAATTGAAACTGTAATGGATTTTAATTTTTTAGGTGCTTGAGTATAAGATATTTCTAAACATGTTATAGATACAAAAATTTCACCACTTGTTAATATTGCATAAGCTAATAATTGCCAACTAACATTTACTTCTTTCCCTAAATCAATCCAATATTGAATAATTGTGATTAAAGCAAAGGATAGAAATGTTAAAAAAAAACCTATTATAATTTTGTTGACGGAATTAAGATTTATATAACTGTTTAATTTAGGATATAAATACTTAAAGAATAAAGGTGTAAAAATTAATATCATTATTGGATTAGCTGATAAAATTTGACCACTAAGAATTTCAAATCCAAAAATTTCACGGTCCATCTTCTCTGCTTGAAGTATCCAAGAAGAGCCAGTTTGATCAAATAAACACCAAAAAAAAGATACAAATATAAAGATAGAAAAAAGTTTTAATATAATTTTTATGTTTTTACTCTTCTTTAGTTCTAAAAAAGTCCCTTTTCCTTGAGGTTTAATATGTATAAATCTATATCTTCCTGCCCAGAAAAATAATGTAGCTAAAACCATAAAGATTCCTGGAACCCCAAAAGCGATGCTTGGAGAATAATATTTTAACAAATAAGGAGTTATTAATGTTGATGTAAATGCTCCTAAATTAATTGCGATATAAAACCAGCTATAAGCTTTACCAATTAAATTACTATTAGTTTTACTAAATTGATCACCTAAATGTGCAGATACGCATGGCTTAATTCCTCCGGATCCCATTGAAATAAATATTAAACCAAGAGATAAGCCTAATATAGAAGGATCGATGGAGAGAACTAAATGACCTAAACAATAAATTAACGATAAAGCAATTATTGTTTTGTATTTTCCAAAAAAAATATCTGAGATTAAAGCACCAAATATTGGAAAAAAGTAAACTGCTGATGTAAATAAATGAAAATATGCTTTAGCACTTTGCTCAGAAATATTTGACTCTCCGGTTGTCAGAAAAAGATATTGGGTCATGTAGATTACCAATATTCCTTTCATTCCATAAAAACTAAAACGCTCAGCAGCTTCGTTTGCAATAATATAAGGTATACCTTTAGGTATTTTTTTTGTTTTTAACGGAGTATCTAAATACTTATTCACTTACTTGTTGAATAATATCATTCATAAAATTATAACAAATAGAGAAATGACCTTCATTTGGCTTTATAAATATTTCCTTATTTTTTAATTTTTTTTTGTAATATTTATTTGTAATAATTGGCACAGTTAAATCTTTTTCTCCATGCCAAACAAAAATTTTTCTTTCTATGTTTTTTAATTTAAAACCCCAATCTTTTGAATATAAGTTTGCATCTCTATGAACACCTGTAGTTCCATGTTTAATAGCTTCTTTAAAATTTTCCATTAGCTTTATTCCTCTATCTATTGTGAATAATTTTGAATCCGATTTAGGTAGAGGTATTTTATTTTTCCATCTAGCAAAACTTTTTTCAGTATCACTGTTTAGCAATCTTATTCTTAAGAAATTAATTAACAACCATGATGTAATAGGTTTTTTTCCATAGTTTAATAACATTCCAACTCTACCATTCCTCATACCTTTAGCATTATGGGGTGCTAATGGACAAACTATAGCAACCGATTTAAGTATTTTACTTTTAATTTTATTTGCACAAGCAAGAGCAAAAGGAGCGCCTCCAGAAACACCAATTATAGAAAATTTCTTAATTTTAAGTTTATTTGCAGATTCTAAAACAATTTTAGGCCAATCAGTTATTTTAAAATTTGAAATTGGGTCCGATATTCCATAACCAGGTCTTTCTAACGCAATTATAAAGCATTTCTTTTTTTTTAATGGTATATTTCTTAGTTCAAATCTAGAGCCTGGCCATCCATGAAAATAAAAAATAGGAAAATTTCTTTTATTACCGAAGAAAGAGTGACCAATATTATTCCCATTCCTTAATTTAATTAAGGATTTCTTTTCCGGGAAAGATTTCATACTAAATAATTCTTATGAATTTTTAGTAGCAGTAGTTTTTGCTGATCTTCCCGAAGTATAGATATTTGATGTAGCTGAGTTACCAGCTATTTTTTTTTTTGAAAATGCATAAGAACTTGCTGTTGCAATATCTTTAGCTTTTCTTGATGTGAATTTATCAGTCATATTAAATTAAATATAATGTTTATAAAAAAATATATAAAAAATATATAAATGATTATAATCAATTTGCAAGAAATGAAAATTTTTTTTTGAAGTTCTTATATGTTTAAATATAGAAAAAAGATAGATGAAAAGATTGCAGAAAAAGTTGTTAAATATATAGCACAAACTTCTATAACTCCCAATCAAGTATCCACATTTAGTCTTTTGTTAGCAGCATTAGCTGCTGTATTTTTTAGTTTTGGTATATATGTCTTTTCTGTTATTGGGTCTATTTTATTTATTTTTTCTAAATTTTTAGATCATGTAGATGGGCAGTTAGCAAGAGAGTTAAAAAAAGAAAGTAAATTTGGATGGTATTATGATAGTTTTGTTGATACCGCAACATATATATTGATGTTTGTCGGCATTTCAGCTGGTATACCGCCCGGAACTTTTGAAATTAAGTTTTTTAGTATTGTAGATTTCGATTTACAGAACTATTTATTATTTTCAGCTATTATTGCATCTATTTTTAATACTTTTTTAGGAATTATTCATAAATTTAGAACTAGTAAGGATTTTTATGGTTTTCCAGAAACAGACAAAGTAGCATTAGAAGATGGCGTATATTTAATTGGACCAATTACTTGGATTGGATTTATTAATTTCTTTTTTCTGATAGCTTCAATTGGTTCAGTTGTTTTTGTTATTTATAATTTGAAAAGATTTGTAAAGTCAACTAATTAAAGCTTTTTGCCCAAGATACTTTTCTAGCTTCAGCTAAATCAAAAGCATCATTTACATCCAACCATTGCCCAGCTATATAAAGAACATTAATTTTAATTTTATTTTTTATTAAATTATTAAATAAATCTGGCATTGCTAAATTTTTAAAGTTTTTGTTTTTACTTAAAGCATGAATTTGATTTCTTAATATTTTTGATCCTTTTGAGTTTGTTTTTAATAAACCAATCCATTGACCAGTAATTTTTTTCTTTAATTCATTATGCACCGATTTTAAAATTGCTGGTTTAGATTCAAGTAGATAGTTTCCAGTAAATTCTCTATCACAAATCACAAGATCTTTTTGGGACTTTTTTCCTTTATTTTTAAGAAGAGCATCAACTACTATTACAATTTCTCCTTTAGTAGATAATAATGCATCTAAAATATATTTTCTAAAAACTATATCACCATAGGTTACAATACAATCATCTTTTATTTCATCTGCAGATTTATTAAGTGAGAAAAGCTCACCAGTTTTAGCATGATCTTTATTTTGAATAATATTTAGATTTGATAGATTATTATTATTTTCAATTACATTATTTTTGTATCCAGAAACTATTGAGATTTTCCCAATATTATCTTTTTTCAATGTTGAAGTTAGTCTTTCTAAAAGAGGTTTTCCTTGAATATCAAGCATACATTTAGGTTTGTTTTTAGTTAAATGTTTAAGTTGATGACCTCTAGATGCAGCTAAAACAATTGCATTATAATTCTTTTTTTCTAATAAGTATTTTTTTTCAGCTTCATATAATTCATCATTTCCTGCTAATTCAAAAACCTCATTTAAACTTGATATTTTATTTTCCAAACCTTTAATACTTTCTTTTTTGATTAAATGATTTGTTACATCTTGAATTGCTTTAATTGAAGCTCTTAAAGAATGGTTGGCCCAAATAACAGTAGAAAAACCAGCTTTTTTAAAAATATTTGTCGGAGTTTTATGATAAGTAGTTGGAATAATAATTACAGGAGATTTATTCCCCCATTCTTTTTTAAATTTTAATATTTCATTCGCATTATCTTTGCTTGAATGTATAAGTATCGCATCAGCGCCAGCTTTACAATATGCCTCTGCTCTTTTGATAGCTTCTCCAATTCCCCAACCAGCTATTAAAGCCTCTACTCTTGCAACAATAGAGAAATTATCATCATCTTGCATGTCTTTACCCGCTTGTATTTTTCCACAAAATTCATCTATATCAGCTAATTTTTGATATTTTTTAACAAAAGAATTTGATTTAGGATATTGTTTATCTTCAATACAGACACCAGCAATTTTTCTTTGACATAGTTTTGAAACAAGTCTTCTAAAATTGTTAAAATTCCCATAACCAGTATCTCCATCAACTAGTATTGGTATTGTTGTTGCATCAGACATAAATTCTAAAACATCCAATATTTGTGTCCATGAAGCTTCGTTACTATCTCTTACACCAAGGGCAGTTGATATAGATAATCCAGACGCCCATATTCCTTTGAAACCACTTGTCTCGACTATTTTTGCAGTCAAACCATTATGGGCTTCCATTAAAAATGATAGTTCTTTACTATTAAGTTCTTTTTTTAAAAGTTGTGATTTAGATATTTTTCTAATACCAATGTCTTTTGCATGTATTATTGCCATTACTTAGAATTGTATTACAAATATAAAAATATTACAAATATATGACATAATTATTGTTTATAATTTTTAAATATAAATGAAAGCATTAATACTCGCAGCAGGAATTGGTAAAAGATTAAAAGTAAGTCTTCCAAAAATCTTATTAAGAATTGGAAATAGAAGTTTACTCGAAAGACACTATGACAATCTTTTAAGTTTGGGAGTAAAAAAAATAGGAATTGTTGTAGGTTATAAATCACAGTACTTAATTAAATGTATCAAAGAAATAGATAAGAAAAAAAAAATAAAGATCATTAAAAATCCAAAATATAAATTAGGAAGTATAGTTTCTTTAGTATGTGCTAGCAGTTTCTTTTATGAAAGAGGAGAGTTAATTTTAATGGATGGAGATGTTTTATATGATAAAAAAATTTTAAAAAAATTAATTGATACAAAAAAAAAAGATACACTTTTAATTGATAAGCATTTTGAATCTGGAGAAGAGCCTGTAAAAGTTTGTATTAAAAATAATAAAATTTATGATTTTGGAAAAAACGTTGATAATAATTTTGATTTCCAAGGAGAGTCTGTTGGTTTTTTTAAATTTTCAAAAAAAACATCAATTAAATTATTAAATGAATCTAAAAAAATAAAGGCAAAGAATAAAAAAGCAATGTATGAAGATGCAATTCAAAAATTAATTAAAGAAAAAAAATTTTTAATGGAGTATGAACATATAAATAATCTTCCTTGGATCGAAATTGATTTTAAAAAAGATTTAGACTTAGCTAAAAAAAATATTTTAAAAAAAATAGATGAATAATTTCTTAAAAAAATTGTCTTTTTCTTCTCCATGGGATCAAAGAATAGCTGTAATCATTTCTAAACCTTTTATTTTTTTTAATGTTCATCCAAATATAGTTACACTTATCGGAATTTTATTTGGAATATTTGCATTCTTTTTTTACACACTCGGAAATTTGTTTTACGCGAAAATAGCCTCATTATTTTTTTTCGTTGCTGCATGTTTTGACCATGTTGACGGCCAAGTTGCTAGAAAACTTAATAAAACATCCACATTTGGTCATTACTTAGATCATGTAGGAGTTTGTTTATCATACATTTTTTTATTTATTGGACTTGGAATTTATTCAGATAAAAATTTTAATATTGGACTGAGTTACGGTTGCGTTTCTGCTACATGTGTTTTTTTAATAATGTCTATTAGATTTTATTTAGAAAGAATAAAAGGAGGGAAAGCGATTGAGCAAAGTAATATATTAGGTTTTGAGCATGAAGATATAATATATATTGTAATACCAGTGACTTTTTTAAATAAGATTGATGTTTTTTTATTTTACTCTTTTATTGGCACACCAATCTTTTTATTTATAACAATTTTTATATTTTTATATAAAACTAAAAAGCTATAATCTTTTTTTAATTTCCTTAAAATCTATTTTTTGATTAAATCCTAAAATTAAACCTATACTTATCCATATAACCTCTCTTAGCCTTCTAATTATAGCAACAGCCAATCCTAAAGGCGTTGAATCTTTTAATACATTTACAGCTAAAACAAAAACACCCTCTTGAGTTCCTAAATTTGAAGGTATAAAGAAAAGCATTGCTCTTACTAATTGAACAAGAGTTTCAATTGCTACTGCCTCTAAGAAAGTAATTTTTTCATTTAAAAGATAAAAAATTGCATATAATTCAAGAGCACCAAAAAACCAATTACTTAAATTTAAAAATAAAATTTTAAAAAAATCTTTTTTTGTTTTTTTATAAAAATCAGCAATTTTATGCTCTGTTTCTTGTAAATGTTTAAAAAAGTTATTAAATTTTTTTGATAATTTATTTTTAAAAATATTATGGAATTTTGATGTTAATTTATATCTTTGAACTATAAAAAATAAAGATATTAACGTTGTAAATAAAACAAAACCTATTAAAGAAGCTTTTTCAAAGTTATCTCCAAATTTATTTGTGTAAAAGATGCTAACTAGACCTACAAAACAAAAAATTATAAGAGCGAAAAGAATAATTGTTTTTGCTAGTATTAATGAACCAATCGAAGATTTATATTTAATTCCATAATTATTTTTTAATAAAAATGCTTTTACAGGTTCTCCTCCTACTTGAAAAAATATATAATTAAATGCTTCTCCTATAATTCTAATTTTAAATATTTGATGGAGTTTTAGTTTTGTTTTAACTAAATTTTCTATACATAATTGCCATGAGTAACTATCTAAAATAAATCCAACAAAATAAATAATGAGGATAGCAAAGAAACTAAATCTTAGTTTGTTTAATTCATTTAAAAAAGAATTAAAATCAACTTTATTAAATATAAAAACAAGGAGTGCTATACCAAAGATTAGATAAAGAAACTTAAATTTAGACAATTATAGATATCCTTTTTTTTATTATCTATAATAAAATACTCTATAGAGCTTATATCTTCTATATAAAAGAAAAATGTCAAAAAAAATTAAAAAAAAATTACTTTTTACGCCTGGTCCGCTTAATACTTCGGATATAACAAAAAAAAACACACTTATAGATTTAGGATCAAGAGATGATGATTTTATTAGAATCAATAAAAGACTGATGTCACAGCTATTAAAGTTAGGAAATGCAAGTAAAGGATATGTATGTTTACCGATTCAAGGAAGTGGAACTTTTGGTCTAGAGGCTACTTTTAGCACACTTCTTAATTATAAATCTAAAATTTTAATTCTTAGTAATGGCGTTTATGGAAATAGAATTATTAATATTTGTAAAAAAATTGGAAAAAAATTTATACCTTTAAAATTTAATGAAAATTCATCAATGCCTATCGATAAAATTAAAAAAATTTTATATAAGAACAAATCTATTTCACACGTAGCCTTAGTACATTGTGAGACAAGTAGTGGAATTTTAAATCCATTAAATGAAATATCTCTATTATGTAAAAAATTCAAAAAAAAATTAATTGTTGATGCTATGAGCTCATTTGGCGGAATAAGTATAAATATAAAAAAAAATAACATTGATACGTTAGTAAGTTCTGCAAATAAATGTTTAGAAGGAATACCAGGATTCTCTTTTTCTATAATAAAGAAAAATTCTTTATCAAAATCAAAAAATAATGCTAATACATTATCTTTAGATTTATATGAACAGTGGAAGGGATTTCAAAAAAATAACCAATGGCGCTTTACGCCACCAATTCAAGCAATAGTTGCTCTATCATCTTCTTTAAACCAACTAAAGAATGAAGGTGGAATAATTAATAGAAATAAAAGATATAAAAAAAATTATTTTGCTCTTTTATCTGGTATGAAAAAAATGGGTTTTAATTGTTATCTTAATGAAAATCTACATTCACCAATCATAGTAAGTTTTAATATTCCTAAAAACTTAGATTTTAATTTTTTATATACTAATTTAAGCAAACGAGGGTTTGTGATTTATCCTGGAAGTATAACTTCTCAAAAAACGTTTAGAATTGGATGTATTGGTAATATTCATAGTAAGCATATAAAAATGCTTTTATCAGCAATAAAAAAGATTATTTTAAAAAAACGTATTAAATATTTATCAAATTAAATTTTTTATTAAAATAAATTTA
This sequence comes from Alphaproteobacteria bacterium, assembly GCA_022450705.1. GTDB lineage: Bacteria > Pseudomonadota > Alphaproteobacteria > CAYOOR01. The sequence continues at coordinate 1,993 of JAKUPP010000004.1, read as the reverse complement.
TGTTAAATGATGATCAAATCAAAAAATTTAAAACAGATGGTTTTGTTTTAGTACCAGGATTATTTAATAATTCTGAAATAAAAGAAATTTTAGAATATACCGAAGAACTACAGAATTCTCCGGAAATTTCAGGAAAAGAATGGAAATATTTTGAAAAAAGTGAGATTGAAGAAAATAAAAAAGTTTTAGCAAGAATAGAAAATTTTTGTAAATCTCACAAAGGTTTTCATGAGCTATGTACTAAAAGCAGAATTATGGAATGTGTAAATGATTGTTTAGGAGAAGAGGGAGTTTTATTTAAGGATAAAATTAATTTTAAAATGCCTGGAGGATCAGGTTTTTCTCCGCATCAAGACTCCCAAGCAGGTTGGGATGATTATGCAAAATTTTATTTAACTGCTATGGTTAGCGTTGATGAATCAACGGTACAAAATGGATGCCTAGAATTTGCTCCAGGTCATAACAAATCTGGTCTTATTGGAAAACTATGGAAACCGTTATCAGACGAAGATATGAAAAATATGAAATTTATTCCAATTGAAACCAAACCAGGAGACGCTGTCTTTTTTGATTGTTATGCTCCACATAGATCTGAACCAAATCTAACAAGTAAATCAAGAAGAATTTTATATTTAACATATAACAAATTAGCTGACGGTAATTTTAGAGAAAAGTATTATAATGATAAGTATAAGAACTACCCACCTGATATAGATAGAGATCCAAATAAAGATTATAAATTTAAAGTTTAATTTTTTAAAAAATTTTTAAACCTTATAGCCACATCTTTAGGATGTATTGTAGGTCTGCCTAAGTTTTGAACAGATCCTTTTTGAATTTTGATATGAATAAAAATTGGGCCATTTGTATTTTTTAATTTATTTTTTATAATTTTTGAAAAATCATTTGTGTTATCTGTAGAATAAGATTCTTTGTAACCACAATTTATTGCAATATTAGCAAAATTTACATTTGAAGCATTTGTTAATTGTTGACCAGTTGAATCATGAACATTGTTATCAAGTAATATGTGAATTAAGTTCTTTGGTTGATTAGCTCCAATTGTTGACATATTTCCCATTTTCATCAGTAGTGAACCATCACCATCTAATACTATAATTTTTTTTTTTGTATTTAGTGCAACACCTAAAGAAATAGCACTTGCACAACCCATAGAACCAACCTGATAAAAAAAATTCTCACAATCATTTAAACTAAATAATTCTCTTCCAGTCTTTCCTGTTGTTGCAATAACTCCTACTTTATTATCAATATTTTTATTTAAATTCTCTAAAACCTTAAACCTAGAAGGTATTTTATTTTTTTTATAAAAAATTAATGCTTTATTTTTTTTTTTAATAAGAATTTTTTTTTGTTTTAACTTTTCTTTTTTAATAGTTTCTTTTCTCATTACCAAAGCATAAGGTAGCGATGTTTTATTTATTGAATTATTAATTTTAAGAAGCACTTTTTTAAGATTATTTTCCTTTATTGGGAATATTTCATTTTTAATTTTTATTAATCTAAGAATATTTCTTGTAATTTTACCCATTAATTCATGTTGCGGTTCATCATTTATTTTAGGTTCACCTCTCCATGTTGTAATTAATAGAATTGGAATCTTAAAAGTATGATTTAGAGATGTTAAAGGGTTAATTGTATTACCTAAACCTGAGTTTTGTATCATAACAACGCTTTTTTTTCCAGCTAACCAAGCACCCGACGCAATTCCAACTGCTTCTCCTTCACTAGTTGCACCAATGTATTTTATTTTTCTTGAGTTTATAACTCCATTAATTACTGAAGTTAAATGAGAGCAAGGGACACCTGTAAAGAAATTAAACTTATATTTAGATAATTGATTTATTAAAAAATTTGCAGATATCATAAATCTCTATTATTAATTTAATTTTGATTTTATAAAGAATATAATAATTGTTTATGGAAGATGATGAAGACATAATAAAAGAAAGATTGGAAAAAAAGAAGGATT
>JAKUPP010000039.1 GCA_022450705.1 Alphaproteobacteria bacterium | reverse complement strand
AGAGCTAAAAAGAAAGATATTGATGTAGCAGGTGAAGCAATTTCTAAGGCAAAAAAATCCAGAATTCATACCTTTATTGCTACTAGTAAACTTCATATGAAATATAAATTAAAATTAACTGATCAACAAGTTTTGGATTATATAAAATCAAGTGTAAAATTAGCAAAAAAATATACAAGTGATGTTGAATGGTCATGTGAAGATGCCTCAAGATCAAAAAGAGACTTTGTATATAAATGTATTGAACTTGCTATTGATTCAGGAGCAAGAACAATTAACATTCCTGATACAGTAGGCTACTCAATCCCATTTGAGTTTGCAGAATTAATTAATGATGTTAAAGAAAATGTTTCAAATATTGATAAAGCAATTATATCAGTCCATTGTCATAATGATTTAGGTCTTGCTGTTTCAAATTCAATTTTTGCAATTAATTCTGGAGCAAGGCAAGTAGAATGTACAATTAATGGTTTAGGAGAAAGAGCAGGAAATGCATCTATGGAAGAAATTGTCATGGCTATTAAAACAAGAAACGATTTATTACCTTTCAAAACAGGAATTCAAACTAAAATGATAACAAAAACTTCAAAATTAGTTTCTAAAATTACAGGGTTTGAAGTCCAACCTAACAAAGCTATAGTTGGTGCAAATGCTTTTGCTCATGAATCTGGAATACATCAAGATGGTATGCTAAAACATTCAAACACATATGAAATTATGACTCCGGAATCTGTAGGTTTAAAAGAAACTAAATTAGTTCTAGGAAAACATTCAGGAAAGCATGCTTTTAGTGTAAAACTTCAGGAATTAGGTTATAAAATAAATAAAAAGAATATTGATAAAATTTTTAGTAGTTTTAAAGAATTGGCAGATAGAAAAAAAGATTTGTATGAAGAAGATATAGTTGCGCTGGTGGAAGACGAAATTATTAGAGTAAATAATCATATAAAATTTGTTTCCTTAGATGTTCATTGTGGATCAACTGGAGCTCAAAAAGCAGAACTAGAACTTGAAGTAAATGGTTTTGTAAAAAAAACTTCATCTACTGGACAAGGACCAGTTGACGCAGTTTTTAATTGCATAAATAAACTAGTTCCAAATAAAGCAAAATTGAATTTATATCAAGTTAATGCGATTACTGAAGGCACAGATGCTCAGGCCGAAGTAACTGTTAAATTAGAACAAGATGATAAATCTTATGTTGGAAAAGGTTCAGATTTAGATACGTTAGTTGCGTCAGCAAAAGCATATTTACATTCTCTAAATAAAATATATATAAAAAATGAGAATAAATTTTCAATTAAGGTGTTAAACGGCTAAATAAAAAATAAAAAAATGATATTTTCAAAATTGTCAAATATTAAAATTAGTTGGTCATCTGATATGGCTATTGATTTGGGGACAGCAAATACATTGGTATATGTAAAAGGCAAAGGCATAGTATTAAACGAACCATCTGTTGTTGCAATTCAAGATACTAATGATGGAAAAAAAGAAGTTTTAGCTGTTGGTAAAGAAGCTAAAACAATGGTAGGCAAAACTCCAGGATCGATAAAAGCAATTCGGCCACTTAGAGATGGAGTAATAGCAGATTTTGAAATAGCTGAAGAAATGATAAAGTATTTTGTAAGAAAAGTTCATAATCGAAAAAGTTTTGTAAGTCCAAAAATTGTTATTTGTGTTCCGTCAGGAGCTACTCCTGTTGAAAAAAGAGCAATACACGAATCTGCAGAAGCAGCTGGAGCAAGAAGAGCTTATTTAATAGAAGAACCAATTGCTGCTGCTATCGGAGCAGATCTTCCTATTGAAGATGCACGTGGCTCTATGATTGTTGATATAGGCGGAGGTACGACCGAAGTTGCAATTTTATCCCTAGGCGGGATTGTATATACAAACTCTGTAAGAGTAGGTGGCGATAAAATAGACCAATCAATTGTAGATTTTGTTAAAGATAAATATAATCTTCTTTTAGGAGAAGCAAGCGCTGAATTTATAAAAAAAGAGTACGGCTCTGCCATGCCAACAAGAGGAATGAATGGTCAAAGTTTTCACATAAAAGGGAGAAGCTTACATGATGGAATTCCAAAACAAATTAAGATTGATACATTGCAGCTTTGCGAAGGTCTCGCAAAGCCTGTAAATACAATTGTTGAAGCAATAAAAGTTGCTCTTGAAAACGCTGATCCAGAATTAGCAGCAGACATAGTAGATACTGGTATTGTAATAACAGGTGGTGGTGCTTTATTAAAGAATTTAGATGCTACTATCAAAAAAGCTACAGGACTACCTGTTTCAATTGCAGAAAATCCTTTAAATTCAGTAGTTATGGGCTGCGGAAAATGTTTAGATAACTTGGACAGAGTCAAGAATTTATTAACTTCAGCGTATTAAGCATTTATTTCCTTAATTTTTTCTTATATCATTCAGTTAACATACAAATTGGGGCTGAATGAATTCTTTTTTAAATTTAAAAATAAGAAATAAAAGAAATTTATTTTCAAATTATTCTTTTGTTTTTTTTATTATTTTATCAATGTTGTTAATTTTTTTTGATGTAAAAAAAATTATAAGTTCAACATTTATTCGATCTAAAATTATTAATTCAACTTTTCATACAAGAGATTTTTTTATATCGAACTTACCAAATATAAATAAATTAAAATTATTATTTGTTTCAAAAGAAGAATTGGCATTAGAAAATAAAAGTTTAAAACAAAAAATAGAAGAAAGCAGTTTATATAGGCTAAAATCTGAAAAATTAGAAATAGAAAATAATATTTTAAAGCAAGAATTATCCTTATTGCCTGCAGTATTAGAAGATTATATTTTAGTTAAAGTAACTGCTGATACACAAACACACTACAACAAATCAATTATTATTAGTGCAGGGAAGAATATGAATGTTAGAAAAGGAGATGCAGCATTAACATATAAAGGTTTAATAGGAAGCGTTATTGAAGTTTATGAAAATTATTCACGGGTTTTGTTAATAAGTGATATAAACTCAAGAATCCCAGTTAGAGTTGGAGAAAAAAATATTAAGGCAATAATTACCGGGAATAATACTGACAAAATTGAATTATTATATTTAAAAGATAATGTTGTTTTTAAAGAAAATGATTTAGTTTATACATCTGGAGATGGAGGATATTTTAATTCAGGAATCCCTATTGGTGTTATAAAAAAAGAAAATAATTCTGTTTATATTGATTCACTTAATGATTTATCTGAGATTCAATATATTAATATTTATATAAATCAATTTAAAAATTTTTAGAATGCTTAGTGATATTAAATATTATCTTACAATTTCATTTCCAACATTGTCGATATTATTTTTAATATTTATAAATATATTTGTTTCTAACAATTTTTTTGATTTTGGACAATTATTTGTTTTTCAGGCAATTTTCTTTTGGATATTATATACACCTAAACTTCTTCCGCTTTATATAATTTTAATTGCAGGGATTCTTCAAGATATTATTTATCTTTCTCCTATAGGATCTACAGCTTTAATATTTCTATTACTTGTTTTTTTATTTGATAAATATAACAAGTTATTTTTAGAACCCTCTTTTGTTGATTTATTTACTACTTTTATAATTCTATTTATTATTGGAACGATAGCTTTTTGGGGTTTAAATTCTTTTATCAATCTAAGTTTTTTACCACTTCGTATTAATTTAGTCTATGAAATTTTATTAAATTTATTCTTTTTTCCAGTTAATTATTTTGTTTTACATATTTTTTATAAAAAATTGAATTTAGAAATAAAAAAATACAAAAGAAATGTATAAATACCCAAATATTGATAAATTATTATCAAGAAGAACTTTTTTACTTGGACTAGGAAAAGGTATACTTTTTTTTTCCATCCTTTTTCGCTTAGTTTATTTACAATTATTTAAATCTGATCAATATAAAGTTTTAGCAGATAAAAACCGAATAAGTCTAAGATTAACACCTCCACTTAGAGGCAATATTCTTGATAGAAATGATAAAATATTAGCGTTAAATAAAAATAGTTATAATGTCTTAATTCAAGGTAATAAGAATAGATTAGAAATTGAAGAAACGATTAAAAAAATTAGTAGAATTATTTTTTTAAACGATGCGGATATAAATAAAATTTATGACACTTTATCAAATAAAAAGAAATCAGATTTACCAATAGTAATAAAGAAGAATTTAAAATGGAATGAATTGTCTTCTTTAAATGTAAATTTGATAAATTTACCAAATGTATTTATTGAAAAAGGTATTAGAAGACAGTATCCTTTTGAAAATATAGCATCCCATGTCATTGGCTACATGTCTAATCCACTAAAGTCAGATATTAAAGCAAACCCAATATTACAAATGATGGAAACAGATATTGGTCGTTCTGGCATAGAACAAAGTTATGAAAAAGATTTAAGAGGTTTTCCTGGAACAAAACATTTAGAAGTTAACGCACTTGGAAGAGAAATAAGAGAAATTAGCAAGGAAGAAAGTGTTAGTGGTAGTAATATAAAATTAACTATAGATATAGGGTTGCAAAAATATGCTAGTTCTTTATTAAAAGATAAAATTGGTTCAATTGTAGCTATAGATGTTAAAAATGGAGAAATACTTGCTTTAGAATCATCTCCTAATTTTGATCCTAATTTATTTACAAAAAGCATTTCCCAAGAAGAATGGGATAAATTAGCAAACAATCCTATGTCACCTTTAGTTAACAAATCTATTTCAGGAGAGTACTCGCCTGGATCAACATTTAAATTAATAGTTTTATATTCAGGATTAATCAATAAGAGAATTAAGCCTAATGATACAATTACATGTTCAAGCAAAATTGATTTTGGTGATAGAAGTTTTTATTGTTGGTGTCATAAAAAAAAAACTGGCTGCTGGGCAACTCAAAGCCATAGAAGAAAAGTCGGTCCTGAATTGGCAATAGCACAATCATGCGATGGTTTTTTTTATGAATTAGCAAAAAAAATAGGAATTGAAAATATTGTGGAAACTGCAAGAAATTTTGGCTTAGGTTCAAAAAGCGGTATAAATTTAAAAGGAGAAAAAGAAGGTTTAGTGCCAAATAAATCATGGAAAAGAAAAAAATATAAACAAACCTGGAAAATTGGGGAAACAATGATTACCGGAGTTGGGCAAGGATATTTAACAACAACCCCTGTGCAATTGGCTGTAATGACTGCAATATTTGCTAATAATGGAAAAAAAATATTTCCTACAATTTTTAAAGGTTTTGAAAAAACCAATATTTATGATGACGAGATTTTTACAACACAGACTTTAAATCAGAGTAGTTTTTTTTCTTTAATTAAAACCGGCATGTTTTCGGCAGTAAACAAGCCCTTTGGTACAGCTTATAGTTCAAAAATTAATAAACCAATTTTTGCTGGTAAAACTGGGACAGTCCAAGTTAGAACAATTTCAGAACAGGAGAGAAATTTAGGAATTATTCCAAATAAGGATTTACCTATGGAGAAAAGAGACCATGCTCTTTTTATTGGTTTTGCTCCTTATAAAAATCCAAAAGTTGCAGTTTCAGTAGTTATAGAACACGGTGGAAGCGGATCAAAGGTAGCAGCACCTATCGCGCAAAAAATTTTTAAGAAAGCATTGTTATAGAAAAACAATGAATATAGTAAATTTTTTACATAGAATTAATTGGTTTTTTATAATTTTATTATTATTAATTTCATCTATTGGCGTTGCATTACTTTATTCTATTGCAGGTGCATCCTGGGATCCATGGGCATCAAAACACATAATAAGAATTATAATAAGCTTGGTAGTTTTAATTACAATATCTTTGGTCAATATTGAATTTTGGTACAAACTTGCTAACCCTTTATATTTATTTAGTATTTTTTTAATTTGTCTAACTTTTTTATTAGGTAAAGAAGTAAGCGGTGATAAAAGATTGATAGATTTATATTTTTTTTCATTTCAGCCAGCTGAAGTTGTTAAAATTTTTGTAATACTTGCATTAGCTAA
>JAKUPP010000038.1 GCA_022450705.1 Alphaproteobacteria bacterium | reverse complement strand
AAATTTTTGTCTTATGTGAAATTTTTTCTAAAGTAAATTTCTTCTTTTGACGGAAGGTCTTTAATATTTGTCCTATTTTAATATATTCTTCGCTCATTTGATCCCTTAAAAACTATTAATTAATAAATGTTATAAAGAATACTATATATTTTTTTATAGGTTCAAACAATAAAATTGTTAATGTTTTGTGTATTAAATTGTGGATAACTTAGCCTAGATTATATGTTTTATGTAGGACATTTATTGCTTTTTTTAAATTTCTTCTGGAAATTAAAACACTTATTTTAATCTCAGATGTTGAAATTAAATCAATATTGATTTTCTGTTTTCCTAAAGCTTTAAACATATCTTCTGCAATTCCAGCATTTGATCTCATACCTATTCCAACTATTGAAATTTTAGCCACATTACTATCAGGTAAAATATTTTTTACTTTAATATCATCTTTTATCCTATTAATGCATTTTTTTGCTTTAAATAAGTCTGTTTGAGGTACTGTAAAAGTTAAATCAGAATATTTGCCATCAGAAGATATATTTTGGACGATCATATCTACATTTATATCTTCATTTGCTAATGAACCAAAAATTTTTGCTGCTACACCGGGTTTGTCAGGTATGCCAAGCAATGTTATTTTGGAGTCATTCTTGCTAAACACAATGCCGCTGACATTTCTTTTTTCTAATTTAGTTGAATCATCAATTTTTGTTCCTTGTACATTTTTGAAACTAGATTTTACCCATAAAATAATATTATTATTTTTTGCTAGAGAAACAGATCTTGGTTCTAAAACTTGGGCGCCAACCGATGCCATTTCTAGCATTTCATCATATGTAAGTTTGTCTATCTTTTTTGCTTTTCTTACCCACCTTGGATCAGCTGTATAAACTCCTTCAACATCTGTATGTATATCACATCTATCAGCAAACAATTTAGAAGCTATCGCCACTGCAGTTGTATCAGAGCCACCTCTTCCTATAGTAGAAATTCTAAACTCGTTTGAAACTCCTTGAAATCCGGCAATTACAGGTGTAATACCTTTATTTATTTCTTTTTTTAATATTTTAGAGTCAATATCTAAAATTTTTGCCTTCCCATATGACGTATTAGTTAATATTGGTACCTGCCAACCTAAAAAAGAACGGGCTTTAACATTAATATTCTTTAAGGCAAGGGCCATTAAACCAGAAGATGCTTGTTCTCCTGATGAAAGGATAGTATCAATCTCTTCAGCGCTGCTGTTAAAAGAAATTTTATTAATCAATGATTGAAGTTTATCTGTAGTTTTTCCTAAAGCACTTACAACAACAACCACCTTATTCCCTAAAAGCACTTCTTTTTTTATAAGTTTCGCAGCTTTCTTTATTTTTTCTATATTTGATAAAGATGTGCCGCCAAATTTCTTTATAATTAATAATTTCTTTTTCATAAAATTGTACTATTTAACATAGAAAAATATTTTTTTTCTTTTGTTAATAAGAAGACTATAAAATAATAATTAATAATAATTTTTAAAACAAAAAAATGGAAAAAAGCGAATTAAATCAGTGGTGGAATATAAAGGGTAATTACAAAATATTACACAAAATTAACCCTTTAAGATTAGAGTTTATTTTAAATAACTTTGATAAATCTATAAGAAAAAAAAATATACTTGATATTGGTTGTGGTGGAGGGTTAATTTCAGAATTATTAGCTAAAAAAAACGCAAATGTAACGGGAATTGATGAAAATATTTATAATATAAAACAAGCAAAAGAGCATGCAAAAATGAGCTCAATAAAAATTGATTATAAAAATCAATCTTTAGATACCTTTTACAAAAAAAACAAAAAGAAATATGATTTAATATTGTGTTTAGAAGTTCTAGAACATGTCGATGATGTAAAAAAAACTTTAGATAAAATATCAGAATTGATGAAACCAGGGGCAACTTTAATTTTATCTACAATAAATAGAAATTTGAAATCTTTGTTATTTGCAAAAATATTTGGTGAATACGTATTAAATTGGATACCAGTAGGAACGCATCAATTTGAAAAATTTCTTAAGCCAGAAGAAATAGTGGATTTTCTTAAATTAAAAAAAATTGAAATTAAAAATATTAAAGGTATGGAATTTAATCCTATTTCAAACAATTGGTTGCTAACAGATAACACAAATATAAACTATTTTATAGTTGGAAAGAAATAAAACATTTTTTTTTGTAAAATGTTTGTATTTACATTTTTTTATTTTTTTTTTAAATAAATAATCTTATAATAAAATTATGACATTAAAAATAAATAGCGTTGCTCCAGATTTTAAAGCAAAAACTTCTGAAGGAGACATATCTTTTCATGAGTGGCTTGGGGATAGCTGGGGTGTTTTATTTTCACATCCGAAAGATTTTACACCAGTTTGCACAACTGAATTAGGTTCTTTAGCAAGTATGAAACCAGAGTTTGATAAACGAAATGTAAAAGTTATTGGTTTAAGTGTTGATAAAGTTGATGATCATATAAAATGGCTAAATGACATCAAAGACGTTACAGGAACTAAGCCAAATTTTCCAATTATTGCTGATGAAAAGTTAGAAATTGCAAAACTTTATAATATGTTAGAGGGCGATGCAGGAGTTGAATCTATGGGGCGTACAGCAGTAGACAATCAAACAGTTAGAACTGTTTTTATTATTAGACCAGATAAAAGAATAGGGTTATTTTTAACTTATCCAATGGCAACAGGTAGAAATTTTAATGAAATATTAAGAGCTATCGACTCTATGCAACTTACAGTAAAACATAAAGTTGCTACCCCGGCAAATTGGAAAAATGGCGAAAATTGCATAATTGTTCCAGCTGTAAATGATGATGAAGCAAAGGAAAAATTTCCCGATGGCTGGGATTCTCCTAAACCCTATATAAGAATAGTGCCGCAACCAAAAGATTAAAATTTTTTCTCTAATTTTAAAGAAGGTATTGAAGTTCTCATCATTGGTACTTTTTTTGTATTAATTTCACTTATAATTACAGATTTTTTTTTATTACATTCATTAATAATTTTTCCCCATGGGTCAATAATTAAAGTATGACCATATGTTTGTTTTTTTCCTGGATGATTACCAAATTGCGCAGGCGCAAAAATAAAACATCCCGTTTCTATTGCTCTTGCTTTAAGTAATGTATGCCAATGCATTCCTCCAGTAAATTTTGTAAAAGCAGATGGAACAGTAATAAAATCAGCTCCTTTTCTTGCTAATTTTCTATATAAGTTTGGAAAACGAAGATCGTAACATATGGTCAAGCCAATTTTTCCCCAAGGTAGATTTAATAAGCAAAATTTTTTACCTGGTGTAAAATATCTTGTTTCATCATAGGATTCTTTATTAGGTAACTTGGCAGAAAAAAGATGAATTTTATTATATCTGCCTTTTATTCTTCCTTGATTGTCGATAAGTAACGATCTATTAAAAATTTTTTTCTTATCTCTAATATTAACTGATCCTATAACTATCCAAATACCAAGATTTTTTGCAATTCTTTTCATTTCATTTATACCTGGATGCTGCTCCTCTATAGATGAAAGTTCTTGGACTTGTTTCTTATTTGTTGTCATTAAAAAACAATTTTCTGGTAACAAAACTAGTTTGGCTCCTTTTTTTGAAGCATAAATAATTTTATTTTTAGCAAATAAAATATTATCGTATATATTTGCTTGTGAATTCATTTGGATACAAGCAACTTTAAATTTTTTATATTTTTTTAACATTTTAAATAAATAATTTTTTTGATAATTTTATATAGAGATGGTTAATAATATTAAAATTTTTAGTAAAAAGAAAAATCTAATTTCAAGAAATAGAGCGTCAATTAAGTATAAAAAATACGATTATTTATTTGATGAAGTAAATGGACGATTATTTGAAAGATTAAAATTAATAAAAAGAAATTTCAAAGAAACTCTAGAAATAGGTTCTAGAACAGGAAATACAATTGAATTATTTAATAAAAAAAATGATATGAAAAAGATCTTCATATCTGATATTTCAAAAAAAATGTTATTAATAGCTAAAAAAAGAAAAAGTAATAAACAAAAAAATTTCTTAATCTTAGATGAAGAAAATTTACCATTTAAAAATAAACAATTTAACCTAGTTTTCAGCAACTTATATTTACACTGGGCCAATGATTTTTATAAAGTTCTGAATGAAATTTATCGAATATTAAAACCAGATGGTTTGTTTTTATGCTCTGTTTTTGGAAGTGAAACTTTAAATGAATTAAAATACTCATTATGCAGTGCTGAAGAAAAAATTTCAAAAAAAATTTCTCCTAGAGTATCTCCTTTTTTAAGACTCCAAGATGCAGGAATGCTACTTCAAAAATCTGGTTTTCAACTTCCAGTAATAGATAAAGACACTATAAAAATTTATTACGATGATATCTTTTCTTTAATGAAAGATTTAAAAGGCATGGGTGAAAGCAATAGTTTAATTAATAGAAAAAAAACTTTTACAACAAAAAAACTATTCAATTTAGCTAATAAAATATATAAAAATAAATTCTCTAATAAAAAAAAAATTTATGCAACTTTTGAAATATTATATTTTATTGGCTGGGCAAAACATACAAGTCAACAAAAACCTAAAAGTCCTGGTTCGGCCAAAAATAAATTATCAGATGCCTTATCTTCTAAAGAACATAATATCTAAAAAATCTTTTATTTTTTTTTTAAATTATTTAAATCTAATACAAATTTTTTGCTTCCTGCTAGAAAATTATAATTTCTTAATTTATCAATCTCAACCCAAAGCATTTTTTGATTATCTTTAGATACTGGAGTGCCATTCCAACTTCTACAAATATAAAAAAAAACTACTGCTTGAAATTCTTCATAAGCATGCGTATTAAAACTTAATGGTGTTAAAGATTTTTTATTTATATCCAATGACAACTCCTCTTTAATTTCTCTGACTATTGTATCATCTGGACTTTCATTGGTTTTTATTTTACCTCCAGGAAATTCCCAAAAATTTGGCAGAACTTTGTCTTCAGATCTTAAAGAAATTAGTGCTTTCCCTTGCCAATCAATAAGTGCAACGGTAGAAACATATATATTTTTTATCTTCAATTAACTTAAATAATTCGTATTTATTTTTATATACTCGTTTGTTAATTCACATGTGTAAACAGAAGAATTGTTTTTTCCATTATTTAAATTAATTTCAAGTGACATTTCTTTCTTATTCATACACTTTTTTATTTTATTAGAATCATTCTTTATTAATAAAATACCATTTCTTGCTATCAAATAATTATCTAAAGAAAAAGATATTTTTTCCTGATCGATCAATTCGCCTGATTTTCCTATAGCCATAAAAATTCTACCGAAATTTAGCTCATTTGAATTAAAAAGAGTTTTAACAAGATTTGAATTAGCTACTGAGAAAGCAATATTTCTTGCAGACAAATATGTTTTCGCATTTTTAACTGTTATTTTTATAAGTTTTTTTGCCCCTTCTCCATCCTTTACAATTTGTTTTGCTAAATCTAAGAGTAAATTATCAAATTGTTTTACAAATTTTTTATATTTCCCATCCCTAGATGAATTTATATTAATGTTTTTTTTACCTGTTGAAGTAAAAAAAACACTATCACTTGTAGATGTATCTCCGTCGACTGTTATACTATTAAATGACTGCTGTATCCCATTCAAAAGCATCTTATCCATTACATTTTTTGAAATATTTATATCTGTAAATATAAAAGCAAGCATAGTGCCCATTTTTGGGTGAATCATTCCTGAGCCTTTTGCAACACCACTTATAAAAGCCGTTTCTTTACCAAACATAATTTTTCTTGAAGAAAATTTAGGCTTAGTGTCAGTAGTCATTATAGATTTGCAAAAGCTTTTCCAGCTACAACATTTTTTTTTAGATTTATCTATCAATTTAGGAACTACAGCGTTGATTTTTTTATAATTAAGCTGTTCTCCAATAACTCCTGTAGACGCAACTAAAATGTTTTTTACAGAACAATTAATTTTTTTTGCGATAAAACTTACATATTTTTTTATTGACTCATAACCCTTCTTTCCAGTTAAAGCATTTGCGTTTCCTGAGTTAACTACTATTCCTCTAA
>JAKUPP010000037.1 GCA_022450705.1 Alphaproteobacteria bacterium | reverse complement strand
CTACTATTTTTCTAGAAAAAAAAGCACATTTTATATGAGAGAATTTATTAAATTCTTTAAAAATAATAATAGATATAAGAATATAAAATTACTTATTTTTTTATTACTAATTGAAATAACATTAAAGATTTGCCCCATTTTATTTTTATTAATTAAGAAATCTAAACCATTTTCTAACATTTTTTTTTGTCTACTATCTGCATTTTTCATTAAAATTTGAGCTCTTAGTAAAATGCCTAATTTAATAAGAAAGTTTCTTTGATTTATTGGTCCATTACATATTAGATTAAATTTTTTTGAGATTTTTTTAATTAAATTAAAATTTACATGAGTGCTTATATCTGACTTTCCTATCATATCAAAAGGATTTATTATTTTTTGTTTTTTAATACTTTTTAGAGAATTTCCAAAAATTTTTTTTTTTGCATAATCAATAATTAAACATGCACTTTTTATTTTTTTTAATTTTTTAAATAAACTTTCAAGAAAAATTATCATATTGAAAGGAATTTCATATATTGAGCCTATTTTTTTACTTTTATTCTTTTTTGGTAAAAAGTTCTGAAAAATAGTCGGGTTGTTTGAGTAAGAAATAAAAAAGTTTTTTTTTTCTTTATTATAATTAACCATTCGTTCTCTCCAACCATTTCTTGTCATTTGTATCTGTTTAATAGGTAAAGCATCAAAAAATTCATTAGCAATTAAAATAAATGGTATTTCTGATAATTCATCAAGACTTTTTATCCATTTAACTTTTTTTAGCAATTTATTATCTGTATTTTTTAAATTTTTTTTTTGAATTTTTTTTAAAAAAGGACTCACTTCGAAAAGAAAAATTTTATTACACTTTTCTACAAATTTAGAATTTAATTTAATTACTCTTAAAAAATCTTTCATTAAAACTCCGCTACCTGGTCCTAACTCAACTAAGTTAAACTTTTTAGGTTCGCCCATTTTTTCCCAGCAGTCTATAGCCCATAAAGCAATAAGTTCTCCAAACATTTGGCTAATTTCTGGAGATGTTAGATAATCATTTGTTTTTCCAAAAGGTAAATTATTGTTGTAATAACCAAATTTTGGGTTCAAATTAGCTTCTAAAATAAAATCTGAAATACTAATTGGTCCAAAATTTGAAATTCTTTTTTTAAGAACTTGTTCTAAATTTTCCATTTATTTTTTTTTAAAAAAAGAGCAATTCCAACAATAAGAAAAAATATAGAGTAAATTTGTCCTAAACTTAAATTAAAATATTGTAAGCCTATGTGAGGGTCAGGTTCTCGAAATGTTTCACAAATAAATCTAAATATACTATAAAATATTAAAAATAGTGAAGATAGAATACCGCTTTTATAAATAAATCTTTCTCTATTTTGTAGAAAAAATAAAATTAAAAATAATACCATTCCCTCAAGAATTGCTTCATAAATCTGACTAGGATGTCTTGTATAGCCATCAATATGATTAAATATAATTCCTATTTTTTTTTCTGTTACTCTTCCAACTAATTCTCCATTAATGAAATTTGCAATTCTTCCAAAAAATATACCTATAGGAGCAGCGCATGCTGCAAGATCAGAAAAAATATAGAAATTGATTTTATTTTTTAAACTAAAAATAAACGTGCTTAATATTACTCCTATTAAGCCACCATGAAACGCCATTCCTCCCTTCCATAATTTGATAATTTCTATAGGATTTTCAAAATAATAATTTGGGTTATAAAGAAGAATATACCCAATTCTACCTCCTAGAATTACCCCCAAAATTGAAAAAAAGAAAAAATCGTTTATTAAATTATTATTTAAGCCTAGAGAATTTTTTGAACTTAAATATTTAATATATTGAAAACCTATAATAAATCCAAGTATGTAAGCCAATGAATACCATCTAATATCTAAAGGCCCTATTGAAAAAATAACTGGGTCTATATTTGGAAATGTAATTTTAAATCTCCATTATTCATAATTATTTTTGTTTTCACTAACAAACAATTTAATTCCATCTTCGATATTTTTAAATTTTTTTTTGTATCCACATTTTATAAGTTTATTAATATTTGCTTTAGTAAAATATTGATAATGCTTTCTTATATTTTTTGGGGTATTAATAAAATCTATCTCCTCTTTTTTATTTAATTGATTAAATAAATTTTTTGTTACATCTAAGAAAGTTCTTGCACTACCAGTACCAACATTAAATAACCCAGATATTTTTTTATTTTTATAAAACCATAAAATTACATTTACACAGTCATTTACATGGATAAAATCTCTTTTTTGATGTCCGTCTTTAAATTTTTTATTGTGAGATTTAAAAAGTTTTATTTTTTTATTTTTATTTATTAATGGAGCTAAATAAGAAACAATACTCATTTGTTTTTTTTTATGTCTTTCATTATTTCCATAAACATTAAAAAATTTTAAACCGACACATTGAAATTGTAACTTACCCTCGTTTTTTTTTTTTTTTGAGATATGTAAATCAAAAAGATGTTTACTTTTACCATATAAATTTAATGGCTTTAATTTACTTAAATAATTATAGTTTTCACTATCTTTAAAACCATAGCTCCCATTTCCATATGTAGACGCACTAGAAGCATAAATAAGTCCTATTTTATTTTTATTACAAAAGTCTAAAATTCTGATTGAGAATTCTAGATTATTTTTTAGTAGTTTAGAAAAATTTGAAGAAGTTGTTGCAGAAATAGCTCCTAAATGAAAAATATATTTTATTTTTTTTTTATTTCTTTTTAAAAAGTTAAAAAAATTAAATGGTGGGATTTTTTTTTTATATTTTATTTTTTTTAAATAATTTTTTTTTAATTTAGAATTTGCTGTATCACATATTATTATATTGTAATTATTCCTTTTATTTAGCTCATAAACAAGGTTTGAACCTATAAAACCTGCTCCACCTGTAACGATTATCATATTAAAAAAAATAAAAAAAAAGTTTGATAATTAATAATTATATAAATTGCACTGTAATTAAAGGTAAAAAAAAACCAAGATAAAAAAAAAGTGTTTAATTATACAATATATAGTATAATCATAGTGTATTATATACAAAATATATTAAAAATGACCTCTTCACTTGCTAATTTTAATGATTCGAAATCTCACCCAATTAATATATTAGAAGAATTAATAATTTCAAAGAATTGGGTATTTGAAAGACCTATTGATGATGAAATTTATATAGAGGTTCCAACAAAATATTCAAATCTTATAATTCAGGTAACATGGTTAAAAAATGTAGACAGAATAGAAATTAAGTCATTTTTTTATAATAAAATGGACTTTTCAAATAACATAGAAATATATAAATTACTAAATTTAATGAATAATAAAATTGATTACGGACATTTTGTTATTAATGATAGTAAATACCCCACCTTTAAGAATTCAATAATTGTAAAAGACCCTACAAATATAAAATTTGATTTGTTAAAGGAAGTTTTAAATTTTGCTATATTAGAAAGCGAAAGATTTTTTCCTGTTTTACAATTAGTACTTTGGGGTGGAAAAAAGGCAGAGGAGGCAATTTTGTTTTTTGATTTTAAAACAGAAGGTAAAGCATAATTGAGAGATGAAGTACTTATTATAGGTTGTGGCAAAATTGGATCTTCATTAATTGACGGATGGTTAAATAAAAAAAAATATTTTTATAAGAAATTTTCCCGTATTTATGTTTTAGAAAAAAGTTTAAAGAGACGCAATTTACTTAAAAAAAAATATAAAAAAAAGATTTTTTTTATAGAAATAAAAAATATAAAAAAAAAGTTTAAGCATGTTTTTTTATCATTTAAACCTAAAGATTTAAATTCCGATTTAAATTCATATAACAATTTATTAGATAACAAGACAATAATTTATTCTCTACTAGCTGGAAAAAAAATTCTTGATATAAATCAAATTTTTCCAATTAATAAAAATATAATACGTTTAATGTTGAATACTCCAATATCATTTAATCATGGAACCATAGTATTTTATCCCTTTAAAAATAGAGTTAATAAGAATGAATTATTTTTGCTCAATTTAGTTGGTAATGTTTATAAATTAAAAAGTGAGAAATTTTTTGATTTAATAACTGTAATAGTTGGTAGTGGTCCAGCTTTTTTTTATTATTTACTTGAATCTATCGAAAAAACAGCAATAGCTCATGGTTTAAATAAATCTTTTGTCAAAAAAATTTTAATAAACACCTATGATGGAACTGGAAAATTAATTTTAAATAATTTTGATAAAAATTATGAGGATTTAAGAAAGAATGTTACAAGCAAGGGTGGTACCACAGAAGCTGCTATTAAAAGTCTTAAAGAAAATAATTTTAAAAGATTAATTTATAATTCTATAAAAAATTCAATAAAAAAAGCTAAGATTTTAGGATCAAAAAAAGTAAAATAAATTTTATTTAAAAAAATCTTAGAAATGCATCAATTAAAAAAAAAAATTGAGGATACATTATTAAAACTTTTATTAAAAAAAGATTTTCATAAAATACAAATTGTTGAAATAAGAAAAAAAACTAGAATCCCTTCAAAAAAGTTTTTTGCTATTTTTAAAACTAAAGAGGAAATAATAATATCCTTTTTTAACAGAATAGACTCAGCTCTTGAATTAAAAATAAAAAAAAAGAAATTTGGAAATAATATAAAAGATAATTTATTTGAAATATGTATGACAAAACTTGATTTGCTTTATCCTTATAAAAAAAATTTACATAATTTTTATTTATCTTTTAAAAAGAAACCAGATTTATTTTTAAAGTTGTATAAAAGTTTTTTTAAAAGCATGGAGAGAAATTTAAAATTAAGTAAAATTAATTTAGATCCAATAAAAAAAAATTTGAAAGTTCTTATCTTTTCTTTTCTATATTTATCCATCATATACGAATGGTTAAAAGAAGATTCTAGTAATAATGAAAAAGTTATGGCTATTTTAGATCAAAGACTTTCTTTAATTGAAAATATTCTTATATAGGAAGATAAATTTTTGCTCTTAAACCTCCGAGTGGCGATTGTTCTAGTAGGAAATTACCACCATGATTATTAATAATATCTGCAGCTATTGTTATCCCTAATCCAATGCCACCAGTATTCCTATTTCTCGAATCTTCAACTCTATAGAATGGTTGCAAAACTTTTTTTCTTTCACTTTTTGGTATTCCTGGTCCATCATCATCAATAATTATTTCAACATAATCTTTTTTTTTATTACAACTAATCTCAACCTTTTTACTAAATTTTAAGCTATTAGATAATATGTTGTTAATACATCTTTTAATTGAGTTCAATCTAATAGATATATTTATTTTTTTATCATTTTTAAAAGAAATATTTTTTTTTGAATATCTTTTTTTTATTGAATTTAATAAATTTACAATATTAATTTTTTGTATTTTTTCTTTTTCTTCACCTTTAGCATATTTTAAATATTCTTCGACCATTTCCTCCATTTCAATTAAATCCTTCTTTAACCCGCCTTTATCTAATTTGTGTAGTTCTAAATTTAATTTCATTCTTGTTAAAATAGTTCTAATGTCATGAGAAATAGATGAAAACATTTTATTTCTTTGAGTAATAGAATTCTCAATTCTATCTTTCATTATTTTAAATGCATTTGAAACTCTTCTTACCTCTTTTGCTCCTGAAGGTTTAAAATTCTGTATGTTTTTTCCTTTTCCAAATCTATCTACAGCAATGGCTAATTTACGAATTGGTTTAATTTGATTTTTAAGAAATAACAGCGCTACAATAAACAGTATTATAGATGCACTAACCATCCACAATATAAAAATATAGGTTGTAGAACTATAAATTCTTTTTTTATTAGCACGGAATTCAAGAATTCCGTTATTTACTTCAACCATTACGGTTATTAGTTTTTTTTTATTATTTATATTTAAATTAAATTTTTTACCTAAAGGATCTAAGTTTTCTAACAAATATTTTTCAAGTTTTGATGTTTTTTTCTTATCTTTCTCAAAACTTAATTTTTTATTTTCGATATAAATGGTTTGCAATTGTAACTTTTCGGATACATTACTCAAAATCCAAACTTGATTCTCCCTTGATTTATTTTTTTCAAAAGATTCTACTACTAAAGTTATATCTTTAACAAAATCAATTGTTCTATGCCTTGTAATTGTATCCCAGTGTCTATTATAAAATATTACAGTGATTATTATTTGCAAAATAATTAATGGAACAACTAAA
>JAKUPP010000036.1 GCA_022450705.1 Alphaproteobacteria bacterium | reverse complement strand
AATTGAATCAGCGTCTTGTAAAGTTTTATTTTTTCTTTAGTTACATTTCCAGGTATCCTTACAGCTAATCCTGGTCCTGGAAAAGGATGTCTTTTTAAAATAGAATCTGGAACATTTAGTTTGTTTCCAAGAATTCTTACCTCGTCTTTAAAAAGTTCTTTTAAAGGCTCTATTAATTTAAAATTTAATTTTTTCGGCAAACCTCCAACATTATGATGGGATTTTATTTTTGCAGATGGTGCACCTTTTACAGACTTTGATTCAATCACGTCAGGATACAAAGTTCCTTGCGCTAGATATTTTACAGATTTGTACTTTTTTGACTCTTTAGTAAAAATATCTATAAATAATTTTCCAATTATTTTTCTTTTTTTTTCTGGATCTACTATATTTTTTAATTTTTTAAGAAATAAATTTTCAGCATTAATTCTTTTAAAATTATTTCCTAATTTTTTTTTAAAAATTTTTTCTATTTCATCACCTTCTCCTTTTCTTAATAATCCAGTATCCACAAAAATACATTTTAATTGTTTTCCAATACTTTTATGTAGTAATGCTGCGGTTACTGATGAATCAACTCCGCCGGATAATGCGCAAATTACATTATGATTTTTAACTTCTTCTTTTATTTTTACTAAAGAATTCTTTATAAAATCTGAAATTTTCCAATTCGATTTACATGAAGAAATTTTTTTAGTAAAATTTTCTAAAATTCTTTCGCCATTTAAAGTGTGGATAACTTCAGGGTGAAACTGTAAACCATAAATTCTTTTATGTTCATTCGCAATTGCTGCAAACTTCGCATTAATTGTTGAAGCAATAACAGAAAATGATTTAGGAAGTTTACTTACTTTATCACCATGACTCATCCATACTTGGTATTTGTTATCTTTTTTATATATTCCTTCAAAGATTTTTGAATTTTTTTTAATTTTAATAAACGCTTTTCCAAATTCTCTTTTTTTTGAATTTATAACATTACCTCCTAAATATTTACAAATCAATTGATGTCCATAACAAATTCCAAGGATTGGAATATTTAAAGAATAAATTGATGTATCAGGCTTTAATGGTTTTTTTATAGTAGTAGAAGCGGGCCCGCCTGATAATATTAATGCTTTAGGAGAAAAATCCTGTATTTGTTTTTTTGATATATTGTAAGGATGTATTTCGCAATATATATTCTTTTTTCTTATTCTTCTAGCTATTAATTGAGTAACCTGTGATCCAAAATCAAGTATTAAAACTTTATCCATTAATGCAATTTAATTTGTACCTTCTGGCTTATAGTTCGGACTTTCTTTTGTAATTGTTACATCGTGCACGTGACTTTCCTTAAGTCCAGATCTAGTAATTTTAATAAACTCAGAATTAATCTTCATTTTTTTTATATTTTCGTTTCCTGTATATCCCATTGATGATCGCAAACCTCCGATTAGCTGGTTTAATATTATATTAACTGGACCTTTGTAAGGAACCTGTCCTTCAACTCCTTCAGGAATTAATTTTTGAACATCACTATTGCTATCTTGAAAATATCTTTCAGCAGAACCTTTTAACATAGCTGAAATAGATCCCATCCCTCTATATGATTTATAAGATCTTCCTTGATATAAATAAACATCTCCTGGAGATTCATCTGTTCCAGCTAATAACGAGCCAATCATAATAGTATCAGCGCCTGCAGCAACTGCCTTAGCAATATCACCTGAATATTTTATCCCACCATCTGCTATCAGTGGAATATTTCTCTTTTTTGTAACTTCTGCAACTTCCATGATAGCTGTTAGTTGAGGAACCCCTACGCCGGCAACCATTCTAGTTGTGCAAATTGATCCCGGACCAATTCCAACTTTAACTGCGTCAGCTCCTTCGTCAATTAAAGCTTTCGCCCCTTCTTTTGTAGCAATGTTACCTGCGATCACTTGAGTATAATTAGATTTTTTTTTAATTTTTTTTACAGTATCTATAACGTTTTTTGAATGACCATGTGCTGTATCTACAATTATAACATCCGTATCCACATCTATTAATCCTTGTGCTCTTTCTATTCCTTTTTCTCCAGCATCTACAGCTGCAGCTACTCGAAGTCGTCCTTTTGTATCTTTGCAAGCATTTGGATATTTTCGTGCTTTTTCAATATCTTTAACAGTAATTAACCCAACACATTTGTAGTCTTTATCAACAACAATTAATTTCTCAATCCTAAATTTATGTAATATTTCCTTTGCTTTCTTCATATCAACATTTTCTCTAACAGTTTGTAAGTTTTTTTTTGTCATGAGATCCTCTACCTTAATTTCAGAGTTAGAAAAAAATCTGACATCTCTATTCGTAAGAATTCCAACTAATTTATTATTTTTTTCAACAACAGGGATTCCTGATATTTTATTTTTTAACATTAGATCCAAAGCATCTTTTAATTTCTTATCTTTTGAAATAGTTACTGGATTAACAACTATTCCTGATTCAAATTTCTTTACTTTTTTAACTTCATTCATTTGTTCTTCAATTTTCATATTTTTATGAATTGATCCAATACCACCGTTTTGTGCCATAGCAATAGCCATTTGAGATTCTGTGACTGTATCCATTGCTGCAGAAATAATTGGAATTTCTAAACTTACAGTTTTTGTTAATAATGTTTTGGTGTTTACGTTTTTCGGCAAGATAGACGACGATGCTGGCTTTAATAATACATCGTCAAAGGTAAGAGAGTCGTATATTTTTCTACCCATATATAATAATAAGGATTACTGAATAAAGGTTCAAGTTTTTTTTTATTTTAGAAATTTAGCAATTATATAAATTTCTTTTGATTCAGACTTGCTTGATTTTGGCTTATATAAATTAAAGTTTAAAAATCTTTTTTTTATAATTTGGCAAATTTTGCTAGTTTCTTTTCCATCAAAAATTTTAATTACTAATATTCCCCCTTTATTTAACAAATTTATCGCTATTTCGTAAGATCTTTCGCACAACTCAACAATCTTTATATGATCAACAAATTTATTTCCAGTTGTAGATGGGGCTGCGTCAGAAATAACAATATCTATGTCTTCTAAAAAATACTTTTTTAAGACAAAAATAAAATCTTTATCAAATATATTTTTCTTTATTAAAACTAAACCCTTAATTGGTTTAAAGTCTTTTAAATCTACAGAAACAACTGTATTATTTTTTTCTTTAGAAAAAACTTTTTGCATAAGAATTTGGGACCATCCACCTGGTGCTGCTCCTAAATCTAGAGCGTTTTGACCTTTTTTTAATATTCTAAACTTTTTATTAATTTCTAATAATTTAAATGCAGAGCGAGATCTATACCCTAATCTTTTTGCATCATGAAAGAAATTATCTTTTAATCTCTTTTGATGCCATCTAGTTTTTAATTTTTTTTTAAATTTCATAATAAAAAAAAACCCCGTAATAAATTACGAGGTTTTTTTGATAATAAGTATAAAAAAATGCTTATTTTGCGATTACAACGGATTTTGTCTCAGTGTAAGCGTCTAATATTTCAGAACCCATTTCTCTACCCCATCCAGATTGTTTATATCCTCCAAATGGAAGAGCTGCGTCAAAAATATTATAAGTATTAACCCAGACAGTTCCTGCACGAAAAGCATCTGCAGTATTAATTGCCTTTTTTATATCGCTTGTCCAAACAGCTGCGGCCAAACCATAATGTGAGTTATTAGAACGTTCCATAACTTCTTCAGCATTATCAAAAGGTTCTGCTGCAACAACAGGACCAAAGATTTCCTCTGTTATCACTTTCATTTTGTCGTTGGTATTTGTTAAAACAGTTGGTTCAACAAAATAACCTTTGTCTCCAACAGTTCCTCCTCCAACTGCACATTTAGCACCATCGTCTTGGCCAGATTTGATATATCCTTTTACTTTCTCAAATTGTTCTTGAGAAACTAATGGGCCCATATCAGGGCTTGAGAGACCTGGACCAACTTTCATTTTTTTTGCAGCTTCAGAAATTCCTTTAACTACATCATCAAAAATTGGTTTTTCGATATATAATCTAGATCCAGCACAACAACATTGACCGTGATTAAAAAAAATTGCGCTCGCACATCCAGCAACCGTTGCTTCAATATCATGAACATCAGCATAAACAACATTAGGTGACTTTCCGCCTAACTCTAATGTTACTCTTTTTAGATTGCCTGCTGCTGCTTTAACAATCATTTTTCCAACTTCAGTAGAACCAGTAAATGCTACTTTATCTACGCCATCATGTGCGGCAAGAGAAGCACCTGCTGTTTCACCAAAGCCACTTACAACGTTTAAAACACCGTCCGGAACACCAGCTTCTTGAATTATTTCTGCAAGTCTAAGTGCAGAAAGGGGTGTTTGCTCAGCTGGTTTTAAAACACCAGTATTACCTGATGCTAGAACAGGAGCTAACTTCCAGGCAGCCATAAGTAACGGAAAATTCCACGGAATAATTTGGCCAACAACACCGATCGGTTCTCTTTGGGTATAAGTTAAATATTTTTGACCCGGAGTATAAAAATGATCAGTTGATATAGGGAATGTGTCTCCTTTAATTTTAGTTGACCATCCAGCCATATAATGAAAAATATCGGCTGATAATGGAACGTCAGCAGCGCCTGCTACTGCTAAAGGTTTACCATTATCCAATGATTCTAATTCTGCTAATTCGTCAGCATATTTAAGAATTAAGTCTCCGATTTTCCAAACAATCTTGCCTCTTTCAGAAGCACTCATATCTTTCCATGGTCCAGATTCAAAAGCTTTACGTGCAGATTTTACAGCTTCATCGATATCAGCTTTATCACCCTCAGCTACATTTGCAACAATGTCTCCAGTTGCTGGGTTTTCAACTTCAAATGTTTTACCAGATTTTGCATCAACCCATTTACCATTAATAAATATTTGTTTTTTTGCTGTCACCCATTTTTTTGCAGGTGATTTTAGTTCTTTTACTTCAGCTAATGACATATTTCCTCCTAAAAATATCCCCGACACGAATTAATAATTGTAATTTATATAAAAAATTTATACGTAAAAAACAGACTTTATTTTAGCTTTTTTCCAGGTATGATGCAATACAATGAATATTAAACTTTTATTAATAGCATTGATTATTTTTTTAGTTTCTTTAACTAGAATTTTACCACACCCCCCTAATTTTACACCTATTTTAGCATTGGCTATTTTTGGAGGAGCTTTTTTAACAAATAAAAGAACAGCATTATGTATTCCTGTTATTGCTATGTTTTTAAGTGATTTGATTATAGGATTTCATTCTCAAATCTATGCTGTTTATCTATGTATAATTGTTCTATCTCTTCTAGGAAATATGATAGAAAAAAGAAATATTCTTAATTTAGGTATTGTAGGTATATCTGGTAGTTTGCTTTTTTTTATTGTAACAAATTTTTCAGTTTGGTTAACTGATGGTTTATATCCATTAAACCTTACCGGATTAATGCAATGTTATATTATGGCTATACCTTTTTTTCATAATACATTAATTAGTACTATTATATTTTTAGCTATTCTCTTTACAGGTTATTCTTTAATAGAAAAAAGATTCTTAAAAATCTTGAATTAAGCCAAAATAAAAACTCATAGGATAAGTGTTGTAGCTAGCCATCTGATGATATTTTTTATCAAAGATATTGTTTGCTTTAAAATACATTTGACTTTTTCTTAAATTTTTATGTAAATCACTAACATCATAAGTTAATGCGGAATTTAAAACTCCCCATCCACCTTCTGCAATTTTTCCTGACGCTATGTCTCTTGCGCCAGTTTGTGAATGAAAATTTACATTTAAATTTGCTTTATCTTCAAAAAAACGGTAGTTACTGTTTATGCCAAAAGCATGCACTGGTACTTTAAGTGTTCTAAAACCATTTTGGTTTTCAGACTGGTTCCAAGTATGCGATATTGAAAGATCAAATTTGTTATAAAGATCATAAGTAATCAAAGAGGTTTCAATTCCTTGGGATCGAAAGCCTCCAATTTCTTGTTTATATCCATTGCCCGTTTCCCAATTAATTCTATTATCCAAATTTATTTTAAAAAATACGCTTTCTAATTTAAATTTATTATTCATCATTGGTTGTTCAAATCCAATCTCGTAACTTTTGGTTTTTTCTGGCTTTAACCCTACTTCCCCACCTAAATTTACATCCTTATTTTGCTCCTCATATAATGATGGCGACCTATAGCCGGTGGCAACACTACTTTTTAATTTTAAACCAGTGGGAAAAATTTTTGAATGCTCTGAGATTGTATAAGAACCACTTATTTTAAATGTAAAATGATCTCCGTAATCCTGATTTTCATTATATCTGCCCCCAAAAGATAAAAATGTATTTTTTAAAGATTGTGTTTGGTAATCAATAAAAAATCCTCGCTCCCATTCAGTTAAACCATTTTTTTCTCTTGTAGACTCTGAATTCCTGATCCATTCATTTCTCCAATCGCCTCCAAAAACTAATGTG
>JAKUPP010000035.1 GCA_022450705.1 Alphaproteobacteria bacterium | reverse complement strand
AAGGAAAATCCAATTTAAATATTTTTGTATTGCATCCTAATAATAGAATTTCTTCTGTTCAAAGAAAATTGATGACAACTGTTGATGAAAAAAATGTTTTCAATATTGCAATAGAAGGAAACTTTGATGATTGCCAAAATATTGTAAAACAAATGTTTTCTGACTTAGAATTTTCTAAATCTATAAATATGTCAGGTGTAAATTCAATTAACTGGGTAAGAATTATTGCTCAAACAGTCTATTATTTTTATTCATATTTTAAATTAGATAAAGAAACTATTTCATTTTCAGTTCCAACAGGAAACTTTGGTGATGTCTTTGCAGGTTATCTTTCAAAGAAAATGGGATTACCAATAGATAAACTAATTGTTGCAACAAACGAAAACGATATTTTGCATAGAGCGATTTCAAAAGGAGATTATGTATCAAGAGAAGTAAAAGAAACATTGTCACCTAGTATGGATATTCAATTAGCAAGTAACTTTGAAAGATTAATTTACTATGTAAATAATTCTGACTCTGAAAAAACAGCAGAAATTATGAAAAAAGTTAAGCAAAATTCTTATCAAATTGAAAAGAACAATTTAGATATAATTCAAAAGGATTTTTTATCTGAAAGTTGTAATGAACAAGAAACTTTAGACATTATTAAAAAAAATTATGAAGAAAATAATATCATATTAGATCCACATACTGCAGTTGGAGTAGGGGCTGCAAAAAAACTATCTTTTAATGATTGTGTAGTTTTATCAACTGCACACCCATGTAAATTTCCAGATGCTATAAATAATGCAATAAATAAGCATGAAAAATTACCTGAAGAACTTCAGCATGTACTTGATAAAGAAGAGAATTTTCAGGTATTAAAAAATAATACAGAGGAAGTAAAAAACTTTATTAAAAGCAAAGTTTAAAGCTGATTAAGGTTTTAAATAATTATCTTTAATACTTTTTTGTAAAGTCTTACTAATTATCAATGTACCCTGTTCATTGGGGTGCATCCCATCACTTTGATTTAAACCAGGCTTTAAAGCTACCCCTTCAAGTAAAAAAGGAATTAAAGGTAAATTATATTTTTTAGATAAATCTGGATAAATTTTATCAAAATCTTTTTTATAATTAAAACCATGAGATGTTGGAGCCATCATTCCCGCTAAAATAACTTTGATATTTTTATTTTGGGCAATAGTAATAATTTGCTCTAAATTATTTTGAGTTTCATCAGGATTAATTCCTCTAAGCATATCGTTTGCACCAAGACTTAAAATCATCAAATCAATATCAGATTCGGACAACGTCCATTCCACTCTATTAAGACCACCTGATGAAGTGCTTCCTGAAACACTACCGTTTATTACTTTAATATTGTGGCCTTCTGACTTTAGATTTTGCTCTAAAATTACTGATAAATGATGTTCATTAGGCAAACCGTATCCTGCCATTAAACTATCCCCAAATAACACTATCTTTTCTATTGCAGATGCTTTTAAGGTCACTAGACAGACTATAATTATTTTAATAATAAAACTTTTGATCATGAATACTCTTCTTAAATTAAAAAAGGTAAATCTTAAATACCAAACTGATAAAGACACTATAAAAGTTTTAAATAATATTGATTTAATCACTAAAAAAAAAGATACCATCTCTATTATGGGTGAAAGTGGATCAGGTAAAACAAGTTTAGTCATGTTAATTGGAGGTTTGGAAAAAGCTACCTCTGGGAAAATTTTTTTTCAAAATCAAGATATAACTGCTCTTTCAGAAGATGAAGTTTCAGAAATTAGAAGAAAACATATAGGAATTGTATTTCAGTCATTTTATCTCATTCCTAATTATACTGCTGTTGAAAATGTGGCCCTAACTCTAGAATTAAATAAATTTAAAAATCCTCAACAACAAGCTAAAGAATTATTAGATCGATTTGGACTTAAAAATAGATTTAACAATCTTCCAAGTCAATTATCAGGAGGAGAACAACAACGAGTAGCTATTGCAAGAGCAATTGCAATGAAGCCTGATCTTATTTTAGCTGATGAACCAACCGGAAATTTAGATAGTAAAAACTCAGTTATGATTTCAAATATATTATTCAAATATGTTAAAGAAGAAGGTTCATCGTTGATCATAGTAACTCATGATTCAAAGCTTGCCAATAAAGCAAAAAGAAAAATTAAAATTAAAGATGGAAAAATTGTTTAAAGTTTCAGAATTAAATTTAATTTTAAAATATGCGCTTATAGATTTAGTTAGAAATTATCGAAAAATCTTTAGTATCATTTTAACATTATTCATTAGTCTTTTTATCTTAAGTGCCATTTTAACAATTGAAAATAGTTTAAAAAAAGAACTTAACGATAATGCTAAAGCTTTATTAGGTGGAGATCTAGAGATTGACTATCATAGTGTAGAAGGCAATCTTGAGTTAGTCAATAAAGTTAAAGAATTTACTACAATTTCAAACATGGTTGAATTTAGCACAATGATCTCAACCACTAGAGAAGATAACAATCAGTCGTTATTTACAAGAATTAAAACTGTAGATGAAAAATATCCATTATATGGAACCGTTGTTCATGAACCCGAAGGTGCAATAAATCAAATTCACAATGAGCCCTATACTATTTTAGTAAATGAAAACATTTTCAAAACATTAAGTTTAACAATTAACGAAGAAATAAAAGTTCAAAACCAAATATTTAAAGTAGTAGGTGTAATTAAATCAGTTCCTGATGTTAGTGGTTTTATTGTTTTTGGTGATTTTGCGTTAGCAGGAAAAGAGACTTTAGATTTATTAAAACTGAATACTTTGGGTAGTTTTTTACACTATGAATATAAAGTTAAATTTAATGAAGGAGATAACACAAATGCTATTCGAAAAAGAATTCAAGATATATTTATTAATGACACTAAAGTTCGCCTTAGATACCCTGAAAATTCGGCTAGTGGGTTAAGACGTGTTATTGATAACTTTTCACAGTTTTTATCTCTTATTTCAATTAGCGCAATGTTAATTGCTGGAATTGGAATAGCTAATACCCTTCTCTCTTTTATCAATCAAAGCAACATGTCTATCGCAGTTAAAAAAGCATTAGGTTTCTTCTCACTGAATATAAAAACTATCTATTATTGTCAGTTATTAATTTTGCTTACTTTTATTAGTATTGCAGCATATGGATTAAGCTTTTTATTGGTTCCTATGGCAGATACTTACCTTTCAAAAGGTTTAGGACTAAATATCAAGCCGTTGTTTTCAATATTTACTTTTATAAAAATTTTTTTAGTTGGACTATTAGTATTAGTTATTTTTTCTATCCCAACCATTAATGCAATCGATCAAGTAAAAGCTTCAAATTTATTTAGAAATGTATTTCAAAATCTACAATTTTATTATTCAAAAAAATCAATTTTTGTAAGTTTGTTATTTTTATCAGTATTGATCCTTTTGTTTGTTATAGGTTCTGCTAGACCTTTATATAGTTTATTTTATTTTGGAGCTTTCTTTCTTTGTTTAATAGTATTTTTCTTACTGTCAAAATTTATAATTTTTCTTTTAAAAAGTTTAAAAAGTACATCTAATATTCCACTTAAAGTCTCTATAAAAAATATTACTCAAACTAAAAGTATTATGCCCATTACGATTATGTCATTAGGCTTAGGTGTTACATTATTATTAACCTTAGCATTAGTGGGTACAAACTTTAAAAGAGAAGTTGCAAAATCAATTCCAGAAATTGCTCCTGATTATTTTTTTATTGGCATCCAAAGTACCGACAGAGACACATTTGAAGAAACTATTTTAAGTATGGATAACAACGTGAGATTAGAGATTGTTCCAATTATATCTTCTGGAATAGTAAAAATTAATGGAGTTGATCCAAAATCATATATTAAAAGAGATAATGATAGTTATTGGGTCATTGGGAGTGATCGTAGATCGTCTTGGTCTGATGAAGTTCCTGAAGATAATCCTATTACCGAAGGTAAATGGTGGGATCTCGATCAACCTAATAAACTTCAAATTTCATTAGATGCTAAAGTCGCAAAAGATTTTAATATCAAGATTGGTGATATTTTTACACTTAGTATTTATGGAAGAAAAATTGAGGGTGAGATTGTTAATTTTAGAGAGGTAGATTATCGGGATTTATCAATTAACTTTGCTATGTTGTTTAATCCTCAATTTGCAAACACCATACCACATGAATACTTAGCAACAGCCAAGTTTGAAAACCCAACTAAGTTTAAAGAAACCGTTATGTTGGATAACCTGCCAAGTTTGTCTATTATTAAAATTGCAGATTATCTAACAAAGGTTACAGACATTCTAAATAAAGTATTTATTGCAATAATTTTAATTTCAACAATTACTATTATTATTGGTTTAATTGTAATCTCGAGTGCAATTATTGTGCAAGGTAAAGTTAAGGAATTTCAAAACTTGGTTTTTAAAATTTTAGGTTTTTCTAAAAAAGAAATTGTTCTTTCATCTATAATTGAATTTATTCTTATTTTTTTCTCAGTGATATTAATTGCTGTTTTATTTGCAGTGATCGGCTCTTATTATGTGATAGAACATATCTTTGAACTAATTTGGCAATTTGACCTTAAAGTATTATTTAATTTAGGATTAAGTATTGGGTTGGTGACTTTAGTCTTAATAATGTTGACAAATTTAAAGTATTTAAACCCTAAAGTATACCCTTTAATAAGAAATCAATAACTATTTATATAAATGAAAAAACTTTTAGGAATCGTGGTTCTGGGTTTGTATGGTACGTGTTTTAATAAAATGGCGTAAAATGAAAACATTAAAGTTAAATAAGCTAGTAAACACTGGAAAGACAATTAGATGAAGTACTGGTTATTAAAATCAGAACCTAATGTATGGTCAATTGAACAACAAAAAAAGGCTGGAAATAAAGGTGTGGCTTGGGATGGTGTAAGAAATTTTCAAGCAGCAAATAATTTAAGAAAAATGAAAAAAGGAGACTGTTGTTTCTTTTATCATTCAAATATAGGAAAAGAAATTGTTGGTATTGTTGAGGTTATTAAAACTTCTTTTATTGATCCAACAGATAAAAAAAAAAAATTTGTTGCTGTCCAAGTTAGGTTTAAAAAAAAATTAAAGGAAGCTATTTAATTAGAAAATATTAAAAAAAATAAAGATTTAAGGCACTTATCACTTATAAAACAAAGTAGATTATCAGTAATGCCTATTGATTCTAAAAGCTGGAAAATCCTAAATAAGATGAGTAATATTAATAAATAAAATACATGGGAAGAAGATCAAAAAAAAAGAGAAAGACAACCAAAAAGAACAAGATAAAAAATAAATTTAAGGTTGAAGAATCTCAAAAAGAACTGATCATTAAAACAAGATCGGATTGGATTAAAAAAGGGTTAATAAATAAAAAAGGATATGAAAAAAAGTATAATGATTCGATTAAAAATAATGAAGCTTTTTGGAAAAAAGAAGGCAAAAGAATTACTTGGATAAAACCTTATAAAAAAATTAAAGATGTAAAATATAGTAAATCTGAAGTTAGAATAAAGTGGTATGAAGATGGAACCTTAAATGCTTCTGCAAATTGTATTGATAGACATCTTAAAGATAAAAAAGATAAAACTGCAATA
The DNA here is from genome assembly GCA_022450705.1 of Alphaproteobacteria bacterium. Taxonomy (GTDB): domain Bacteria; phylum Pseudomonadota; class Alphaproteobacteria; genus CAYOOR01. Next base: position 1,059 of record JAKUPP010000035.1, on the reverse strand, counting down.
ATATGGGTTGGCGACAACCCAAAAGATACAAAAAAAATATCTTATAAACAGCTACATAAAGAAGTTTCAAAAGCAGCAAATGGTTTAAAAAGTTTAGGTGTCCAAAAAGGAGATAGAGTAACAATTTATCTAACAATGATACCTGAATTAGCAATTACAATGCTAGCTTGCGCAAGAATTGGTGCAATACATTCAATAATTTTTGGTGGTTTTTCTCCTGACAGTATATCAGGAAGAATTAACGATTGTGAGTCTGATTATGTAGTAACAGCTGACGAAGGTGTTAGAGGGGGAAAAATTATTCCACTTAAATCTATTACAGATGAAGCTTTAGTAAATTGTCCACATGTCAAAAAATGTATTATTATTAAAAGAACTGGGAATAGAATTAATTGGGATGAAAGAAGAGATGTTTGGTACGACAATATGATAAAAGGTTCTCCAACTCATTGTGAACCAGAAGAAATGAATGCGGAAGATCCATTATTTATTCTTTATACATCAGGATCTACAGGTAAACCAAAAGGTGTTTTACATACAACTGGTGGATATATGGTTTATGCATCTATGACTCATCAATATATTTTTAACTATAAACCAAAAGACATTTACTGGTGCACTGCAGATATTGGATGGGTAACTGGTCATAGTTATATAATTTATGGACCTTTAGCAAATGGAGCAACAACTATTATGTACGAAGGTTTACCAACTTATCCGGATAAGTCAAGATGGTGGCAAATAGTTGATAAATATAAGGTAAATATTTTTTATACTGCACCAACTGCTATTAGAGCTTTAATGCGTGAGGGTGAAGCTCCAGTTAAAAAAACTAGCAGAAAATCACTTAAACTTTTGGGTACTGTTGGAGAGCCCATCAATCCTGAAGCTTGGATGTGGTATTATAAAACAGTTGGAGATTCTAAATGTCCAATTGTTGATACTTGGTGGCAAACTGAAACTGGAGGAATTTTAATAAGCCCTCAAATTGGGGCTATAAATTTAAAACCTGGTTCGGCCACGAAACCATTTTATGGAATTAAGCCTGTCATTGTTGAT
>JAKUPP010000034.1 GCA_022450705.1 Alphaproteobacteria bacterium | reverse complement strand
TTAGTTTTTTCAAGATTTATTAATCCTAAACCTCCCATACAAATTTCAGCTATTAATTTTCCAGCCTCTTTACTTCCTTTAGTTTCTATACCCGCATCAATAATTGTACAATTAAGCGGACCTTTTTTGATTAAAACATTTAATTCTTTTGAATTATCAATTAATTTATCTACTAATTTCTTTGCAAGATTTGAAACACTTAAATTAGTATTCATAACATTTATAGAAATTATTTTTTTATATCTTGAGCGATTTTATATGCCTCTCTAAAATCTAGGAATACAGGTTTATCTGAGGTGCACATTAATTTTAATAATTTATGTTGAACTTGCGCTTTTATTTGTCCTACAGCCAATGCTCCAATACCAAAAACATTTGTATTTTTAATTTTTTCTTCATTTGAATTAACTTCTAAACCTTCAATTCCCGGAGGCGGGACTGCATTTACATCTGATACAACTTTTAAATTTTTTGCATTTTTAAAATGTTTTAATAATAAAGCTTCTTTTCCTGCAGCTGCCGCACATAATATAATATCAGCATCTTCAGACATTTTTGTTTTTTCATCATCTGTAATACCCATAACAGCTTCTAGATTTACGCCATACTTTTTTTTATACTCAGCAACTCTTTTATTAATCGGGTCGATAGCACCATCTCTGTGGATTATCATACCAACTTTCGCTCCTTCTTGTGCCGCAATAACAGCACATGCTCCACCAACTATTCCTTTTGCACCAACTATTTGTAATTTTTTATTTTTTAGATCAGTTTTAAATTTGCTTGCTAAAGTATTTTTTACACATGCAATCATTGCAGCAGCTGTGGTAAAAGATCCTGCGGGATCTGCAAAAACGGAAATTTCAAATGGCGGTACCATTGCTTTTTTTGCTTTTTCTAACATTTCAATAGCCTCTTCAGCATCTTCACCTGCAATAAATAGTCCGGTTTTTTTACAATCATTAGGATGCCTAGAAAATATAATATCTTGAACTAAATCAGAAACATCTTCCATTGTAATGTTTGTATAGGTAGCAACATTATCGAAACCAGAGTCATATGCCATATTAATGTCAAACGGACTAACAATTTTTGTTGGACTCAAAGCATGTAAAATAAATGGTTTTTCTTTTGTCATTATACTAATTGAATATCAGCCCCAGTATTTTTACCCGAGCATATTATAAATTCTAAATTTTTACAACTTGAAAATCTTTTTTTGAGTTTTAATTTCATCTTTTCAGCTTTTTTTATATTAGAAAAAAAAGCAAATCCTGTTGGCCCCCAGGATGTTTGACCATATCCTGAAACATTTTCTTTTCTTAAAAAATTAAGAACGTCACTTACTTCTGAACTTGAAAACATTCCATTCTGAAAAATATGGAAGTACTTGCCCATTATATTTTGTAATTTAGTAATTGATTTACTAAATTCATTAAAATTGTTTTCTATCAATGAAGGATATATTTTAAATAAAACTAAATCAGTTAATTTAATATGATTTATTTTAGGAAAACTTCTAATTTTTTTAAAAGCATTTATCTCATTTTTACCATGTAGGCCTTGTTTCGTATCTTTTATTAAAATAATCCTCCAATCTTCTGGAAAAAAAACTTTATCAATTTTAGAGAAAGATTTGTTTTTAATTTTTAAATCTATTAGGAAGCCACCCTGTTTAAAATTAATTAATCCAATATTTGATCTCAAACTTCTATTTTGAATTTTTGCTATTTTTTCTAAGTCTAAATTAATATTATTTAATTGCGAAATAGCACTTCCAATAGATAGCGCTAATTGAGTTCCCGAACCTAAACCTATATGTGGCGGAGTAGCTTTTTTTATATTTAAGAAAAAATTAGGTTTAATTCTTTTTTTTTTACAAAATTTTTTTAAAAAGAAAGAAGCTTTATCTAAAGATTTACCTTTAAATTTTTCTCCAATATTTTTTTTTAGTGTTATTTTAGTATTAAATTTATCAATACTTAATCCTATTCCACCAAAAGCACCACTGTTATTGTTTAATTCTAAAAAACCAAAATGCAATCTAGCTGGAGTAATAATTTGTATAGTATTCTTTTTTAACATTTAACTTTCAATTTATTTCGTTAAACTTTTTAACTAAAATATCATAAGTGTATTTTTTGTATTTTAATAATAAATTTATAAGGAAAAATTATGAGCAAAGACGATAAAGTTTACAGTGAGGTAAAAATAAAAGAGAGGTTAAAAAAAGATCTGCCTTTATGGAGTTTTGAAGGAAATTGGATCAAAAGAAAATATAAAACTCAGAATTGGAAATCTACTTTAATGGTAATTAATACTGTAGGGCATTTATCTGAAGCAGCTTGGCATCATCCAGATATAACCGCTTCATATGCTTGGGTTGAAGTTCGTTTGACCAATCATGCTGCAAAAGGAGTTACGGATAAAGATTTTGAACTTGCAAAAAAAATAGAAGATACTATTCAATGGGACCCATCTAAAGACGATGGTTCTTTAGAAGGTACACCAAAGGAAGACCAAAGATTTTCGTATATAAAATACGACAAGTAATTTTTTTTTTTTTTATGAAAAATCTCAACTTTACATGTCCATTTTGTTCTTTGTTATGTGATGACATTCAACTAGAAGTTAAAGAAAATACTTTAAAACCTCTAAATTCTAAGTGTTCAATTTTAATAAATTCATTAAAAAAAAAAATTAATGAACAATTTTCTATAATTAATGGAAAGAAAAAAAATATTTCACAAGCAATAAACGAATTATCTTTTTTAATAAAAAAAAGTAAGTCAACTTTATTTGCAGGTATGGGAACTGATATTAAAGGCACTAGAGCAGCGCTTGATATTATTGATAAATATAAATGCATTATCGACCATTTTTCTAGCGATACTTATGTAAAGAATTTAAAAAGTATGCAAGAAACTGGAGGTTTTTTTTTAACTTTATCAGAATTAAAAAATAGATCAGATACTATTATTATATTTCAAACATCAGATGATGTCCTACCAAGATTATTTGAGAAATATATTTTTTCAAAGGATACAATTAATAATTTAAAAAAAAGAAAAGTAGTTTTTATTGGTTCTAAAGTTCCACAATTCTTATACAAAAATAAAAAATTAATTAATGTCGAGATTATAAAATTAGACTCCATTAATTTATTAAATTTTATATCAAGTATTAGAAAATCTATTAATTCTAAAGATTCAGAAGCAAAAGATAAAAAAATATTCAATTTGATAGAACTTCTAAAAAAAACGAAGTATGGATCTATTTTATGGTCTATATCAGAACTTCAAGGCGATGTTAGCGATCTAATTGTGAATGAAATAAATTTATTAATCCAAGATTTAAATAAATTTACAAGGTTTTCAGGGTTATCATTATCGGGTTCAGATCATATTCTAACAGTTAATGAGGTATTATTGTGGCAAACAGGTTTTCCTATTAGAACAAGCTTTGCAAATGGTTTTCCAATTCACGATATTGAGCAATTTTCAACAAAGAAACTATTAGATAATAAAGAAGTAGATTTAGCTATATGGATAAATTCTTTTAATGAAAAAAAAATTATTATTAATAAAAAAATTAAAAACGTTTTAATCGGAATTCCTAACCATCCTCAAAAAAATGATGTAGATATTTTTATACCTGTAGGCACACCTGGTTTAGATCATAACAGTCATTTATTAAGAGTTGATAAAGTGGTTACAATGCCATTAAAAAAAGTTAGAAACATTTCCTTACAAAGCGTTGAACAAGTTTTGAATAAAGTAAAAAAGGGGATTGTTAATAGTGATAACTAAGTTACAAAATGCAAGAATTTATGATCCCATTAATAGAATTAATGGAAAAATTAAGGATTTATATATAAAAAATGGACATATTATTGATAAGCCTAAACATGGCGAGAGAATTTCTAGAACAATTAATTTAAAAAATAAGATTATTATGGCAGGTGGTATAGATATTCATAGCCACATAGCAGGAGGAAAAGTTAATTTAGCTAGATTATTACTGCCTGAAGAACATAGAAAATATTTATATTCATCTTCAGAAAAATTAAGATCTGGCTCAGGTTTAGGAACCTGTAGCTCGTTTCACATAGGATATAAATATGTTAAATTAGGTTATACAGCAGTTTTTGAACCAGCAGTACTTCCTTCTAATGCAAGATCGGCAATTATTGAAATGTCTGACATACCCTTTATTGATAAAGGGACATATACAGTTTTAAGCAATGATGATTTTTTATTAAAATTAATACAAAAAAAAACTAATCAAAAAAAAATTAACGATTATGTTGCTTGGATACTTCATTCAACAAAAGGTTTAGGTATTAAAATTGTAAATCCAGGAGGTATTAACGCTTTTAAGTTTAACCAACGAGCTCTTGATCTTGATGAAAAAAATAAAAAATATGGAATTACTCCTAGATCTATTTTAAAAGTTTTAACTAAATCATTAATTGATTTAAAAGCACCACATCCAATTCATGTCCACGGTTGTAACTTAGGAGTCCCAGGAAATGTTAATACTACAATAAAACAAATTAGTGCCGTTGAGGGAAAACCTATGCATTTAACCCATATTCAATATCATTCATATGATAATAAAGGAGATAAAAAATTTTCTTCTGGAGCAAATCTTTTAGCTGAGAATATAAATAAAAATAAAAATATTACTTGTGACGTGGGTCAAATTATGTTCGGTCAAACTGTCACTGCCTCAGCTGATACAATGAGTCAATATAGAAATCATCATTTTGCTCATCCAAAAAAATGGATATGTGCAGATATAGAATGTGATGCTGGTTGCGGTATAGTTCCATTTGAGTATAGAGATAAAAATTTTGTTAATGCTCTTCAATGGGCTATAGGACTAGAATTATTTTTATTAATCAAAGATCCTTGGAGGATTTATTTAACTACTGATCATCCAAATGGCGCAGCATTTACTGCTTATCCAAGATTAATAAAGTTATTGATGGATAAATCTTATAGAGATAATGAATTTGAAAAAATTAATAAAGAAGCGCAAAAAAGTTCAGTACTAAAGAATTTAAAAAGAGAATACAGTCTTTATGATATTGCAATTTTGACAAGAGCAGGCCCTGCAAAAGTTCTAGGATTAAATAATATTGGGCATTTAGGACTTGGTGCTAAAGCAAATATAACAGTTTATAATGATAAAAAGGATAAAGAGGAAATGTTTGAAAAACCATTTATGGTTATAAAAGATGGTGAAATAATTGTAAAAAATGGAAATATACAAAAAGTTTTTAATGGAAAATTTTATACAGCAGAAACTGATTACGACAAAGGTATAGAAAAAGAAATCAAATCTTATTTTGAAAAATATATGGGTAGAAGAATGGAGAATTTTAAAATACAAAATCAGGAACTATGGGACTATGGAATAGAAACTGAAAATATTAAATGTGATAGAAATGATTATTAATGGAATAAAAATTGAAAATACATTTGCGGAAGCTTTTCCAATGAAAGTTGTAAGACTCATCATTACAGCAGATTCAAAGTATTGGTTAAAACAAGCAGCAAATAATGTTACGGGCTTCGCAACGTCCGTAATTGCATGTGGATGTGAAGCTGGAGTAGAAAAGGAAATTAAATCTTCACAAACCCCTGATGGAAGATCTGGTATTGCCGTACTTTTATTTGCAATGGATAGCAAAGGACTTGCTAAACAAGTGTTAAGAAGAGTTGGACAATGTATATTAACTTCGCCAACCACAGCATGTTTTTCTGGATTAGAAAGTAATGAAAAAATAAATTTAGGTAGTGCCATCAGATTTTTTGGTGATGGTTTTCAAGTCTCAAAAAAAATTAATGATAAAAAAATATGGAGAATTCCTGTTATGGAAGGAGAGTTTGTTATTGAAGATAAAACAAGTATCACAAATGGTATAGGTGGGGGGAATATTTTAATTATTGGTAATTCAAATGGGGAAGTATTAAAATCAGCAGAGGCTGCTGTTAAAGAAATGAAAAAAGTTAATAATATAATTTTACCATTTCCAGGAGGAATTGTTCGATCAGGATCAAAAGTTGGATCAAAATATAAGAGTCTTATAGCATCAACAAATGATGCTTATTGTCCAACTTTAAAGGGTATTACTAAAACAAAATTAAGCAAAAGTAACGAATCTGTTTTAGAAATTGTAATTGATGGAATTAATGAAAAAGATATATCTCTTGCTATGAAAAAAGGAATTAACATTATTTGTAAAAAATTTAATAAGGGTATTAAATCAATATCTGCGGGTAATTATGGTGGGAAATTAGGACCACATCATTTTCATTTAAGAGATGTTATGAAATGAGTTATTTAGTTTTAAAATTAAAAAAAAAATTAAAATTTAGAATAAATTTGGATTTGTTAACTCCAGATAAAATTGTAAACAAACAAATCTCTACAATAAAATCTTTAAAAATTACATATGGAAAAGAAAAAAAAGAAATTTCAAATTTTTTTTCTGTTTCTGGGAAATTAAAAAAAGGAATCCTTCTTAAAGGGAATTTAAATAAATGTGATTTTATTGGTGATCAAATGGAAGATGGAGAAATTATTATCAAAGGAGATACCGGGGATTATTTAGGTAATAAAATGAAAGGTGGTAAAATTATTGTTTATGGTTCTTCATCTAATTACACCGGATCTTCTTTAAAAAATGGAGAAATTTTAATAACTAAAAATACAGGTGATTTTTTAGGAAGTTCAATTCAAGGTGAAAAATTAGGAATGTCCGGAGGAGTTATTGTTGTTAAAGGTAGTGCGGGTCATAGAGTTGGATTTAAAATGAGATCAGGGGTTATTTATATTAAAGGAAACACTAAAGATTTCACTGGCTGCCAGATGATTGCAGGTACAATTATTGTTAAAGGTAAGATTGGTTTCAATGTCGGTCTTTTAATGAAAAGAGGCACAATAGTTTTAGAAAAACAAAAATTATCTGCTTCTTATTTAAACTATAATGGTAAAAATAATTATATTTTTTTAAAAG
>JAKUPP010000033.1 GCA_022450705.1 Alphaproteobacteria bacterium | reverse complement strand
TAATGCCCAATGATAAAAATATAAATATTAAAGAAAATGTTGAAAACTTATCTAAGAAAAATAACGAAAAAGTTCAATATCATCCTACTGTTTATAGGCCTTGGGGATCTTTTGAAGTACTTTTAACTAAAAAAAATTATCAAGTAAAAAGATTGATAATTAACCCTAAACAAAAAATATCATATCAAAAACATAAATATAGATCTGAACATTGGATTGTAGTTAAAGGAAACGCTTGTATAACTAAAAATAATAAAATATATAATTTAAAGAAAAACCAATCTATAGATATTCCTAAAGGGGCCAAGCATAGAGTTGAGAATAAAGAAAAAATTCCACTTACAATTATTGAAATACAAACTGGCGATAAATTGTTAGAAAATGATATTATAAGATTCGAAGATATTTATAATAGAAACTAATTATTGCAATATTTTTCCTTTGAGCGATTTCTTTTTATCGCTTTCAACCATTATTTTTACTAAATCTTTAAATTTTATTTTTGGTTTCCAATTTAAATTATTTATTGCATTTGTTGGGTCTCCTTTTAACAAAGAAACATCTGAAGGTCTGTAATAACCCATATTTTTTTTTATTATGATTTTTTTAGTATCTTTATCTATTGCATATTCATTAAATTTCTTACCTTTCCAAACTAAATTAAAGCCTATCAACTTCGCTGCTAATGTTGCAAATTCTTTAACTGAGTGTTCTTCTCCTGTTGCTAGTACATAATCTTTTGGTTTATCATTTTGAATCATTTTCCATATCCCTTCTACAAAATCACCCGCATAACCCCAATCTCTTTTAGCATATATATTTCCAAGTTCGAGAACTTTCTTTCTACCAGCGCGAATTTCAGCTAATGTTGAGGTAATTTTTCTTGTTACAAACTCAATTCCTCTTAATGGAGATTCGTGATTAAATAAAATTCCTGAACATGCAAAAATTCCATAAGCTTCCCTATAATTAACAGTTATATGATGGCCAAAAACTTTTGAAATTGCATAAGGACTTCTTGGATGAAAAAGTGAATTCTCATTTAATTTTTTTAAATCTCCTTCTCCAAACATTTCAGATGAAGACGCTTGATAAAATTTAATTTTCTTATCAATCATCCTTATTGATTCTAATATTTTTAAAACCCCTAATGCATCTGCTTGGGCAGTATATATTGGATTCTCAAAAGATAAGCTTACAAAACTTTGAGCTGCAAGATTGTAAAATTCATCTGGTTTTATTAATTTTATAACTCTTTCAATATTTGATTTTTCAAGTAATTCAAGAGAAAGAAGTTCCACAGATTCCAAGATTCCTAATTCTTCAAGTCGCCACAAATTTAATGATGAACTTCTTCTATAAGTTCCATAAACTTTATAACCTTTGTTCAGAAGCAAATTTGCTAAATACGCACCGTCTTGACCTGTTACACCTGTGATTAAAGCTATCTTTTTTTTCATATCTCTTGTTCTTAAAATGTGCCCAGGGGCGGAATCGAACCACCGACACAAGGATTTTCAGTCCTTTGCTCTACCGACTGAGCTACCTGGGCATAAATATTAAAAGATTTTAATATAGTCTTATTTTTTATAGAAATCAAAATACAATACTTAACTTATTACAAATAATAATAAATTAATCCTTATGTCTATATACTATTCTTCCTTTAGTTAAATCATACGGAGTCATCTCAACATCAACTTTATCTCCTACTAAAACTCTAATTCTATTTTTTCTTAATTTACCAGAAGTGTGCGCTAGGACCTCGTGATCGTTCTCAAGTTTAACTTTAAACATAGCGTTTGGTAGAAGCTCTAAGACTACACCTGTAAATTCTAAAGATTCTTCTTTAACCATTGTTATTTTTTCCTCATATCAATTGATAAAGCATGACCGTCCAATCCTTCTGCTTTAGCTATTTTTATGGCTGAATTAGATAATAATTGCAAGCTTTTTTTATTACATTTAGTAAAAGTAATTTTTTTCAAAAAATCAGAAACACCTAGTCCGGAAGAAAACCTTGATGTTCTTCCAGTGGGTAAAACATGGTTAGGGCCTGCAACATAGTCTCCAATTGCTTCTGGTGTGTATCTGCCCAAAAAAACCGATCCTGCGTTATAAACTTTATTTAGAATTGTTTCTGGCTTATCTATAGCTAATTCTAGATGCTCAGGAGCTAATTGATTAATAATTTCATAAGAACTAGAAATTTTTTTTATAACTATTATTTTGCCATTATTTTCCCAACTTTTTGATGCAATCTTCGATCTTGGTAAATCTTTTAAAATTAAATCGATTGATTTGGTTACTTTTTTTGCGAAAGCTAAGTCGTTTGTTATTAAAATAGATCTAGAATTTATATCATGTTCAGCTTGTGACAATAAATCTGCAGCAATCCAGTCTGGGTTGTTATTTTTATCTGAAACGACTAATATTTCTGATGGTCCAGCTATCATATCAATTCCAACATCTCCAAAAATTTTTTTTTTTGCAATAGTTACATAAATATTTCCTGGCCCAACAATTTTATCAACAGGTTCGATAGATTTTGTGCCCCAAGTAAGCGCTGCTATAGAATGTGCACCTCCAACTCTATATATTTTATCAATATCTGCAATTTCAGCAGCTTTTGCAATTATTGGATCTAATTTTGTATTCTTCTGTGGTATAACCATTGATATTTTTCTCACTCCAGCTATTTTAGCCGGAATAGAGTTCATTAATATAGAGCTAGGATAACTAGCGGTACCTCCCGGTACATAAATCCCAATAGAATTTATAGGTTTCCATTGGGAACCTAAAATTACACCTTTACTATCTTTGTATTTATAATTTTTTGGTATTTGATGTAAATGAAATTTCTTTATTCTGGAAGAAGAAAAATATAATGCTTTTGCAATATCTTTAGGACATTTTTTGGCAAAAACTTTTATTTTATTTTTATTTATTGAAATATTTTTTGCATTTAATTTACATCTATCAAATTTTTTTGCATAACTAAATAATGCTTTATCTCCTTTAGATTGTATATTTTGAAATATTTTCTCAACCTCTCGTTCAATTTTTATATTTAAAGATTTATTTTGATTTATAAGATTAGAAATAAATCTTTTTATATCGTTTTTTTTATAAATTATTTTCATATTCATGATATTTTTTTCTCAAAAAGTTTTATTATTTTGTTAATATCATCTGATTTTGTTTTTAGTGAAACACGATTTACTATTAAATTAGAAGATACATCATTTATTTTTTCAATAATCTCAAGATTATTTTCTTTTAAAGTTCTACCTGTAGAAACTAGATCTACAATCATTTCAGAAATTCCTAATTGCGGGGCTATTTCAATAGATCCATTTAGTTTGACACATTCAACTTGTTTACCTTTATTCTCAAAAAAATTTTGTGTTGCTACAGGATATTTAGAAGCTACTTTAATTATGCTAGTGGATTCAAAGTTAAATTTTTGATTTTTTTTTTTAGCTAATACCATAGAACATTTACCTAATTTTAAATCAATTGGAGTATATATTTCTTCATAATCAAATTCATTTATTACATCGCTTCCAACAATTCCAAAATCAGCTCCACCAAACGCAACTAAAGTTGGAACATCAAAATTTCTAACTTTTGTTAAAAAAAAATTTTTTGTTTTTGTTTTAAATAAAAGTTTTCTATTTTCTTGATCTTCAAAAAAATCTTTTTCAGGGTCGAGATTTAATGAAGAAAGTAAAGACATTGTTTCTTTTGCAATTCTACCTTTAGGTATTGCTAATATAATTTTTGAATTTATTTTCATACTGTTATTCTTTTAATATTTGCACCACAAAATTGAAGTTTTTTTACAATATCTTGATAGCCTCTATCAATATGATAAATTCTATTAATGTTAGTTTTGCCTTGGGCTGCCAAGCCTGCAAGTACTAATGAAACTGATGCTCTAAGATCGGTGGCCATAACCTCAGCTCCTTTTAATTTTTTAACTCCCTCAACTATTGCTAAATTGTTCTTTAACTTAATTTTTGCACCCATTCTAATAAGTTCAGGAGCATGCATAAATCTGTTCTCAAATATATTTTCTGTTATAACTGATGTTCCGTTCGATATTGCCATTACAGCCATTAATTGCGCTTGTAAGTCTGTTGGAAATCCTGGGTATGGTTCGGTTGTAACGTCTATAGAGTTTAATGAGTTTGAGTTTCTTTTAAAAATTATACTGTTTTCAGTAACAAAATACTCTACACCTATAGTTTCTAGAATATTTAAAAAAAAAGTTAATAATTTTTTTTCAGCACCTACTAATTCTATTTCACCTCCAGCTATTGCAACAGCTAATGCATATGTTCCAGCTTCTATCCTATCGAGCATTACTTTATAATTTGTTTTTTCCAATTTTGTAACTCCTTCTACTAAAATTTTATTTGTTCCCAAACCTTCTATTTTTGCGCCCATAGATTTTAAAAAAAGACCCAAGTCTTCTATTTCAGGCTCTTTTGCAGCATTGTGAATTTCTGTTGTACCCTTTGCTAAAACAGCAGCCATTAAAACATTAATAGTTGCTCCAACAGATACTTTAGGAAAAACAATTTTATTACCCTTTAAACCTTTTAAAGCTTCCGCATAAATATACCCTTTTTCAATAAAAATTCTTGCTCCTAATTTTTCCAAAGATTTTAAGTGTATATCAACTGGTCTTAAACCAATTGAACAGCCGCCTGGTAAAGAAACAATTGCTTTTCCTGTCCTAGCTAATAAAGGCCCCAGAACTAAAATAGATGCTCTCATTTTTTTAACAAGATTATAAGGAGCTTTATTATTTGTAATTTTTTTTGCATTTAAAATAAATTTCTTTGTGTTTTTAAAGTTATCTAATCCTTTAACCTCAACTCCAAAAGAAGATAAAAGTTCTAAAAAAAAGAAAGTATCCGTTAATTTTGGAATACCTAAAATAGAAACTTGCTTATCACTTAACAAGCAAGATGCTAAAATTGATAATGAGGAGTTTTTAGAACCGCTTATTTCAACTTTTCCAAAAAGCGGTTTTCCTCCTTCTATAGATATTTTTTCCATTATACTTAGATAGTAATTGATTAGAGTTTTGGCAATGTTACACCTTGTTGTCCTTGATATTTACCTTTTCTATCAGCATAAGATGTTTCACAATCTGTATCTCCTTTTAAAAAAAGAAATTGGCAAGCTCCTTCATTTGCATATATTTTTGCAGGTAAAGGAGTTGTGTTCGAAAATTCTAAAGTTACATGACCTTCCCACTCAGGTTCTAATGGAGTAACGTTAACTATTATGCCACATCTGGCATATGTTGATTTTCCTAAACATATAACCATTATGTTTCTAGGTATTTTAAAGTATTCTACAGTGCTTGCCAAAGCAAAACTATTCGGCGGTATAACACATACGTCGGTTTTTCTATCAACAAAACTTTGATTTGAAAATTTTTTTGGATCTACAACGGCAGAATTGACATTTGTAAATATTTTAAAATGATTTGATACTCTCGCATCATAGCCATAAGACGATACGCCGTATGAAATGCCTTCTTTTCTAATTTGGTTTTTTTCAAATGGTTTTATCATTTGTTTTTCTTTAACCATTTTCTTAATCCATTTATCAGACATTATTGCCATAAAAATTCTTTTTTTCCTTTCTTCTAGTTAAATTTTCCCTTAATTTTAGCTCTAATTTCTTTTGCTCTTTTAAAAATTTTTGTTTTTTTATTTTATTTTTTCTAATCATACAATCTAAAATTTTAAACTGTTACAAGATTATACTTTTTAACAATATTTTTAATATCATTTAATTTAGCATTATGTCCCTTATTATAAACAAAAACGTCTTTGCTTTTCATTTTTCTTAAAATAGAGTTCCTCATTAAATCTTTTCTAACAAAAAAAGCGTTAACACCTTTACTATCTACGCAAATTAAATCATAACCTTTTTTTTTCGATAGTTTTTCTAAAGCTTTAAGAGAAGCTCCATATAGAAATCTTTTTTCATTTTTATTATCCCAAATAAAATCTGGATTATAAGATATTGTTAATGGATCATCTTCACCAAAGGAAGAATTATATTCTAATACCACTAATCTTGGTTTAATTATATTAATATTCTTCCAAACCCAATAATCGTTTCCATCTATATCAAGGGAAAAAAAATCAATTTCACCAATAATACCTGTTTTTTTTATCAATGAATTAATATTCTCAGCATTTATAAATTCATTTAGCAATTTACATTGATTATTTTTAATACCATTCTCTTTTAAAAATTTTTTTCCATCATTATAAGACTCTTTACATCCTTCAAATTGAGCTCCAATCCAATTTAAATTTAATAACAAATTTGTTGAATTACATTCAATTGAATCTTGAACGCCTATTTCAATAAAAGTAAAATTTTTTACACCAATATTACTGAGAATTTCCATGATAAGGCCGTCTTCACCATTTTGTGAAAAGATTTTACATTCGTGGATTTTTAGGTTTTTTTTTTTGAAACTAAGTTTCGATATTTAGTTTGAGTTATATATTTTTTTAAATTTTTATTCTCTTCCTCAAGTCGCTTAATTTTTTTTACTACCTGATTGCTAAGAAAAAATTTCCTAAAAAAATCTTTTATTCTGTTTGTTTTTTTAAACCTAGGATCGTAATGCAATTTCATTTTTATATTATATTAACTTGATATTTTTTGATTGGTATGTCAAATATTAAATATGCCGCCATAGCTCAGTGGCAGAGCACACCATTGGTAATGGTGGGGTCGGTGGTTCAATTCCACTTGGCGGCACCACTAAGAAAAGGACGTAGCCAACTTAAAAAAAGTTAGCTACATCACGATTAATTAATTATTTCTTACTAAATTACCCGCCATTTGCTGCAGCAAAATCTTTTGAAACTACTCTCCAGCATTCATGGGATCCTTCTTGAGATTTAGTTACTGCAAATTTTCTGCCAGCTTTGTCTTCAATTCTGTAATCTGATGTAGTAAATTTCTTTTTAGATTTAACATCATAGAATGAAAGTTCTTCTGCCATTTTGTACCTCCTAGTTAGGTTAAAATTAAATAATAAATATATTTTACCATAATTGAATCAAGCCAAAAACCAGCTTGACTTTAGAAAAAAAACAATATAAAAAAGAACAAAACATGAACATTTGGATATGAAAACAAGGTTATATTTAAACTCTGTGTGTGCAGGTTTTCCATCTCCCGCAAACGATTATTTAGAAGGAGAAATTGATTTAAATAGGTATTTAATCAAGAATCCTCTAGCTACTTTTATAGTAAAATCCCAAGGAAACTGCATGTTACAGGCTGGTATCCACTCAGGAGATTTGTTAATTGTAGATAGGAGCATAAAGCCTAGAAATCACTCGATAGGTATAGCTTCTATTGATGGGGACCTAACAGTAAAGCGGATTAAAATCTTAGGAAAGAAATTTTTACTCACTTCAGACAACAAAGACTATAGAAGTGTAAAAATAAATAACGAATCAGATATATTTATATGGGGAATAGTCACTAAAGTTATTCATAATGTATATTAAACATAAAAAAAAAGTATTTGTTTTGGCTGATTGTAATTCTTTTTATGCTTCG
>JAKUPP010000032.1 GCA_022450705.1 Alphaproteobacteria bacterium | reverse complement strand
TTATTATTAAATCTTTTTGATTTATCACCATTACTTGTTGATTTTCAGACTGAACAAAACTATTTTTTACATTTTTTATTTCAACCGATCCTTTTATAAGATTATTTTTTTTATCTTTTTTTGATAAATTAAAAATAGATGGCCATGAACCAACATCGCTCCATTCAATATTAAAGTTTTTTACAACAACATTTTTTGATTTTTCAATTACAGATATATCTATTGGTTTTGAAATAATTCTAGAAAAATGTTTTTTTGATAATCTTAAGAAATCAAGATCTTTATTTGAATATTTAATAGAATTATTTGATTGATTTAGAATTTCTTTGTCATAACGCTCAACTTCCTTTAACATTAAATTAGCTTTAAAAAAAAACATACCTGAATTCCAAAAAAAATTCTTATTTTTTAAATATTTTTTTGCTTTATCTAAAGAAGGTTTTTCTTTAAATTCATCTACATAAAAAGTATTACTTTTTTTATCAAAAATTTTTCCTTTTTTTATATATCCAAAATTTTTATCCGGCTCTTTAGGTTTAATGCCAAATATAATAATTTTATTTTTATCGCAAATTCCTGAACAATTATTTATTATTTTATGAAAATTATTAGTTTTATTAATTTTATGGTCAGATGATAAAATTAAAATTTTGGCATTTTCATCTATTTTTTTAATTATCAAAGATGCTATAGTTACTGCAGCAGCAGTGTTTCTTCCAACTGGTTCTAGGATTATTAATTTTGGTTTAATATTCATTTCTCTTAATTGCTCAGCTATTAAAAATCTGTGCTCGTCATTGCAAATTAATATAGGGGGGTGAAATATTTTTTTATTTTTTATTCTAATTAAAGTTTCTTGAATTAATGTATAATCAGAATTAATTTTTAAAAATTGTTTTGGGAATGACAAACGAGATTGAGGCCATAAACGTGTACCGGATCCCCCAGATAATATTACTGGATATATTTTATTAATTTTCACTATTTATGATTTATGAGTAAGCCTAGACGAAATCAATCAAAAAATATAGTTATTTCTACGCAATGTTTTTCTCCGGTTTTAGGCGGCATGGAAAATTTAATGAAAGGACTAGCGGAAAGTTTATACAAAAAAAAATTTAATATATTTGTTTTTGCTGATAGTAAAAAATCATTAGATGAAGAAAAACATGATAAACAATTAAGTTACGAAATAATAAGATATGGTGGTTTGAAAATTATAAGAAAAAGAAGAAAAAGTACGGACATTAAAAAATTTATTAATTTTAAAAAAAATATAAATTGTATTTTTTGCGATTCTTGGAAAAGTGCTGAGAATTTAATTAAAAATAAAGTTGCAGATACTGAGAAAATATTTTGCCTTGCACACGGCAACGATGTTTTGGTAAACAAAAATATTATAAAAAGAAAAAGAATAAAAAGAACATTTTCAAAAACCAATTGCATTATTGCTAACTCTTATTTTACAAAAAAGAGAATTGCTAATTTGGGGATTAAATCTAATAAAATAAAGGTAATTTACCCTGGTGTAGAAAATAAATATTTTCATTTAAAAAAAAGAAACAATAACCTTCAAAAATATAAGAATTTTAAACCAATTTTATTAACAATAGCTAGACTTGAGAAAAGAAAGAATCATAAAAATATTATTTATGCTATTAAAGAGTTAATTAAAGATTTCAATAAATTACTTTATTTGATTGCTGGAGATGGACCTGAAATGAAAAAAATACGTAAATTAATTAATAAATTAAATTTAAAAAGAAATGTAAAAATTTTAGGAAAGGTAAGTGAGAATGATAAAGATTTTTTATTTAAAATTTCTGATTTACATGTAATGCCAACAATCCAAGATAAAAAATCAATATCAATAGAAGGTTTTGGAATTTCCTATATTGAAGCAGGGATGTATGGTATTCCATCAATTTCAAGTGGTTTAGGAGGTACTAAAGAGTCGGTGATTGACAGTAAGACGGGAATTATTTGCAATCCAAATAATATTTCTTCAATTAAAGACTCAATAAGAAAAGTTCTAATTAATAAAAAAATATATAAAAAGTTATCAGCCAATTCTAAAAATTTCTCGAAAAAATTTTTATGGGAAAATACTATTAAAAATTATTTAAAACTAATTAGAAAAGATTTTTAGTAAAATGATTTATAAATCTCGTTATTTAGATATTGTACTGATAATTATTTCTTTTTATTCAATATACTTTATTGTTCATAAATTTTTAGGTGGCAAAGTTCCATTCTGGGATTTTCATATAATTTATTGTCAATCAAAAACATTTTTTCTAGGAAATATTCCATACGGTTTTGATGTTCATGGAGATTGTCTAGATCCAAAAATAACTTTAACAGCAAACCTTTCAGTATCTACACTTGAGTTACTTAAGTATATTGGTTTAATAAATATTAAAACAGCAAATTTTTTATGGGTATTTCTTGAAATAATTTCTTTATTTTTAGTTTTTATTATTTTCGGAAAAATATTTAAGTTTGATCAAAATTGGAGAAATATTTTTTTATTTTTCTTTTCATTTGGCAGCGTAGTTTTTTTCAGTTTTTTTTCAGGTAATCTTTCAGTAATTTTATACGGTTTTTTAGCTATAGGAATTTATTTTTTAGAAAAGAGACTTTTTAATTATTATTATATAACCATTCTGTTTGTTTCACTATTTAAGTTTTATTATTTAACTTTTTTACTTTTACCTTTTTATATTTTAGGTTGGAAATCAATAAAAAAGATATTGATTACTTTTTTTTTATTTTTTGTAATCCAATATTTCTTTTATATAAAGAATCCAGAACTAACAATTACTTTTTTTGATGTAATTCAAGGAAAATATCAAGAAGATTTACCTACAAGATTTCTAACAGGGACTGGTTTATATTCTATAATTGAGAAAATGCCTTGGATTTTTTTAGGTATTAATAATTTTGAA
The DNA here is from genome assembly GCA_022450705.1 of Alphaproteobacteria bacterium. GTDB lineage: Bacteria > Pseudomonadota > Alphaproteobacteria > CAYOOR01. The sequence goes on along the minus strand of JAKUPP010000032.1, from coordinate 4,689 downwards.
AATAGTTTTTTTTCATTACAAACAAATTTGTTTATTTGGTTTATTATTAGTTCTACAATTTTTTTATCTATTTTATATTGTTTAAACAACAAGAAAATTAAGAATAGTAAAAATCATTTTTTATTTTGTATATCATTTGGAATATTGGTAATAAGCTTGATAATTCCTAGATTAGTTGTTTATGATTTAATTTTAACAGTGCCTATTTTATTTTATCTTTTGAATCGAATAGATTTCAAGAAATTTAAAATTGACGAGTTTAAAAGTAAATTTTTCTTTATTTTTTTATTCCTAGTTTTTTTTGATCATCATTTTCCTTTTTTTGCAATTATTAGCTTGCTAACTCTTTTTATTTATTCAGAATTTTATAAAAAGGATATATTTATTTATTAATTTTCTTTTTTAATATTTCTAGATAATATTTTTTCTATAGTTTCTTTAATTTTTACATTTTTATATAAGATTCTATAAACTGATTCACATACCGGCATTTCAATTTTCTTTTTTTTAGATAAACTAAAAATAGTTTTTGAATTAATAACACCTTCTGAAATTGTTTTTTTTAATTTTGTGATTTCTCTAATCTTTTTTCCTTTACCTATAAGTAAACCTGTAACAAAATTTCTGGATAATTTACTATTACAAGTAAGTATTAAATCTCCTAAGCCAGATAATCCATAAAAAGTAGATTCTTTTCCTCCAAAAGCTACGCCAATTTTCATCATTTCAGCTAATCCTCTTGTCATTAATGCAGCTCTAGCACTTGCCCCTAACTTTTGACTTTCAACTATTCCAGAGGCTATAGCTAATATATTTTTTATAACTCCACCAAGCTGCACTCCAATGATATCATTTGTATAGTAACAACGAAAAGTTCTAGAATTTACTAATTTTGCTAGCTCTTTTGCGTTTTTATTATTTTTTGAGGCAATCGTTACCGCGGTGGGTTTTTTTTTAGCAACTTCAATTGCAAAACTCGGTCCTGACAAAACGGCAATTTGAGATTTTGGTATTATTTTTTTAATAACCTCACTTACCAGATTTTTTGAATTTTTTTCAATTCCTTTTGAGCAAATAACTAAAATCATTTCTTTTTTATAAAACTTTTTAAATTCTAGAATTATCTTTTTTATAAACTGCGAAGGAACACAAATAAAAATAAATTTACACTTTTTCAATTCTTCTAAATTATTTGTAGCACTAACATTAGAGGGTATTTTAATTCCTGGTAAGTAAGTTTTATTAATTTTATGCTTATTGATTTGAGTAACTATTTCTTTTTCATATGCCCATAAAGAAATATTTGTTTTTTTATTTAAAATGCATGCTAAAGCGGTTCCCCAAGCTCCCGAACCTAAGATACCAATATCATTTAATTTATTTTTCATTATTTATTTAATAATTGACTAAATTTTTTTTTATTTAAGTATCCTTTTCTTAAAATTTTTATCTTATTCTCGGTTACATCTATAATAGCAGACTCTTTTTTAAATTTTGTTTTACCACCTTTAATTATAGTTATTTTTTTATTTTTAAAGTTTTTAATAACATCTTTTATATCGCTACAACTTTTTTTACCAGATATATTTGCACTTGTACAAAAAATAGGAAAGTTGCATTTATCTATAATTTTTTTTGGTACATTGTGATCGGGAATTCTAATTCCAATAGTGTTATCTTTAGAAAGCCATTTTTTAGATATTTTAGAATGGTTAGTTTTTTTTAAAATTAAAGTTAAAGGACCTGGCCAAAAATTTTTTATTAAATTATTAGCAATTCTATTAAAAATAGCATACTTTTTTGCCATTTTGTAATTTGAACATAATAATACTAAAGAATTACTTAAAGACCTTTTTTTTATTGAGAATATTCTTTTAATAGCTTTATCATTATATGGGTTCGCAGCTATTCCATAAACAGTATCTGTTGGAATAAAAATAATTTCACCATCTAATATTTTTTTTACTGCTTCATTAATACCTTTAGTATTAGAATTAATAATTTCCATTAAATAACTTTTGCTATGAAATGTGTATTTTTAAAATCCTTTTTTCCATATTTTAATTCCTTGCCTGTATTTGTTTGCACTTTACCGCCAACTCCTTTTATAATCGCATGACCTGCAGCCGTGTCCCATTCATAAGTTGTACCAGATCTAGGATAAATATGAGCAATACCTTCCGCTACATAACAAAATTTTAAAGAACTTCCAAGGAATAAAATTTTTTTTACATTATATTTTTTTTTTAATTTTTCACATTCATCATTTGTAGAGTGTGAGCGGCTTATTATCACAGTCTTAACATTCTTTTTTTTTGGTATAATTTTTTTAAAATTTTTTTGATTTATTACTTTATACGTATTTTTACTTGTTCCGACGTATGTTTTTTTTAATTTTGGTGCATAAATTACTCCAAAAACAGGTTTGTTTTTTTTAATAAAAGCTATGTTAACTGTAAATTCTCCATTTTTTTTAATAAATTCTTTAGTTCCATCTAATGGGTCTACTAACCAAAAATTTTCTAATTTATTTTTACTTTTATTATTACTTTCTTCAGAAATGATAATTGGTTTGTTAAAAATTTTTTTTAAACCTTCTATTATTGTTTTTTCTGAATCCAGATCTGCAACTGTAACAGGAGACATATCTTTTTTTTTAAAAATTTTAAATTTTTTTGAATATATATCTAAAATTTTTTTTCCTGCTCTCCATGCAATTTTACACACTTCAATTGTTTGAGATTTATTTATATCCATTTATTTTAGATTATATTTTAAAGAATTTTTTTGTTGTTTTCTCATTAAAAGTTTATTTTTTTTCTTTTTTGTTAATTTATCATAACAATTAGGACACGAAATATCTTCGACATATTTTTGTGAATTTCTTTCTTTTGTAGAAACCGGAGTTCTACAAGCACTACAAATTATATAATTTCCAGGAATTAATTTATGTTTTAAACTTACCCTTTTATCAAATACAAAGCATTCTCCTATCCAAAGACTTTTACTTTTGTTAATTGTTTTCAAATAATTTAAAATACCCCCCTTTAATTGATGAACTTCTTTAAACCCTTTTTTTTGTAAAAAATTTGCAGCTTTTTCACATCGAATACCTCCTGTACAAAACATTGCAATTTTTTTATTTTTATTTAATTTTTTAAAAAAAGAAGGAAATTGCCTAAAATTTTTGATACCAGCATCCATTGCATTTTTGAAAGTACCTAATTTAAATTCCATAGGTTTTCTAACATCAATTACTGTTACATCTTTATTTTTAATAAGTTTATTCCAATTTCTTGGCTCAACATATCTATGTTCTTTTTTTTGCAATGGAGTTAATTTTAATCCAATTGGGACAACTTCTTTTTTAATTTTTATTTTTACCCTGTTAAATGGTTGATATTCAATCTTAGAAAAGTTATTACTGTCAAATTCTTTTATAGAAAACTTTTTTTTAATATAATTAGTACATTTATTTACGTTATTTTTTTTACCAGCTATTGTTCCATTAATTCCTTCAGAGGAAATTATAACAACACCTTTTACTAAACTTTTAGAAAAAAATTCTTTTAATAAATTTTTATTTTTTTCAAGTTTACTAATTTTTTTAATTTTATAAAATCCAACAACATTTATTTTCATTTTTTTTTGTATAAATCTAACCCCTTTTTTGTAGGAACTATTATTTTTCCAGGTCCATCATGCCACTTTCTTATTTTGATAATTTCTTCTTTTAATGCTTCGTCTATAATTTTTTTATTATATTTATTTAATAAAATTTCCTCAGATATACCTCTTAAATGTTCAGGCATTTCACACAAATCAATTAGAATATTTTTTTTTGACGTCATTTGCTTTTTTTATTAATTTAAATATATTTTTAATATAAAATATTTTTTATTAAAATGTACCAATATATATTGAAAACTTTTTATTTAATTTTTATATTTTTTTTCTTTTTATCCAATTCTGTTATTGGAGGAAGTGTAATTAATAATAAATCAGGAGGGCCTTTATTTTTATTTCTTGTTGATAAAAGCTGTCAACCTGATCCTAATATGTTAAAAAAATTAATGTTTAGCATGCCAACTGATCCTGATTTTTATTTTAGTTTAACTTGTAAAAAATTAGGTAAAACAATTGAGCTAGAACCAAGCAATAAAATATCAATTGATGAACATGATGAATTTATTCTTATTGGTAAATTAAAAAGTCCGGTTTCTAAAGTAGCTTTTTGTTATTTAAAAGATAGTTCTGAAGTTGTAATAGAAGCTTTGGGAATTGGAGGAGCTATATGTAAATGTAAAAGTAAAGATAATTGTAATGATCAATTATATAAGTAATTTTATATTTTAATTAAATCACCAAATTTACCATCTAAAGCTCTTTTTCTCCAAATTGTATAATCAGATATATTTCTTACTTCTCTTTTGTTGTCTACAAAAACATCCTCGCTATTTTTTAATTTAAGATTTATTTTTTTTGCAAGGTCATTTCTTACAAAGAACGCATTTACACCATTTTTATCTACTCCAACTAAAGTATATTTTTTTTTCTTTCCTATTTTTTCTAAAGCTTTCAGAGAACCTCCATAATAATTATTTTTTTTTTTATAATCCCAAGTAAATTTAGGATTGTATGGAATAGTACAAGATGTTCCTGAGCCAAAAAAAGAATTGTATTCTATAA
>JAKUPP010000031.1:5162-7833 GCA_022450705.1 Alphaproteobacteria bacterium | reverse complement strand
AGAAGCCATGGAATTGCTTTGGGAACAGTATTAGGTGCTAATATGTATAATATTCTTGTATTGCTTAGTGTAGTTGAAATTATTCAACCTACATCAATTATAAAAAATATTCAAAGTATTGATATTTTTGTTTTAGCCGTTTCATCATTTTTCTTATTCTTGTTTATAAAAGATAAAAAGATTACTGGGCTAGAAGGTTTTATTCTTTTGTTTATTTATATATTATACGTTTATTCAATTTATTAATTTTGAAAAATACAATATTAATTACAGGTGGATCTCAAAGAATAGGCGCGGTTATTTCTGAGCGCATTGCCCAAGAAGGATCTAACGTCATAATTCATTATAACAAATCTAAAAAAAAAGCTTTTAATTTAAAAAAAAGATTAGGTTCTTACAAAATAAATTCGTGTTGTATAAAAGCAGATTTATCGAAGGAATTGGAATTAAAAAAATTATTTGTAAATGCAAAAAAAGAAATAGGCAATATTAACTGTTTAATAAATAACGCCTCTACTTTTGAATTAGATAGTATAGAAAATATTAAAAAGAAAAATTGGGATTATCATTTAAATACAAATGTTTGGGCGCCTATTTCCTTAATACAACAATTTATTAAAAATTTACCAAAAAAAAGTAACGGAAATATAATTAATATTCTTGATCAAAGAGTAGTAAACTTAACTCCATTCTTTACAACCTATACACTAACTAAATCAATTCTTTGGACGCTTACTCAAACTTTGGCTCTTTCGCTTGCGCCTAAAATAAAAGTTAATGCTATTGGACCTGGCCCAACATTTCCAAGTAAAAGACAAACAACTAAACAATTTAAAAACCAATATATGAAAGTTCCGCTAAAAAAAGCTGTTGATCCAAATGAAATAGCAGAAGCGGTATTATTTATATTAAATTCTAATTCTTTAACTGGACAACTAATAAATGTCGACTCAGGGCAGCACTTAGGCTGGGCACAAGGTAATAACAAGAAGATAATGGATGAATAAGTTTTGTTAAATATATAATTTATCTGTAATTTTTTAGAATTTAAGAAAAAAAAACTATAGTTTTACACAACAATTTTTTTTAAATAAAATTTTATGAAAATGGCAAATAAAAAAAAAAGAAAGAAATAATTTGACTTTTATTTCATACAGTATTATCAATGAGTTAGTAAATGATGCCTATTTTTTAATCATTTCATTAAAATAGTAGGAAATGAGCCAAAATTCATATTTTTTTACGATTTATCCACACATTTATCACCATATATGGTGGATATTATTACAAATATATTAAATTGATTTTAAATATTAAGTTAAATGAATGGTTTAGATATTATAAAAAACAAATTAGCAAGCATATCTAGCAGTCCTGGAATTTACCAATATCTAAATTCCAAAAATGAAATTATTTATATAGGAAAGGCGAAAAATCTTAAAAAAAGAATTTCAAGTTATAAAAATACATCTTCATTATCAAATAGGATACAAAGAATGGTTTATCAAATAAATAACATAGAAACAATAACAACTAAAACTGAAGCCGAGGCATTTTTATTAGAAAGTAATTTAATAAAAAAAAATAAACCAAAATTTAACATTGTTTTGAGAGATGATAAATCATTACCATACATTTTAATTAGTTTAAAAAATAAATGGCCTCAAATATTAAAACATAGAGGTAAACAAAAAAATATTGGAATATATTTTGGTCCTTATCCTTCAGCAGGTTCAGTAGATAAAACTATAAATTCTTTACAAAAGGCTTTTTTAATAAGATCCTGCACAGACTCTTATTTTAAAACAAGACGTAGAGCTTGTCTTTTATATCAAATTAAAAAATGTTCTGCTCCATGTGTTAAAAAAATAAATGAAAGAGATTATTCAGATTTATCTAATCAAACAATCTCATTTTTAAAAGGTAAAAATAAGAAAATACAATCAGATCTAAATAAAAAAATGGAAATTTATAGCTCTAAAAAAAATTATGAAAAAGCAGCTAGTTTAAGAGATAGAATTAGAGCGCTTAATCAAATTCAAGAAAAACAATCTATAAATATAAGTTCTATTGGCGATGCTGATGTAATATCTATTAAAAAAAAGAATTTTAAAGCTTGCGTGCAAGTTTTTTATTTTAGAGGAGGAAATAATCTCGGTGGTAGATATTACTTTCCTAGACATGAGGAAAGTGAAAAAGAAGAAAATATATTGCAGTCATTTTTAGGTCAATACTACTCTGATAAAATTGTTACCAAACTTATTTTATTAAATAAGAAAATACCTGAAAAAAATCTTTTAATAAGCGCTTTAAATAAAAAATCCGGATATAAAATTAATATTGAAATACCCATAAAAGGACAAAAAAAAATTATTGTAAAAAATGCGGAAAAAAATGCAGAAAAAGAATTAGAAAGAAAACTTAATGAAGAAAAAAGTAATCTTTTATATATGGAAAGAATAAAAGAGGCATTTGGATTGAATAAAATACCTAAAACAATAGAAGTTTATGATATTAGTCATATTTCAGGAGAATTTGCGGTCGGTGCAATGATATCATTTAATAAAGACGGGTTTACAAAAAATAATTACAGAAAATTCAATATTAAAGGTGAATTCAAAAGAAAAGAAACTGTGTTAAAAGGCGATGATTATTCTATGATTTATGAAGT
>JAKUPP010000031.1:0-5152 GCA_022450705.1 Alphaproteobacteria bacterium | reverse complement strand
AATAGAAGATTAAAAAAAAATTCTAAAAAAATTTCTTTTCCAGATTTAATAATTATTGATGGAGGTAAAGGGCACTTAAGTACGGCATCAAATGTATTAAATAGCCTTGATTTAGAAAAAAAAATAGAATTAGCATCAATTGCTAAGGGTCAAAAAAGAAATGAGGGAAATGAAACTTTTTATCTTAAAGGAAATAAAAAAATCAAATTTAAAACTAATGACAAAACTTTATTCTTTTTACAAAGATTAAGAGATGAAGCGCATAGATTTGCTATTACCTCTCACAAAACTAGAAGATCAAAAATAAGTAAATCTATATTAGATGAAATTGAAGGAATTGGTCCTAACAAAAAAAGAGATTTATTAAAATATTTCGGATCCTCTGAACAAATTAAAATAGCTCAACTTAGCGAAATTAAAAAAGTTAAAGGAATTAACAAAAATATTGCTAAAAAGATATATAATTTCTTTCATGAAAATTAAATTATGAAACATGTACCAAATATACTTACTATTTTAAGATTACTAGCGTGTCCATTGTTAATTTATTTATTTTATTCCAAAAAACATTTAGCTGTTTTAATAATATTTTTATTTGCTTGTGCAACAGACTTCTTTGATGGTTATTTAGCTAGAAAAAAGAATCTTAAATCAAACCTTGGAAAAATTCTGGATCCTATTGCTGATAAAGCGCTAATTATAACAATGTGTGCGATGCTAATAATCAGTGAAAATGTTCAAGGAATTAACAAATTAGCATTTTATATAATAATATTAGGGGAAATTATAGTTACTTCATTAAGATTTAATTTATACATAAAAAATAAAAGTTTAGACGTAAGTCAATTATCAAAATATAAAACCTTTATACAAATGGTAGCTATTAGTAGTATTTTAAGCTATGAGCTTATTCCTGATTTTAGATTAATTATCCTATTTATTTTATGGTTTGCAGTTTTTATATCTGTTATTAGTGGAATTCAACATTTTAAAACATATTTAAAATTAAAATAAAAAAATGACTCAAATATCTAATGATTGTTTTAAACATAGTAAAAAAAGAATTTCTTTAGAAAAAGCAATTTCTATATTAAAAAAAAGAATAAAATGTATAAAAAAAACAGAAATAATAAAATTAGGTCAATCGTTAGGTAGAATTTTGTCTAAAGATATTATCTCAAAGATAAATGTCCCTTCTTTTAATAATTCAGCAGTAGATGGTTATGCTTTTAAGCATTCAGATTTAAATAAAAAAAGTGAAACTAGTTTAAAATTATTCGGAAGAATTATAGCTGGGCAAAATTTCAATAAAAAAATTAAAAAAGGGGAAATTATAAGAATTTTTACGGGTGCAAAAATACCAAAAGGGGTTGACACTGTCATTATGCAAGAGGACTGTTATTTGAATAATAATGAAGTTATTTTAAAAACAGGAATTTTTAAAGGCGCCAATATTAGAAAAAAAGGAGAAGATATTAAAAATGGAAAAAAAATTTTATCTAAAGGATCTAAATTAAGAGCACAAGATATTGCTTTAATTGCATCTATAGGAATAAAGGAAATAAGTGTATTTGAAAAATTGACTGTCGGTATATTTACTACAGGAAACGAGTTATTTGAACCAGGAAAAAAAATATCATCTGAAGGGGTTTATGACTCAAACAGATATTGTTTAAAAAATTTATTAGAAACAATTAACTGTTCTGTACAAGACTATGGAATAAAAAAAGATAATGAAAAATTAATTAAAAAAAGTTTAAAAAAGATTTCAAAAAAATGTGATTTGATTATTACAACTGGAGGTATGTCCGTTGGCGAGGAAGATTATGTTAGAAAAATAATAGAAAAGAACGGTTTTCTAAATTTTTGGAATATAGCAATGAAACCTGGAAGACCAGTTGCTCTTGGTAAGATTTTTAAAAAACCATTTATTGGATTACCAGGAAATCCTGTTTCTGTAATGATTACCTTTTTAAAAATAGCTTTACCAACAATAAATAAATTATCTGGTTTTTTATCACCAAAAGAAAAAAGTTTTATCGTTACAACGGATTTTGATTTTAAAAAAAAAAGTGGAAGAAAAGAATTTTTAAGAGTAACAATATCAAGAAATTCAAATGGTCAGATAAAAATAAAAAATTATCCTAATTCAGGTTCTGGAGTATTTACCTCTATGGTCGAAACTGATGGTTTAATAGAGCTTCCAGAGAAATTAACTTATTTAAAAAAAGGAACAAAAGTTAAATTTTTTCCATATAGTGAAATACTAATATGAAAATAGTTTACTTTTCCTGGTTAAAAGAAATTCTAGGTATTTCAGAAGAAAATGTCAGACCTCCTAAAAATATAAAAAATATTAAAGATTTAATTAAATGGTTAGGTACAAAAAGTATAAAGCATAGAAAAGTATTTTTAAAATCAAAGAATATCCGTTGCTCAGTAAATCATCAAATTGTTGATAAAAATAATAAAATTAAAAATAATGATGAAATAGCTTTCTTTCCACCTTTTACTGGAGGTTAAATGATAAAAGTTCAAAAACAAAGAATTAATGTTTCAGAACAAAATAGAAACTTGTTAAAAAAAAGAATCGGAGCAGTTGTTAACTTTATTGGGGTTGCTAGACCTTTAAACAACTCAGGAAAAATTAAATATATAGAAATAGAGCATTATCCAAAAATGACAGAGAAAAAAATTAAAGAAATTGAAGTCTTTGCATCAAAAAAATGGAAATTAAATCACTGTATAATAATCCATAGATATGGAAAAATTAAACCTGGTGAAAATATTGTATATGTAGGAACTGCAGCTCAACATCGTAATAATGCATTTAAAGCATGTGAATTTATTATAGATTATTTAAAAGTTAAAGCGCCTTTCTGGAAAATTGAACAACAAAATAATAAAAAAACATATGTTAAATCTAAAAAGAAGGATGAAAAAAAAATCAAAGTAAATTATTAATTACCTTTTACTAAACTACTAAAAAGAGATAAAAGTTTTTTTGTAACCTCTCCAACACTAAATTTTTTGCTATCTATTTGTGAAACAGGAGTAATTTCCACAGCTGTGCCCGTTAAAAAAATCTCGTCTGCTTTTAACAATTCTTTTGGCAAAATCCTTTTTTCTATAACTTTTATATTATTTCTTTTTGCAATTTGTATAACTGTTTTTCTTGTTATACCATTTAAAAAACAATCAGCTATTGGGGTATATAGTTTATTTTTTTTTACATAAAAAATATTTGCCCCTGTAGATTCTGCGACATAACCTCTAGAATCCAGCATCAATGAATCGTCAAATCCGTTTTTTTCAGCGGTATGTTTGCTCAAAGTACATATCATATATAAGCCAGCTGCTTTAGCTTGCGTAGGAGCAGTGTTTGATGGTGGCCTCATCCATTTAGATGTTTGTAGTTTAATACCTTTAAATTTTTTATTTATATCAAAATAGGTAGTCATTTCCCACGTGGCTATTGCAACATGTATGGCTGTATTTTGAGCTGAAATAGCCATCATCTCGCTCCCACGCCATGCAAATGGTCTTAAATAACCGTTTTTTATATTTTGTTTTTTTATTATTTGATTACATGCGTCGTTTATTCTTTTTTCTGTATAAGGTAATTTAAAACCTAGGATTTTTGAAGATAAAAATAACCTTTTTGTATGTTCATTAAGTTTAAAAATTTTTTGATTATAAATCCTAGCCCCTTCAAATACACAGCTTCCATAGTGTAAACCATGGCTTAATATGTGTATTTTAGCTTTATTCCATTTTATGAACTTTCCATCGAGCCAAATATACCCGGGTCTATTATCAAAATTATTTTTTTTTGACATTTTTTTTAAATTAAAAGAAAAAATTTTTTTTTTTTATTAAAATAATATTTAAATATAAAACATATTTATAAATAAAAAATGACAAACTTAAATAATATTTTCAGTCCATTGTTCTTAAAAAATAAAGAACTTAAGGTGGCATTTGAATTACTTTTTTTTACAATAAAAGACTTTGATAAAAATATTAGTTTCTTATTAAAAAAATTTAGTTATAACAAAACTCATTTTGCAGTAATTTTTTTAGCTTCAAATAATTATTATTTAACAATTAAGGATTTGCTTACAATTTTGGATATAAAAAAACAAAGCTTATCAAAAATAATTAATAAACTTAAAAGTGATGGAGTAATTGTTTTAAAAAAATCGAAGAAAGATAAAAGAAAAAAAAATATTTATTTGACAAAAAAAGGTATAAAAATAGAAAAAAAACTTACAGAAAAGCAAATACATAATATTGCTAATGCATATAAAAACGCTGGAACAGATTCAATAAATGGATTTAAAAAAATTTTAGTAAATTTAATAAGTAAAAATTCTAAGAACATATTAAGGAAGAAAATATGAAATTAGACTTACACCATATATTAGTTGTAGATGATGATATAAGAATCCTTCAGCTAATTAATGATTATTTAAATAAAAATAATTTTAGAGTAAGTACTGCCGATAATGCAAAAAAGGCAAGAGAAAAAATTGAGAATATTGAATTTGATCTTATTATACTTGACATTATGATGCCTGGAGAATCTGGGCTAACATTAACAAATTCGCTAAAAAAAAATAACTTTAAAACACCTATACTTCTTTTAAGTGCCTTAGGAAACCCTGAAGATAGAATTAAAGGTCTAGAAATTGGTGCAAGTGACTATTTAACTAAGCCCTTTGAGCCTAAAGAATTACTTTTAAGAATAAAAAATTTAGTCCAAAAAAACAAATATTCCAAAATAAAAAAAAAAGTTATAAAATTTCGTCCCTATTCTTTCAACTTAAAAAATGAAATATTAAAAAAAGATGGAAAAGTATTTATTCTTACTTCTAGTGAAACAAAATTATTGACTATTTTAGCGAAGAATGATGGTAAGCCCATATTTAGAGATAATTAGTCCAAAATTTTGAATATAACTAATAGTAGCAGAGCTTTAGATGTGCAGATAACAAGATTAAGAAACAAAATTGAAAAGAACAAAAAGTTTCCAACATATATACAAACGGTTAGAGGAAGAGGTTATGTTCTTAAAATTGAATAAAATTAAAACAAAATTTAAAAGAAAATGATAAAAAAAATTTTACCACAAACGCTTCTAGGAAGATCA
>JAKUPP010000030.1 GCA_022450705.1 Alphaproteobacteria bacterium | reverse complement strand
ATTAAATTTATTGGTAATAAAATTTTTTCAGATAAAAGATTAAAAGGTATTATTTCTACAAAAGAGTCAAAGCTATGGAGAATAATGTCAGCTGGCGATATATATGACCCTGATAGAATTAATTATGATAAAGATTTACTTAGAAGATATTATTTACAGGAAGGGTATGCGGATTTTAAAGTTATTTCTGCAATAGCTGAATTAACAAAAGATAAATCTGGTTTTTTCATAACATATAGTGTTGCTGAAGGTGAAAAATATAAATTTGGAAAAGTTAAGATTGATAATAAAAATTATCAAGATATGGATAATAAAGAAATTAAAAAAATATCAAAAATTCTTCAAGGTAAAAATTATAACATCAGTAAATTAGATGAAGTTATCAAAAATATAAGAGAATACGGTGGTAATTTAGGTTTTGCTTTTTTAGAGGTTCGACCAAATTTAAATAAGAAAAAAGAAACTAATGAAATTGATGTAACTATTATGATTAATAAATCTAAAAAAATCTATGTAAACAGAATAGATGTTCAAGGAAATAAGAGAACTAAGGATAAGGTAATTAGAAGAGAAATGAAATTTAATGAAGGTGATAGTTTTAGTAATTCAAAATTAAAAAGATCCGAACAAAGAATTAGAAATACAGGTTTTTTTGAAACAGTTGAATCTGAAAATATACAAACAAAAAAAAATGATAGAACCGACATTGTCTTTAAAGTTAAAGAAAAACAAACAGGACAGTTTTCTGTCGGTGGCGGTTTTTCTAGCACTGATGGAGCATTAGCTAATGTAGGAATTGCTGAAAAGAATTTTTTAGGTAAAGGACAAGATTTGGCATTAAAATTTACTGTAGCTGAAAGAGCAACACAACTAGATTTTGGATTTACCGAACCATATTTTAGAGGGAAAGATATTGCTTTAGGTATAGATCTTTTTAAAGCTAAAACAACTTATGCAGATGAAAGTTCTTTTGATAATGATTTATTAGGCGGAGGAGTAAGACTAGGATATATGTTAACCGAAAGAACAAGACATTCGTGGAATTTTAGTTATAAAGGAGAAACAATTCAGGGTGTTAAAGCGGGAGCATCTGACTTTATTACTAGTCAAAAAGGAGATTATACTACTTCACAATTATCTCATCATTTAAGTTATTATGGACTCAATGATAGATTAGATCCAACTAGAGGTGCGCAGTTAAGAATCTCAAATTCGTTAGCTGGTTTGGGAGGTAATGTAAACTATTTTAAATCTGATCTAGCAACTTCTTGGTTTCGTTCAGTTACTGATGAATATGTTTTAGCAATGCATTTTAAAGGTGGTTATATTTTTGGTTATAATGATAAAAAAGTAAAACTAAAAGATAGGTACTTTTTAGGAGGCGATTCTTTTGCAGGTTTTCAAACTGCTGGGCTTGGTCCTAGAGATACCACATCTGCAAATAAAGATGCTTTAGGAGCAAATATGATGTATACTTTAAAAACTGAATTAAGAGTTCCAATACCAGGCATAGCACCTCAATTAGGAATAAATGGGGTTTTTTTTGGTCTAGTAGGAACAGCTACTGAAATTGACGAGGATGGAGGAGATAAAATAAAAGATGATTCTTCCCCTAGAGTTTCAGCAGGATTTGGTGTACAATGGAAATCGCCATTTGGCCCAGTGAGAGTAGATTTTGCTCACGCTATTATGAAAGAAGATTATGATCGAACACAACTTATTAAATTTAATTTTGGAGCAGGATTTTAATTATGAAAAACTTTAAATATATATTAACAATTTTATTTTTTACCTTATTCTCTACTACTGCATTTTCTCAAAACAATATTGCGGTGCTTGATGTCGTTAAATTATTAAAAGAATCAAAAGCAGCAATTAGTATGAAAGATCAATTAAATGCTGTAGCAAAGAAATACACAGATGAAGATCAGAAGAAACAAAAAGAAATACAAAAACAAGAAGAGGAACTTTTAAGGCAGAAAGCAACTTTAACACCTGAAGCTTTTTCAGATAGAAAAAATACTTTTGAAAAAAAAGTTATTGAATTTAATAAAGCTAGCCAGGCTAAACGCAAAGCTTTAGCTACTGCAGAAAAAGATGCAGTTACGCAAATTGAGGATGAAGTTGAAAAAATAGTAAAAGCTATAATAGATTCAGATAAAATTACTGCTGTTTTTAGAAAATCAGCAATTATTTTAGGTGATACTTCAATAGATATTACTGAAAAAGTTGTAGAAGAATTAAATAAAAAGTTAAGCGCAGTTACTGTTAAAGTAACACCTTAATTTTATTTATGACAGATCCGAATTTTTTTCCAAGAAGTAAGAAGCTTACTTTAGATCAAATATCAAAGTTAACAAAAATAACTTTACCTAAATCAGTTGACAAAAAGAGAATTTTTTTAGACATTTCACCTTTAGATTCAGCTTCTAAAGATAATATTAGTTTTTTAGATAATAAAAATTATATTAATCAGTTTAAAAAATCAAAAGCAGGGGCGTGTTTTTTTAGAAAAGATTTTGAAGAAGTAGCACCAAAGAATATGATCCCTTTAATTTCTACAAACCCGTATCATTCATTTGCTCTCGTTGCAAATGCTTTTTATCCCATGAAAGATATTACAAATGCTGGTGTACACCCCAGAGCACATGTTGAATCTAACGTTAAGTATGACGATACAGTACAGATATCTCCTGGTGCCATTGTTTCGAGTAATGTTGTTATAGGTTCAAATTGTTTTGTTGGAGCAAATACAGTAATTCTCTCAGGAGTTAATATTGGAGCAAACACTATAATAGGATCAAATTGTACTATAGCTTATTCTATTATTGGATCCGATGTTAAAATTCATAACGGTGTTCAAATTGGACAAGATGGTTTTGGTTTTGCTCAAAACGAAAATATGAATTTAAAAATGCCACAACTTGGAAGAGTTATTATAAAAGATAATGTAGAAATTGGCTCTAACTGTACTATAGACAGAGGCACTGGACCGGATACAATAATTGGTGATGGTACAAAAATAGATAATTTAGTTCAGATAGGTCATAATGCTATTATTGGAAAAAATTGTATTTTTGTAGCACAATCTGGCGTATCAGGCAGTACACAAGTTGGAAATAATGTAATTATTGGTGGTCAAGTTGGTATAGCGGGACATTTAAAAATAGGAAATAATGTTAAAATAGCAGCAAAATCCGGAGTAATGAAGAATATTGAAGACGGTGCTACTGTTGGAGGTGTACCGTCAGTAGAAATAAAAGATTGGCATAGACAAACAATTATTTTAAAAAAGTTAATATCAAAAAAGAAAAATGGGAAATAATAAAGAATTAACATTAAAAGAAATAAAAAAATTAATACCGCACCGAGAACCAATGCTTTTAATTGATAAAGTAAAAGTTGTTAAACATTTTGAGAAAGCTATTGGTGAGAAAAAAATAAAAAACAACGACTATTACTTTAAAGGTCATTTTCCAAATAAACCTATTATGCCTGGAGTTTTCATTATTGAAGCACTTGCCCAAACAGCATCAGTTTTAGTTATGCATTCTTTAAAAAAAACAGCGGATAACAAATTGGTTTATTTTATGAGTTTAGAGAATGCCAAATTTCGAAAACCTGTTATGCCTAATTCAAAACTTTATTTATATGTAAAAAAAAAACAACATAGAGGAAAGGTTTGGAAATTCTCAGGTGAAGCAAAAGTTAATAATGTTAAAGTCGCTGAAGCAATATATTCAGCTATGATTGTGGAGTAGCAATTTGTAACAATCAGTTAATTGATTTTTTGTGTTCCTATATTTATTTTTCTAATGAATGAAAAATTGTATTCATAGCACATCTATCATTGATAAAAAAACTAAGTTAGGAAATCAGATCCATATCGGCCCATATTCAACAATTGGACCTAATGTTGAGATTAGGAATAATGTTAAGATTCATTCTAATGTTAATATACAAGGCTATACACTTATAGATGAAGGTACTGAAATATTTCCTTTTGCTTCTATAGGAACAATTCCACAAGATTTAAAATATCATGGAGAGAAATCTAAATTAATTATTGGAAAAAAAAACAAAATAAGAGAGCATGTTACGATAAATCCAGGAACTAAAGGAGGAGGATTAATAACAAAAATTGGTGACAATTGTCTTTTAATGGTCGGGTCTCATGTGGCTCACGATTGCATTCTTGGAAATAATGTTATTATGGCCAACAATGCTACTCTCGGTGGACATGTAAAGATAGATGAATTTGCAATAATTGGTGGTTTATCTGCAGTGCATCAATATGTAAGAATTGGAAAACATGCAATGATAGGAGGTATGTCAGGAGTTGAAAATGACGTTATTCCTTATGGTTCTGTAATGGGAAACAGGGCCCATTTATCAGGTTTAAATATAATTGGTCTAAAAAGAAGAGGTTTTAATAGAAAACAAATTCATGATTTAAGAACGGCATTTAGATTAATTTTTTCTATTGAAGGAACAGCATTCGAAAGATTAAAAGATGCTGTTAAAATTTATAAAAAAAATAAAGTTGTTATGGATATAGTTAGGTTTATAAAAAATAAATCTTCCTCAAGAGGTATATGTCAACCAAAACAAAAGAATAATAATGTTTAATAACATTGCTATTATCGCAGGTTCTGGAAAACTTCCTTATAAAATAGCTTCTTATTTAGAAAAGCTTAATCTAAATTTTATTATTTTATCTATTAAAGGATATTCAAAAATAAATCTATATAAGAATTTTAAAACATACTCTTTAAGAATGGGGCAGGGATATAAAGCTATAAAATTATTAAAAAAAAATAAAATAAAAAATATTATTTTTTTAGGAGGTCTAGACAGACCAAGTTTAGCAACTCTAAGACCTGATTTATGGACTTTATTTAAAGTTTTTAAGTTTATTTTTTTTAAAAAAACTGACGATGTTATATTAAGAAACGTCGTTACTATTTTTGAAAACGAAGGTTTTAAAGTTTTAGGCCTTTCTGATATAACAAATAATTTTTTCTTAAAAAAAGGTATTTATGGACGTAAAAAAATACCAAAAAAAGATAAATTAATAATAAATAAACATCTTAAACAAACTCTTTTGTGGACTAGAAAAGATCTAGGGCAGAGTGTCATTACATCAAAACAAAATATATTATTAAAAGAGGATAGAAAAGGTACTAATAATTTAATTATGAGATCAAGAAACTATAAAT
Source organism: Alphaproteobacteria bacterium (assembly GCA_022450705.1). GTDB lineage: Bacteria > Pseudomonadota > Alphaproteobacteria > CAYOOR01. Next base: position 2,755 of record JAKUPP010000030.1, on the reverse strand, counting down.
ATAGTAAAAACAGTTATATATTTATAAAAATTAAGAAATTACATCAAGATTCAAGAGTGGATCTTCCAACATTTGGATTTAGTACGTTAAAAAAACTAGTAAAAACAAATATTAAATATATAGTTCTTAATGCTAACTCTACGATTATAATGGATAAAAAAAAAACGTTAAAATATTTAAAAAAAAGCAAGAAAACCCTTTTGTCAGTAGATATAACAGTTTCAAATAATAACAACATTAATTTTAATTATGAGTAGTACAAAAAGAATTAAAGTATATTTGATTGCTACTGAACCATCAGGAGATGTTATAGGCTCTCATTTAATTAGATCATTAAAAAAACTTAATGGAAAAAGAGTTCAATTTTTTGGTATAGGCGGACCTAAAATGACTAAAGCAGGTTTAATTAAAAGTTTATTTCCGATTAATGAATTATCAATTTTTGGCATTTTTGAAATTTTACCCAAAATATATAAAGTTTTATCTTTGCTTAAAAAAACAGAAAAAGATTTATTAAAAATCAAGCCTAATGTACTAGTTACAATTGATAGTCCAGATTTTAACTTTAGAATTTTAAAAAGAATACATGATAAAACACCCGGCACAAAAAAAATTCATTATGTAGCGCCAACAGTTTGGGCCTGGAGGAGTGGAAGAGCAAAATATTTATCTAATTATATTGATAAGCTTCTTACAATTTTGCCTTTCGAAAATAAATATTTTAAAAAATATAATTTAAATACAAAATTCGTAGGCCACCCTATTTATGAAATAAAAAAAAATAAAAAAATAAATAAAAAAAAATTTAATTACAAATATAAAATTAAGGATGGATATAAAGTTGTATCATTTCTACCTGGAAGCAGATTATCTGAAATAAAAAAGAGTATACCTGTCTTAATTGAAACAATTAATTTAATAAAAAATCAAACAAATCTTAAATTACATGTGCTTTTTTACATTTTACCTCATCTAAAAAAATACTTTAATAAATATAAATTTGATTTTTCATATTCACTTATAAATGAAATTGATAAATATGATGCTTTCAAAATTAGTAACGCTGCAATTTCAACATCTGGAACTGTTGCGATTGAACTAAGCTATTTCAAAGTTCCTACAATAGTAATTTACAAATTAAATTTATTTTCTTATTTTCTTGCTAAGGTTTTCGTTAAAATCAAGCATGCTAATATATTAAATATTATGGAGAATAAATATATAATTCCTGAGTTTCTCCAATTTAAATGTCGTCCAAATTTAATAAGCAATGAATTAATTAAATTGTTAAAAGACAAATCGTATTCCAACAAACAACTTGATAATGCTCAAAATGCTTTAATTAAATTGAAAAATAATAATAACAAATTACCAAGCTTAAATGCGGTAAATGAAATTATTTATGATTTTTGATATCTACTTTTAATAATAGAAGAAATTGTCTTAATTATAGAATTTTTTTTTTGTCGTTTATCTAAGTCAATATAATCTCTTTTTTTATAACCTGTATATAATTGTCTTGGTCTTGATATTTTTCGACTAGGATCTTCAATCATTTCTTTCCAATGAGCAACCCATCCAACTGTTCTTGCTACAGCAAAAACAGCTGTATACATAGATAGTGGAAAACCAAGAGCCCATAGTAATATTCCAGAGTAAAAGTCTACGTTTGGATATAATTTTTTTTTTATAAAATATTTGTCATTTAAAGCTGCATCTTCTAGATCTAGCGCTATTCCTAATAACGGATTGTTTTTTCTTCCCAATTCATTTAAAACACTATGACATGCGTCTCTCATAACAGAAGCTCTTGGATCATAATTTTTATAAACTCTATGCCCGAAACCCATTAATCTAAAAGTATCATTAGGATCTTTTGCACGTTCAATAAAGTCTTTAATTTTTGCATTTCTTTTTATTTTTATAAGCATATTCATTACAGCCTCATTAGCACCACCATGAGCAGGGCCCCATAAAGAAGCAATTCCTGCTGCTACGCATGCAAATGGATTTGCTCCTGACGAACCAGCTAGCCTTACTGTTGAAGTAGAAGCATTTTGTTCATGATCAGCATGTAAAATTAATAACTGATTCATTGCCTTTGTAATTATAGGATTTGAAATATAATCTTCACAAGGTGTCGCAAAGGTCATTCTCATAAAGTTTTCAGCATAGGTTAGATTATTACTGGGATAAATTACTGGCTGACCTAATGAATATTTATAAGCCCAAGCAGCAATCGTTGGCATTTTAGCAATTATTCTATGAGTAGATACTAATCTTAGTTTAGGTTTTGAGAAATCTTCACTATCCCTATAAAATGCAGATAACTCACAAACATTTCCAACCATCACTGAAATAGGATGAGCATCTCTTCTAAAACCTTGTATAAAAGTTTTCATTTGCTCATGTAACATTGTGTGATATCTAATATTTTTTTCGAATTTTTCCTTTTCTTTTATGCTAGGTAATTCTCCATGTAAAAGTAAGTATGAAACCTCCATAAAATCAGCATGTTTTGCTAAATCTTCAATCGTATATCCTCTATGCAACAATGTTCCTTTATCACCATCTATAAAAGTTATTTTTGATACACAACTTCCAGTTGATAAAAAACATGGATCAAATGTAAAATACCCAGTTTCCTTATAAAGATTTCTTACATCTATTACATCTGGACCCTCGGTAGATTCAATTATAGGCAGTTGAATTTTTTTATTATTTGATAATAAAATTTCTATTTTTTTATTTACTT
>JAKUPP010000003.1 GCA_022450705.1 Alphaproteobacteria bacterium | reverse complement strand
CAAACACACTTAAAGATTGTAAATTTTTTTAATTAATTTTTTAATGAATGAAAAAAACAAAGTACGAGTTTGTTTTCCCTTTGTTGGCGATAGTATTGGCGGAAGCCATTTATCATCAATAGAATTAATTAAGGCACTAGATAAATCAAAATTTGATATAAAATTATTAGTTCATAAAAAAGGAGTTTTGTCTAAACATTTAGTTAGTGAAGGCATCAAACCAATTTTTTTAGAAATAAAAAATTTCGTAGGTCAAAAAAAAGGAATTATTATTAATTTCTTAAATATTTTAATTAATATTTTTAGATTAACTTCATTTATTAATAAAAATAATATTGACATTGTACATCTTAATGATGCAAGCGCTGGACTAACATGGGTAATACCATCAAAATTAAGTAAGGCAAAAATAGTTTGGCATCAGCGAGTTGTTTTTCCAAATTGGATGCTTTATAAAACTTTATCTTTTTTTAGTGAAAAGATAGTTTGTATATCTGATTTTGTTTATAAAAGTCTTCCAAATTTTAATAAGAAAAAATCGGAAAAAATATTTAATCCTGTTTCTATAAATAAAACAAAAAAGAATATTTTACAAAATAAAGATTTAAAAAATAAAAAAATTAAAAAGATTTTGTTTCTTGCAAATATTATTGAAACTAAAAGAGTAGATCTTTTTATTAAAATCGCTCATCCTATTTCTAAAATTTTGCCAAATTCAAAGTTTTTTATTGTCGGCTCTGATAAAAAAAAGATATTAAGTAGCAACTTATCAAAAAGTATAATTTATGTAGGATATTCAAAATATAAAGAGCAATGGCTTAAAAATTGCGACTTACTTATTGTAACTTCTGAAAATGAAGGTTTTAATAGAACAATTGTGGAAGGAATGTTATCAAAAATTCCTGTCATTGCTGTTGATTCAGGAGCGCACAAAGAAATTATTAAAGATAAATTTAATGGTTGGCTAGTTGAAAAAAATAATTTAAACGAACTTATTAACGTATCAATTAAAATTTTAGGTTTAAAAAAAAATAATTTAAAAAAAACAATAGAAAGAGCAGAAAAATACGCAAAAGAAAAGTTTAATGTACAAAAACACGCTAGTTATATTTCAAAAATTTATCTTAACTTAACTAAATTGTAACTTGCTTTTTTTTTTATTTTTAATAAAAGAAGTTATTATGAAATTTAACTTAAAATATTTTTTTTTATTATTGTTTTTCTCACACGTATTACCAAAAAATATATTAGCTATAGATGTTTTATATTTAGAAGATAATTTTTTCCCAGAAGGGATAACTGTCTCAAAGAGTGGCAATTTATTTGTTGGTAGTTTAAAAGAAAATAAAATTATAAGGTTTAAAAATAAAAAAAAAGAAGCTGAAATATTTATTCCATCCAATTCAAATAATTTAAATTCTGTTATTGGTATATTAGCTGATGATCGTAATAAAATTTTGTGGGCTTGTTCTTCTAATCCAGGAGTCTCAAATTTTCCATCAGATGGTTTAGTGTCACTTAAAGCTTTTGATTTAAACTCTGGAGATTTTCTAAAAAGTTATGAGTTTCCTAACGGAGGTTTTTGTAATGATATCACGTTAGATTCAAATCATAATATTTACGTTACAGATTCTTTTAATCCACGGATTCTACGTTTAAATAAATCAGAGTCTAGACTTGAAACTTGGTTTGAAAACGATGATTTTAAAGGCGAAGGATTCAACCTTAATGGAATTACATTTATAGATAATAAAATTTATACTGTAAAAATGAATTCTGGAGAATTATTTAAAATAGAAGTTGGTGAAAATGGAAAACCTTTTAATTTTACCAAAATAGATTTACCACGACCATTAAATGCTCCAGATGGTATTAAAGCAATAGACAAAAACAATTTATTAGTTGTTGAAAATAAAGGTAGCTTAACAAATATAAATTTATCGGATCCAATTACACTTAATATTCTTAAAGATAATTTAGACACTCCTACAACTGTAGCAATTAAAGGAAAAATAGCATGGGTTCTTCAAGCACAATTTGGACATTTGTTTGGTGATGAAAAAGATGTGCCGCCAGGACCATTTGAGATTATTGGTGTTCAATATAGACCATCAATCTTGACAAAAATAAAAAAACTATTAGATTTCAAAAATTAAAAGAAGTTTTTTTATGAAAGTATTAAGTTCATTAAAATCTGCTAAAGGTCGACATTTAAAGTGTAAAGTCGTTCGTCGAAAAGGGCGAATTTATGTTATCAATAAATCAAATCCTAGATTTAAAGCAAGACAAGGATAATTGTTTTTTTTAATATCTATCTACTGAAGCAATTCTAAGAACGTTTGTAGCTCCACTTTGACCAAATGGAACTCCGGCTGTTATTACAACTCGGTCGCCTTTTTTAGCAAATTTTTCTTTTTTAGCAAGTCTTCCTGCTTTCAAAACCATATCTTTAAAACTTCTAGCATCTTTTGTATGAATACAATGAACTCCCCAAACTAACGCTAAACTTCTAGCGGTATTTAAGTTAGGTGATATTCCTAAAATTGGAACATCGGGCCTTTCTCTAGCTGCTCTTAAAGCCGTTGAGCCAGATGTTGTATACGTAATCACAGCTTTAGCAGACATAATTCTTGCTACGTATTTTGCTGATTCTGTTATTGCATCTTCAGCAGTTGACTCTGCTTTAACATGACTCGCCTCATTTATACTTAAATAGAGTGGATCGCCTTCAACTTTTTCAATTATTTTATCCATCATTTTTACTGATTCATTAGGATAAGAACCTATAGCAGTTTCAGCTGACAGCATGACAGCATCTGTTCCATCGTAAATAGCTGTCGCAACATCTGATGCCTCTGCTCTAGTAGGAGTTGGGTAATTTACCATCGAATCAAGCATTTGAGTTGCAACAACAACAGGTTTCCCAGCCTGTCTACATGCATTGATAATTCTTTTTTGCTCGCTAGGCAACGTTTCTAAAGGAGCCTCTATTCCAAGGTCACCTCTTGCAATCATAATGGCGTCAGAAACTTCGATTATTTTATGTAAATTTTTAAGGGCAACTGGTTTTTCAAGTTTAGTTAATACAGATGCTTTGTTTTTTATTATTTTTTTGAAATTTAAAACATCCTTTTCTGTTTCTACGAATGATAATGCAATCCAATCAACACCTAATTTTAATGCTAATTTTAAATCCTCTTTATCTTTAGTTGTTAAAGAATTAGCAGTTGATTTTAGGTTAGGTATATTAAAACCTTTATTACTAGATATAAAACCACTAAATTTTACTTTTGTTTCTATATAAGTACTATTCTTTTTTGTAACAATTAAAGTTAGCTTACCATCATCAACTAAAATTTTATTTCCTTTTTTTATTTTTTTAAAAATTTCTTTATGTGGTAAAAAAGCTCTATGTTTACTTCCTGGAGCTGGATCTAAATCAAAAATAAATTTTTTACCATTTTTAAGGAAGATTGGCCCGTTATTAAACTTTCCTACTCTTAATTTTGGACCTTGAAGATCCATTAGAATCCCTATAGGTCTATTTACTTTTTTTTCTAAAGCTCTTATTTGTTTAAATCTTTTAATATGAGTAGATGCAACATCGTGACTAAAATTTAATCTAAAAACATCTGCTCCAGATAAAAAAAGTTTTTTTATTGTTTTTATATCTGAACTTGAAGGGCCTAATGTTGCGATTATTTTAGCTTTCCTAATTCTTCTCATATTTAAAATTTTGAATTACTAATTAATAAATAGTAATTTTTTTGTTTCTTTACATGTTTTTTTGTAAATATTACTTATATATTAATGAATTTTAAAAGAGATAATAAAAAACATGAAAAACAACTTCTTTTCAGTAGGACTTGAAGAAGAATATTTAGTTGTAAATAAATACAACGGCGAGTTAATTGTAGACCCGCCAAAAGGTTTAATGAGAGATTGTAAAAAGAAACTTAAAGGTCAAGTTAAGCCTGAGTTTTTAAGATCTCAAATAGAAGTTGGAACAAAGGTTTGTAATTCAATTAAAGATTTAAAAGATAATTTAATTTTTTTAAGAAGTAATGTAAGTAAAATACTTAAAAGATATGACCTTGAATTTCTTGCTGTATCTACACATCCATTTTCTGATTGGGAAACTCAAAAGCACACTCAAAAAAAAAGGTATTTTAATTTAGCTGATAAATTTCAAATTGTAGGGAGGAGATTAGTTATTTCTGGAATGCATATTCATGTTGGAATACCAGATAATGAATTAAGAATTGATTTAATGAACCAAATTTCTTATTTTTTACCTCATTTATTAGCTTTAAGCACATCCTCTCCTTTCTGGAGAGGGGAACTAACAGGTTTAAAATCTTATAGAGTAAGTGTATTTGATGAATTACCAAGAACCGGACTCCCAGAACAATTCGATAGTTACAATGAATATAAAAGACATGTAAAAATTTTATTAAACTCAGGAATATTAGATGACCCTAGTACTATTTGGTGGGATCTACGACCTAATGTAAAATTTCCTACATTAGAAATGAGAATTTGTGATACTTGCACATCATTAAACGATGCTATTTCTATAGCGGCATTATATTTATGTACTATTCATATGGCATGTAGATTAAGAAGAGAAAATAAAAAGTGGAGAGTGTATTCAAAAATGTTGATTGATGAAAACAGATGGAGAGCGCAAAGATATGGAATTGAAAAAAGTTTAGTTGATTTTGGTAAAAGTAAACTTGTATCTTATAAAAAATTAGCAGATGAATTAATCGATTTGGTAAAAGCAGACGCGAAGATTCTGCAATGCGAGTCAGAAGTAAAAAAAATAAGAAATATATGTAAAGTTGGAACCAGTGCAGATAAACAAATTAAAATCTTTAAAGAAGAAATGAAAAAATCAAATAATAAAAAATTAGCACTAGATAAAGTTTTAAAATTTCTTGTTAAAGAGACAATGAATTTTTAAATTATGGACAAGAAAAAAAAAATTGAAATAGAAGCGGAAGTTTTTCAAAAATTAATAACACATTTTAAAAAGAGAACAGATGTTCAAAATATTGATTTGATGAATACAGCTGATTTTTGTAGAAATTGTCTATCAAAATGGTACATGGCATCTGCGAAAAAAAGAGGAATAAAATTAAATTACGAAGAAGCTAAAGAAATAATTTATGGAATGTCATATGACAAATGGAAAAGAAAATATCAAAAACCTTTGTCAAATAAATGAAGGAAAGTTTATAGCATGAAAATTTTAGTAACAGGAACTGCAGGTTTTATAGGATTTCATTTATGTAAAAGATTATTAGAAGACAAACATCAGATTTTAGGAATTGATAATATAAACAATTATTATGATGTGAAATTAAAAAAAAATAGATTAAAAATTTTATTAGGAAAAAAAAACTTTAAATTTAAAAAAATAGATATTTCCGATGCTAATTTCGTAAAAAAAATATATCCAATAGCAAAAAATTTTAGAATAATAATACATCTTGCAGCGCAAGCTGGCGTAAGATACTCCATTACCCATCCATATAAATATATTGAAAGTAATGTTAAGGCCCAAATATCAATATTAGAACTAGCAAAAAAAATAAAAAATTTTGAACACTTAATTTATGCAAGTTCCTCTTCTGTTTATGGTTCTAACAAAAAAACCCCCTTTTCAATAGATGATAGAGTTGATAATCCAATATCTTTATACGGAGCTTCAAAAAGATCTGGTGAATTAATTACGCAATCATATTCAAAAATGTTTAATATTAATTGCACAGGTTTAAGATTTTTTTCTGTTTATGGACCTTGGGGAAGACCAGATATGGCAGCATATATTTTTACAAAAAATATTTTCCAGAATAAAACTTTAGATTTATTTAATTTTGGAAGAATGGAAAGAGACTTTACCTTTATTGACGATATAATTAATGGTATTACTCCGTTAATAAAGATTAAGAAAAGAAAAGATAACATCCACAAAATTTATAATTTAGGAAACAACAAACCTCAAAAACTTTTAAAAATGATTTCTTTATTAGAAATGCTATGTCAAAGAAAAGCAAAGATAAATAAAAAAAGAATGCAGCCTGGAGATGTTCGTCATACTTATGCAAACATTAAAGAGAGTAAAAAGGATTTAAGATTTAAACCGAAAACTAATTTAAAAGAAGGTTTAGAAAAATTTGTCGCATGGTACAAAAATTATCATAATATTATTTAATTATATAATTTCTCAATTTCTTTTTTATATTTTTCATAAACTTTATTTCTTTTAATCTTCATTGTTGGTGTTAATAAGCCACTTTTTTGATCTAGTTTATTAAAAAAATAATGATGTTTTCTTATTTTTTCTATAGGAGATAATATTTTATTTAGTCTTTTTATATATAAATCAATTTTTTTCATTGCGTTTCTTGCCTCTACATCCGTTAATTTCTCATGTTTAATAATTACACAAGCTATTAAGAAAGGTTTGTTGTCCCCAAATATCACTACTTCAGCCTCTGTATCAAACGTTTTGAATAAATTTTCTATTTTCTGTGGAGCAATATTGTCCCCACCCGTTGTCACGATTATATCTTTCTTTCTATCAGTTATTATTAAGTGATTGTCTTTATCAAATTCACCTATGTCTCCAGTATATAACCAATTATTTTTTATTTTTTCTTTAGTTTCTTTTTTTTTTCCTAAATAACCTTTCATTAAATTATCACCCTTTACTAATATTTCACCATCATCAGCTATTTTTACTTCAACACCTTTTATAGCTGGGCCAACTGTTCCTATTTTATTTAATTCTGGACGATTACAGCTAACAGTAGGAGAGGTTTCTGTTAAACCGTATCCTTGTAAAATTTTTATCCCAATTGATTCAAAAAAAATATTAATATCGTAGCTTAATGCACCACCACCAGAAATAAAAAATTTTAAATTTTTTCCAAAAATTTTTTTTATTTTATTATCAATTATAATTTTAAAAAAAAATTTAAAAAAACGTGTTATGAGTAAGATTTTTTTTTGATTTAAATAAATTCTTTTTCCTAAACTTAAATTTATATTAAAAATTTTTTCTAATATTTTATTTTTAGAAAAGTTATTCAATATTTTCTTATAAATAGCTTCGTAGAATCGGGGAACCGCAGAAATATAAGTTGGGTTAACTTCTTTAAAATTAGTAAATAGTTTGTCCAAATTTTCCGCATAGAAAATTTCACTTGATGTAAGTAATGGCATAAATTGACCAGCAGTATGTTCATATGAATGAGATAAAGGTAAAAAAGAAATGTATCTTTCATTATTAAAATTTATATTTCTAAAAATATCCAAAGACCCAATTAAATTTGAGCGAATAGATTTATGAGTTAAAATTACACCTTTTGGCTCACCACTAGTTCCAGAAGTATAAATTATACACGCAGGATCATCTTCAGTTATTTTTATTTTTACAACCTCATTTCTTATTTTTTCTTTCCAGACATCTTCTATACAAATTATATTTTCATTTACACCATGATTTATTATTTCATAAGAAAAAATATTTTTAATTTGTTTATTATTTTTCATTGCAGGTAAAAAGTTTAAAAATAATTTTTTGTTTGAAATAAATGCCATTTTTGCCTTGCTGTCTTTTATTAAGAATTCATAATCCTTTTGTGTATATGTGGTATAAGCAGGAACAGTTATACCCCCTGCAAGCATTATGGCAAAATCAGTAATAAACCAATTAGGATTGTTTTCTGAAACAATTATAACCTTGTCACCTTTTTTAATTCCTAACTGAATAAGTTTTGATGAAAGCAATAAAATTCTTTTTCTTACAATTTTCCAAGAATATGACTTATATTGATTATTTATTTTGTGCCAAAGTAGAGGCTTATCTAATTGTTTTTCTGCTTCTTCGAAAAATAATTCTGGCAATGTTTTCCAATTAAATTCTTTTTTAATATTTATCATATGAGCAATTGATATTTAAATTGTTCTATATATTTTATTATCAATTGTATATTTTAGAATTATAAATAAATTGAACAATATTTTAGATAAAGATAAGTTCTCAAAAAGAGCAAGTAGATATATTCAGTTATCTGGCCAAGTTGGAGGTTTGTTAGCTAAATTAGGCGCTAACAAATTTTTAGGCATGGATATTGATAAGAATAAACATGCTTTAAATTTAAAAAAAGATCTAGGAGAAGTTAAAGGCCCCTTTATGAAGATTGCCCAGCTTGTTTCCATGATCCCTGATGCTTTACCAATAGAGTATTCAAATCAATTAATGCAATTACAATCACACGCACCTTCAATGGGGGAATCTTTTGTTACAAGAAGAATGGCAAATGAATTAGGAGAAAATTGGAAGAAATTTTTTTTAAATTTTAACACTACTGCATCATATGCAGCATCACTTGGGCAAGTTCATAAAGCAAAATTAAAAAATGGAGATATAGTAGCTTGCAAACTTCAATATCCAAACATGCAATCAGCAGTCAACGCAGATTTAAATCAATTTAAAATAGTTTTAAATTTATTCGAAAAATACAATAAAGCTATTAAAACAAAAAAAATTTTTTTAGAAATAAAAGATCGCCTAGTCGAAGAGATTGATTATGTAAATGAAATAAAAAATATTAAAATTTTTGAAAAAATATTCAACTCAAACAAATCTGTCAATATTCCAAGAATTTATAAAAATTGTTCAACAAAAAGATTAATAACAATGAGTTGGCTTCAAGGGCAGTCATTAGAAGATGTAATTAAATATTCAAAAAATAAAAAAGAATTTTCTGAAAGAATAGCAACAAATATTTTTAATACATGGTATATGCCTTTTTATAAATTTTGCGTCATTCACGGTGACCCACATTTTGGCAATTATTCTTTTAAAAAAAATGGTGATATAAATTTGTTTGATTTCGGTTGCGTAAGATTTTTTCCTATTAAATTTGTTAAAGCAGTTCTAAATTTATATTATGCACTTGAGAAAAAAGACGAGGATTTAACTATTGAAGCATATAAAACATGGGGTTTTAAAAAAATTAATAAAGGGTTAATTAAAATTTTAAATTTGTGGGCTTCATACATATACGGACCATTGCTAGAAGATAAAAAAAGATTAATCCAAGGAGAGAAGAATAGAGGCTATGGAATAGATGTAGCAAATAATGTTTATAAAGAATTAAAGAAAATTGGAGGCGTGGAACCACCGAAAGAATTTGTTTTTATTGATAGAGCAGCTATAGGAATGGGGTCGTTGTTTATGAAATTAGATGTAAAATTAAATTGGCATAAATTATTTAAAGATTTGATTAAAGATTTTGATGAAAAAAGAATATTAAAGGAAAGAAATAGAATAATAAGTTAATACCTTCTTTGAAACTTTCTTTTTCTTCTTAAAACTTCCGAAGCTACCCTCTTTTTTTTAACTGAAGGTTTTTCATAGTGTCTTCTTAACTTCATTTCTTTAAATAAACCTTCTTGCTGCATTTTTTTTTTGAGAATTTTTAATGCAATTTCTAGATTATTATCTCTTATAAATATTTGTACTATTTTATTTACCTTTTTTTTTTGTATTTAAGTTAATAATATATTTGTTAAGAGAATATGAATAAATGAACAAAATTCAATTATTTTTTATAAAAAATATTAATATTGAAGTTTTATAATGGATCTTTTCTTACTTTATCACTTTGTTTTTTTCTATAATCTTTTAATTTACTTTCTATTTCTTTATCGCTTAGAGCTAAAATTGCTCCAGCAAGCAGACCAGCATTTTTTGCACCTGCAGAACCAATAGCTAAAGCTCCTACCGGTATACCCGGTGGCATTTGAACAATTGATAATAAACTATCCATTCCTTTTAAACTTTTACTTTCTATAGGTACGCCTAAAACAGGAAGATGAGTGTGCGCGGCTATAACTCCTGGTAAAGCAGCTGCCATACCAGCGCCTCCAATAAATATTTTAACTCCATTTTTTTCTGCATTTAAAATATATTCTCTAAGTCTATCTGGAGTTCTATGGGCAGAAATAACTCGAGATTCATTTTTTACACCTAATTCATTAAGAGCTTCTGAAGCAGGTTTCATTTCTTCTGCATCAGATTCACTTCCCATTATTATTGCTACTTTTATATCACTCATATTTATTACACTTTCTCTAATTCACCACCTTCATCATTATCATCTTGATTAGGTATATCTTTTACTACATTATTTTCACTTTTTTCTTCTTCTTTTTTATACAATTCTGATATTTTATTCAAATCTTTTTCGTTACAAAAGCCTAATTTTAAAGGGTCTTTAGGAATAATATTTTCATAATTCCAATGACTTTTATTTCTTATTGAATCTACGGTATTTTTAGTAGTGCGAATAAGTCTACATATTTCATTATCAGTAATACCTGGAAATTCTTTTAATAACCATTTAATAGCACTAGGTCTTTCCTGTCTTTTAGAAATCGGAGTATATTTTGCACCTTTAGCTATTTTTTTAGGTTTTGGCAATTCACTTTTATTTAATTTTAATTTTAATTTAGAATTTCCTTCACATTTTTTTATTTCATCTGATGTTAAAATTTTGCTATTAAGCGGATTTATTCCTGGCATTTTACCTACAACTTCTCCATTAGCCATCGATTCAATTTCCAAAATATGTAATTCACAAAAACTAGATATTTGATTGAAAGTGAGAGAAGTATTATCTAGTAACCAAACTGCTGTAGCCTTCGGCATTAAAATTTTTGCCATTTTTATAAATAAAATTTAAATGATTGTTGATTTCAAAATATATTAAAAAGTTAATGCTATTTTACCAAAATGCAATCCTTTATCCATAAAAATATGAGCATCTTTAACTTTATTTAATGGAAAAGTTTTGCATAAAATTGGTTTTATTTTTTCTTTTTCTATCAGTGGCCAAATATTTTTTTTTAAATCTTTTGCTATTTTTTCTTTTTCTTCAATAGAGCCTATTCTAAGAGTTGATCCAGTAATTATTAGTCTTTTAAGCATTATCATTAGTAGATTAACTTCTACGATGGAACCTGTTAACCATCCAATATTAATTAGAGTGCCATTTCTTTTTAGAATATTAATATTTTTTTGAACATAGCTACCTCCAACAATATCTAAAATAAAATCGACTCCTTTATTATTTGTTTCTTTTTTAATAAATTCCTCAAAATTTATTTTTTTTGAATTAATAGCGTAATCAGCACCAATTTTTTTGCAGTTTTCCATTTTTTTATCTGTACGTGTTGTTGTAAAAACTTTCAAACCAAAATTTTTAGCAAATTGTATTGCAGTTGTTCCTATTCCACTCGAGCCACCATGAATTAATATTTTTTGATTTTTTTTTATTTTACTCCTTATAAATAAATTAAACCAAATCGTAAAAAAAGTTTCAGGTATTGCAGAAGCTTCTTCAAAACTTAAATTTTTTGGTATTGGAAGACATTGAGTATAGGGAGCTAGACAATATTCAGAGTATCCTCCTCCTGATACTAAAGCACACACCTTATCGCCTTTTTTTATATTTTTTGTTTCTTTTCCTAATTCAACTACTTCACCCGATACTTCAAGACCCAATACATCACTGGCATCTTTAGGGGGAGGGTATTCTCCCTCTCTTTGCAATATATCGGGTTTATTTATTCCTGCAGCTTTAACTTTAATTAAAACCTCATTGATATTTGGTTTTGGTATTGGCCTAGACCCAATATATAATACCTCGGGCCCACCGTGTTTCTTAATTTCAACTACTTTCACTTAATTATCTATTTTTTTTCTTTATTAATTTGAGGCTCGTTTTGAGTTTTATTTTCTTCTGTTTTTTCTATTTTTTTACTTCTATAATTTTTAAATCTTTTAGAAAATTTTGAAATTTGTCCCTGAGTATCAACTAATTTTTTTTCACCTCCACTCCAAGCAGGATGTGATTTAGGATCTATATCCAGGTTAAGAACATCTCCTTTTTTTCCCCAAGTTGATCTAGTTTTAAATTTAGTACCATCAGTCATAACAACTTCAATTTCATGGTAATCCGGATGTATGGTTTTTTTCATAAGTATAGACTATATTTTTTTTTTATTTTTTTTCAAATTTAATTATTACTTTATTTTCTTTATTTTTAGCATCACCAAAAGATTTAACTATTAAATTTTTTGCCGGAATACCTTCTTTTAATAGAATGGATCTTATATTAATAGCCCTATCAAGAGACAATCTTCTAGAAATATCTGTAGTTTTATCGGTTTTTGCATACGAAGTAATTTTAAAATATGAATTCTTTTTATCGATTTTATTATTAATAAAGTTTCTAATTTTATTTGCATCTTCATCTTTAAGATTTGAGGTTTCGGAATTAAAAATAATTTGTATTTCATTTGGCGTTTTTTCTATTATTTCCTTAATTCTAGCAAACTTTTTTTCTACAAAATCATCAGTTTTAATTCCTTTCTCATCTGTATTTTTAGTTTTAATTTCAACACTTTCTTTAGCTTTCTTTTTTATTTTTGTTCTTATATCTTTATCTATTTTAATTTCTTCTTTAATATCTTGATTTAGATTTTCAATTATTGACAAATTAATTTCAACATCCTTTTGATATGGTTTTCCAATTTCAACAGGATCAATAGCCAGTATAGAGTTATGAATAAAAATACATATTGATACAAAAAGAATTTCTTTAAATTTTTTTATAATTAATTTCATCTTTATTTTGTAATTTTGCTTTTTAATTCCTCATTTAATTCATTATTACATGCATATATATTGCCTGTATATAAGTAATTTTCATTTTTATTAATATTTCCTACATAACCCCCAGCTTCTTTAACTAATAAAGAACCAGCCGCTATATCCCATGTTTTTAAATTAAATTCCCAAAACGCATCATATCTTCCTGCAGCTACATATGCTAAATCTAGCGCAGCAGCACCATATCTTCGAATACCTGAAGAATTTTTCATTATACTCTCTAAAATTTTTAAGTAATTTTTATGAGAGCTTTCCATTCCTTTCCAAGGGATGCCGGTTGAAACTAAAGCATCTTTAAGTTTATTTCTTCCAGAAACTCTTATTCTTTTATCATTAAGAAAAGCACCAACACCTTTTTCTGCCCAAAATAATTCATCTTTTATAGGATCATAAATGACTCCAGAAATTACCTCATCTTTTATCATTAATGCTATAGAGATAGCAAAATGAGGCAGACCATGAAGAAAATTTAAAGTGCCATCTAATGGATCAACAATCCATTTTTTATCATATTTATCTAATTCTATATCCGAACTTGTTTCTTCAGATATTATTTTTATTTCAGGATACGCTTTTTGTAAAACTTTTATAATTGTATTTTCCGAATTCAAGTCAGCAGATGTTACAAAATCACCAATTCCCTTTTTTGAAACTTGTAAGTTTTCTACTTCTCTAAAATCTTTTATTAAAATATTTCCAGCTTTATATGCTGCTTTTGTCATAATATTTATTATTGGAGTTTTTAAAGCCATATTTTTTTATGAAAAATTTTTTTTAATTAACTTTTTCTACATAAGAATTATCAGACGTTTTTACTACTATTTTCATACCTTTTTCAATGTGAATAGGCACCATGACTTTTATGTCATTTTCAAGAATTGCCGGCTTAAGTCCTGAAGTAGCTGTCTGACCTTTAATCGTAGATTCTGCTTCTTTAATTTCCAATGTTACTGTTTCAGGTAACAAAATATTTATAGGATTATCATCTTTTAATTCAATTGAGACATTAATTCCGTCTTTCAAGTATGGCAATGTACCATTAACAATTTTTTCTTTGTTTACACTGATTTGTTCATAATTTTTTTGGTCCATAAAAAAATATTCATCACCACTAGAATAAAGAAATTGAAAGTTTTTTTGTTCAAGATATGCTTTTTCAACATTTTCATCAGATCTAAATCTTTCATTTTTTTTAGTTCCAGCATTTATATCTTTTAATTCAACTTGCACATACGCCCCGCCTTTACCAGGTTTTGTACGTTCAAATTTTAAAACTTTCCAAAGTTTATTTTCAAATTCTAAAATATTTCCAACCTTTATTTCATTTGCTGAAATTTTCATACTTCTTTATTTAAAATTTTATAAAATAAATTAACTGCTTCAACAGGGCCGTCTTTATAATTCCAAACACCTGATGATACAGCCAACATATCACAATCTGTCATTATAATTTTTCTACAATTTTTGACTTTTATACCTCCAATAGCTGCACATGGTAGCTTAAAATTTTTTTTAAACCACTTTATATTTTTAACTGTAGCTCTATATTTAGTTTTTTTTGTTTTAGTGTTAAAAAAGGAACCAAATGATATATAGTTAGGTTTAAAAACCATTGCTTTATTTACAAAATCTTTTGAATTATGACACGTAATTCCTAAAAACTTTTTTTTTAATAAAATTTTATCTACTTTTTTTTTTGAAATATCTTTTTGGCCTAAATGTATGCCGTCACAAAATTTTAAAATTTTATCATTGTAATAATCATTTATAAAAAAGATTGTTTTATTTTTTTTACAAATCAAACTTATTTTTTTTAAAGCGTGTAAAATTTGATTTTCTGATTTTCTTTTTAATCTTAGTTGTAAAAATTTTATTTTTTTTGTTTTTAAAACTTCATTTAAAATTATTAAGTATTTTTTCAATGGTAGTTTTTTTCTTAAAAGTTCGGAGGGAGTTATAAGATATAAATATTTTTTTTTCTTTTTAAAAAGATTATTCATTTTCTAAGCTTGCGTCCCATTTACCATGACAAGCCAAGGAATTCATTTTAGCACGATGTAAAAAAATATCTTGAACTCTATTTTTATTTTCATTTTTTCCGGCCCAAGCTTTAAGAGCATCTTCTTGCAAAGCTCTTCCATATGAAAAAGATAAATTCCATGGAGCGCTATTTAATTTATTAATTTCATTTAAAATCGTAGTAGCATCTACGCTACTTAGTCCTCCAGATAAAAAAACAACGCCAGGCACTTCTTTTGGAACGGTTTTAATTAAACATTTTAAAGTTTGTTTAGCTATTTTTTTTATATCTAATTTCTCACTACTTTGATTTCCAGGAACTATCATATTCGGTTTTAACAACATACCCTTTAAATCTACATTTTTTTCTTCTAAAGAACTAAAAACTTGAGTAAGTGTTTTTACAGTTATATCGTAACATTCATCTATACCATGTTCTCCATCCATAATTACTTCTGGTTCAACAATTGGAACTAACTTATTATTTTGACTTATTAAAGCATACTCAGCTAATAAAGAAGAATTCTTTTCCACACAAGCTTTTGAAGGCATATTTTTTCCAATATTAATTACGGCTCGCCATTTTGTAAATTTTGCACCATTTTTACTATAAGGTTTTAAGCGATCATCAAGACTTTCTATACCTTTAGTATATGTCTCAATCGAATCTTTGTTAATTGTTTCTAAACCTTGGTCAATTTTTATCCCTGGATAACAATTAATATTTTCTAGTTTTTCTTTTAAAGATTCATTACTTGAATTTTTTTGGAAAAAAGTTTCTTCAAACAAAATTACCCCAGATATATATTTCGAAATATCGGGAGTTGAAAATAAAGTATCTCTATAAAAAGATCTTGTTTCTTCATTAGAATCAACATTTATAGAATCAAACCTTTTTTTTATAGTATTTGTACTTTCGTCAGCGGCTAAAATTCCTTTTCCACTTTCAACAATTTTTTTTGCAATGAGTTGTATATTTTCTTCTGACATTAAATGTATTTTGAAATGTAATTTGTTAGATCAATTAATCTATTAGCGAAACCCCACTCATTATCATACCAAGAAACAATTCTACAAAGTTTTTTTTGTATAACTTTGGTTTGAGTTGTATCGAAATTTGAACTTTGTGGCGAATGATTGAAGTCTACTGAAACCAAAGGCTCGCTAACCGTAGACAAAATATTTTTTAAATCTTTTTTTGACGAATTAATACATATTTTATTAATTTCATTTTCCGATGTATCTCTAGAAGCATTAAAAACAAAGTCAATTAAACTTACATTTGGAGTAGGGACTCTAATAGCTGTTCCATCAAGTTTTCCATCTAAAGATGGTATTACTAATCCTATTGCTTTTGCAGCACCCGTTTTTGTTGGTATTAAAGATGTAGCGGCCGATCTTGCACGTCTTAAATCGCTGCTATGAAAAGTATCAACAATTCTTTGATCACCAGTATATGAATGAATAGTTGTCATATGGCCAGTTTCTATTCCAATAGTATTATTTAAAATATTGGCAACCGGAGCCAAACAATTTGTAGTGCAAGAAGCATTTGAAATTATTTTATGATTATCATTTATTTCCTTATGGTTTACTCCATATACAACGGTAATATCAGGATTATCTGACGGAGCGGAAATAATTACTTTTTTTGCACCAGCTTTTATATGCTTTAATGAGTCTTCTTTTGAAGTTAGAATTCCTGTGCATTCAATTACAATATCAATTTGATTTTTTTTCCATGGTAATTTTAATGGATTTATTTCAGAAATAATTTGAATTCTACCCAAACCAATATCAAATGAATTTTTATCGTTTTTAATTTTTTTATTATATGTTCCGTGAATAGAATCGTACTTAAATAAATGAACATTTGATTCTAAATCTGCTAAATCATTTATAACCTTTACCTTAATATTTTTTGCGCTCTTATTTTCTGCTAAAGCTCTTAAAAAAAGCCTACCAATTCTTCCAAATCCATTTATTGCTATATTAACCATTATTTTTTTTATAAATCCTTAATGCTAATTTTACAATTTCTTTAGCATTTAAACCAAAATTATTATATAAAATTTCTCCAGGTGCTGACGCTCCAAAATTATCCATACCTAATATATATTTCTCATTTAATACATATTTTGTCCATCCATATTTTGATGCTGCTTCAATGGCTATTCTTTTTTCAATGGGGCCCAATATTTTATTTTTATATTTGTCATTTGTTTTGTCAAAAATCTCCCAAGAAGGCATTGATACAACTGTTATATTTAAAGATTTTTTTTCTAGAATTTTTTTTGCTTCAATTGCAATGGAAACCTCAGAACCTGTAGATAAAATTGTTATATCTCTATAATTTTTTTTTGTTTCTGTAATTACATATGCTCCTTTTTTTGACATATTTTCTGATATTTCTTTTTTTCTGACAATAGGAAGGTCTTGTCTTGTAAGAGAAATAATAGATGGAGTATTTTCTGTTAAAGCAATTTCCCAGCATTCTAGTGTTTCAATAGCATCGGCCGGTCTTAGAACATTCAAATTTGGCACTGACCTTAAACTTGTAAGTTGTTCTATTGGTTGATGTGTTGGCCCATCTTCACCTAAACCAATAGAGTCATGAGTCATTACATAAATAATTCTTTGCTTCATAATTGAAGCAAGTCTTATGGATGGTTTGCAATAATCTGTAAATATTAAAAAAGAACCACCGTAAGGAATCAAGCCGCCATGAAGAGATATTCCAGACATTGCACCAGCCATAGCATGTTCTCTAATACCATAATAAATGTATGTTCCTTTATAGTTCGAACTACTAAATGTTTTTTGATTATCTCCTTTTGTTAAATTGGATTCAGTTAAATCTGCCGAACCACCCATTAAAAAAGGTATTTTTTTTTCAAATAAATTAATTGCTATATTAGATGCTTTTCTAGTAGCAATTTTTTCATTTGATAAAGAAAGTTTTATTTTAATTTTTTTTAATTCTAAAAAACAACTTTTATCAATTTTTTTATTTAAATAATTATCAAATAATTTTTTTTTCTTTATGTTTAATTTTTTTAATGTTTGATTCCATTTTTTATTTTCATTAATTCCTTTAATTCCTATATTTCTCCAGGTTTTTAATATTTCTTTTGGAATTATAAAAGGCGGATAGGGCCAATTTATTTTTTTTTTGGTTTTTTGCACTTCATCTACTCCAAGTGCCGCACCATGACTTAAATTTTTACCTTGTTTATTTGGTGATCCAAATCCGATAATAGTTTTGCAGGCAATTAGAGAAGGTTTTTTTGCTTTTTTTGCTTTATTAATAGCATTGTAAATTTGTTTGAAATCATGACCATTTATTTTTTGTACATCCCAGTTACAAGCTTTAAATCTTAATAAATGATTTTCAGAAGTAGATAGATTTGTCGGACCATCTATAGAAACGCTATTGTCATCAAATAAAACAATTAATTTATCTAGTTTCAAATGTCCAGCTAAAGAAATTGTTTCATGGCTAATACCTTCCATAAGACAACCATCTCCAGCAATAGCGTAAGTGTAATGATTCATCAAATTTTTTCCAAATATTGAAGAAAGATGTCTTTCAGCAACTGCCATACCTAAAGAATTTGCGAGGCCTTGCCCCAAAGGTCCTGTAGTTGTTTCAATACCAGATCCTAGGTCATATTCCGGGTGACCTGCTGTTTTACTTTTTAATTGTCGAAATTTTTTAATTTCATCGATAGTAATTTTTTTGTACCCGGTTAAATATAGCAATGAATATAAAAGCATTGAACCATGACCTGCGGATAAAATAAATCTATCTCTATTAGGCCAGTATGGATTCTCCGGATTAAAATTTAAAAAATATTTGTAAAGAATTGTGACTACATCTGACATACCTAAGGGCATTCCAGGATGACCAGATTTTGCTTTTTCTACCGCATCCATAGATAGAGCCCTAATTGCATTGGACATTAATTTTAGCTCTTTTATATTTAAATTATTTTTGGTTATCACATTAAGATATATAATTTTTAATTCTAATTTTTGATATAAATTATAGAATAAAAAAATATACTTTGTATAAGAAGATATAATAAAAAAAATAAATAATGCCAGTTTTAAGAATAAATATAAATGGACGTTATTATGATATTACTTGTGATAAAACTAAGGAAAAATATGTTTTAGAATTATCAAAGTATTTCGATGAAGAAGTTAAAAATTTAGCAGTTAAATTAAAGAACGTAGACCATTCAAGACTTCTAGTTTTAACAGGAATTTTATTGAGTGAAAAATTAAATAATATTATGAAAGATAAAGTTAAACCTGATAATCCTTATGGAAATAATTATAAAATTGAATTAGAAAACTTAAGGAAAAGAAACTCTGAGAAAGCATCAATAGTAAAAAATAAAATAGATAAATTAATTTCTCGTATACAATCATTGACTAAATGAAAATTCTTTTTTTTGGAGACATATTTGGCAGATCAGGAAGAGATGCTTTAATAAAAGAACTACCATATTTTAAAAAAAAGTATAATCCTGATTTTGTTTTAGCTAATGGCGAGAATGCCTCTCATGGAAAAGGTATATCAAAATCAATTTGTGATGATTTGTTCTCAGCAGGAATAGATGTAATTACAGGCGGGAATCATATTTTTGATAATAACGATGTATTTAAATTTATTGATAAAGAAAAAAGATTATTGAGACCTAATAATTATCCAATCGATACCCCGGGAAATGGTTTTGGAATTTATGAAAAAAATCAAAAAAAGATATTAGTTATTAATGTTATGGGACGAGTCTTTATGAATGCTTTAGATGACCCATTTGAATCTGTAAGAAAAGTTATTAATGAGAAAATAATTGGAGAAAATATTTCTGGAATAATAATTGATATACATTGTGAAGCAACAAGTGAAAAAATGGCTATAGGACATGAGTTTGATGGAAAAGCAGGTTTGATTGTAGGAACACATACCCATGTTCCAACTGCCGATGCAAGAATACTTTCAAATGGAACAGCTTTTATTTCGGATTTAGGAATGTGTGGTGATTACGACTCAATTATTGGTATGGATAAAACCAAAGCTCTTGAAAGATTTAAAAAAAAAACGCCTGTGAAAGGTATACATCCTGCTACAGGCGAAGCAACTTTATCTTGTGTTTTAGTTGATTTAAATGATAAAACAGGTTTAGCAGAATCTATAAAGCAAATAATTAAGGGTGGATCTTTAGAAGAAAGTTCTTAAAAAAAAAATTAATTTTTAAATATGGCCGGTCATTCAAAATTTAAGAATATAATGTTTAGAAAAGGAGCTCAAGACAAAAAAAGAGCTAAAATATTTGCAAAATTAGGAAGAGAAATACAAATCGCATCAAAACAAGGAGGAAGCGATCCAGATTCAAATCACAGATTACGAACAGCTATAGATGCTGCAAAGGCTGCAAATGTTCCAAAAGATAATATAGAAAGAGCAATTAAAAAAGGCTCTGATACCGACACGAGCAGTCTTGAAGAAATAAAATATGAGGGTTTTGGTCCTGGCGGAACTTCATTAATAGTTGAAACTATGACTGATAATAAAAATAGAACAATATCTGAAATAAGACAGATTTTTTCAAAAAATGGAGGATCAATAACAGAAAGTGGGGGCGTATCACATAGTTTTCAGAGAAAAGGGGAGTTGATTTATAAATCAGATAAAAATTTAGAAAGTAAAATTTTTGATTTGGCTGTAGAGTCTGGTGCTGACGATGTTATTAATGAAGGCGATAGTTATACAATTTATTGTGATCCAAAAAAAATTATAAATATAAAAGAAAAAATTTCAAAATTACCATTAGAGCCTTTTTCAGTTTCTTTAACTTGGATATCATCTAATAAAGTAAATGTTAATAAAGAAGATGGAAAAAAACTTTTTAATTTAATTAATCAGTTAGAAGATAATGAGGATGTTCAGAACATTTCATCAAATTATGATATTTCTAACGAAGTTTTTGATACAATAGATTTTGATAAATAAAAAAAATGGCAGATAAAACATGGAAAGCTAGAGAAAGACAAGTTGCAAAATATTTTAATACAAATAGAACACCATTAAGCGGAGGCAGTTCAAGACATACTAGGTCTGATTCTCTTCACAACGAATTATTTGTGGAATGCAAATTAAGAAAAAAACACACTGCTATTTCTCTTTGGGATGAAACCAATGAAATGGCAAAAAAAGAATCTAAAGTACCAGTTATTGCATTATGTGAATCCGGCAGACCAGGTTTTTGGATAATGGTACATAGTGACGATTTAGAAAAGGTGTCAGATATAGTTAAAAAGAAATAATACTTTGTTTTTTTCGTTATAATTTTAGAATAGTTAAATAAAATTATGGAAAACCAAGCAGTAGACGCTGTTAATTTAGTTCAAAATGGAGCATATGATTTATCCATTTTTTCTTTATTTTTTAGAGCAGATCCAATTGTTAAGTTTGTTATGATTGGACTTTTTGTATCCTCAATATGGAGTTGGGCAATAATCATAAATAAAATAAAAATGATTAGAAAAATGAATAATGTAACAAAGAAATTTGAAGATCTTTTTTGGGCCTCAGCTTCTTTGGAAGATTTATATTCTAAAACGGAAAGTAAGAATGATAATCCTATGATAGCAATTTTTAACAAATCAATGATTGAGTGGTTAAAACTTAGAAATTCTAAAATTAAAGATAAGATAGAAAATAGATTAAATAACGTTTTGGTTTCTTCTATTAATAATGAAATTACAAAGTTAGAAAAAAATATGATTTTTTTAGCATCATTAGGATCAGCAGCACCTTTTGTTGGATTGTTTGGAACTGTTTGGGGGATTATGAATAGTTTTCAAGCAATAGGAATTACAAAAAATACTAGTTTAGCTGTTGTAGCACCTGGAATTGCTGAGGCATTATTTGCAACAGCCTTAGGTCTTATTGCAGCTATACCTGCAGTCATAGCTTACAATAAATTATCAAGTGTTTTTGATAATTACTCAACTAGATTAGAAACTTTTGCTCAAGAATTTGTTAACCGTGTAACAAAATAAAAAAATGTCGAACAAACCAATACAAAGGATAAGCAGTTTAAAACTTTCAAGAATATTAAAAAGAAACAAAACAATTAGTCAAATAAATGTAACTCCAATGGTTGATGTTATGCTTGTTTTACTAGTAATATTTATGATAACCGCGCCATTATTAACTGTTGGTGTTCCAATAAATTTGCCTAAAACAAAAGCTAAAGCATTACCTGAAGATCAAGCTCCTTTATCAATAACAATTAACAAAGAAGAAAAAATATTTGTCCAAGATACAGAAATAAGTATAGAAAAATTAATACCAAAATTAATTTCTATTTCAAAAAATCGAAATGATAGAAAAATTTTTATTAGAGCTGATGAGGTTTTGTCATATGGAAAAGTAGTGGAAGTAATGGCAGTAATTACTTCAGCAGGCTTTAATAAGATTGCACTAGTTACAGACTTTGAAATAGAAAAAAATAAATGATAATAAATAATTTAATTTTTCTTCCACTTAAAAGAGAAATCTTAGAAAAAAAGAATTATCTTTTACAATCGGCAGGTCTTCATTTACTTATAGTAATGTTGATATATTACGGTTTGCCAAATCTTTTTAGATATAGATCAGATTTTTTACCTCCTTTACCAGTAGAAATAATAAATATTTCAGATAAAACTACAGCACCAAAAATTAATTTTAAAAAAACTCCAGATACTTCAAAAAACAAAACAAATTATGCAAATCAAGAAAATATTAAATATAATAACCAAACTAAAGTGCCTGATACTACGGAAGTAATTGAAGAAACGAAAGAATTGGTTCAAATAAAAAAAAAAAAGATCGTTAAATTAAAGGAATTGAAAAAGAAACCTAATCAATTACAAAGTGTTTTAAAATCTATTGAGCAAGTAAAAAAAGATTTTAGTGATAAAAAAAAAAAAGATAAAGAAAAAAATGAAACCGATGAAAAAGTAACCCCTACAAAACTAGGAATGAATTTGTCAATTAGCGAAGTTGATGCTGTTAGAAGACATTTTGAAAAATGTTGGAATATTCCTTCAGGTGCTAGAGAAGT
Source organism: Alphaproteobacteria bacterium (assembly GCA_022450705.1). Taxonomy (GTDB): domain Bacteria; phylum Pseudomonadota; class Alphaproteobacteria; genus CAYOOR01. The sequence goes on along the minus strand of JAKUPP010000003.1, from coordinate 26,933 downwards.
AGGAAATTTAGCTACAGAAATTAAAGTTAGATTTAATAAAGAAGGTAATGTTCTTGATGCAAGAATAGCAAACGTTGGACGAATGAAAAGAGATAGATATTTTAGAACAGCTGCAGAAAGCGCTCTTAGGGCAGTTTTAAACCCTAGATGTAAAAATGCACCATTACCAAAAGATAAATTTGATAAATGGAAAAATTTAACTTTAAATTTTGATCCAAAAAGTATAATTGGTTATTAACTTTTTTTTTTTTTAAATTGAAAAATATAAAAAAGATATTTTTTTCATTCTTAATTTTCTTTGTTTACATTGTTAATGCAAATGCAGAATTAAAGATTGATATAACATCAGGGTACACAGAGCCTACGCCTATCGGTATCAATGATTTTATAGGGTTTACTGAAGAAGAAAAAGATGTAGCAAAACAAATTACAAAGTTAGTAATTGCTGATTTAAATAACAGCGGCCTATTCAAAGTTATAGACCCAAAAGCTTATATCCAAAAAATTTCAAGCCCAAATGTCATGCCTAAATTTGCTGACTGGAAAATTATAAATGCCCAAGCACTCATTGTTGGATCTACTATATTAGAAACAAATGGTAACATTAGAATTGAATTTAGACTCTGGGATGTTTTCGCAGAACAGCAGATGGCCGGGTGGGCATTTAATACTGCTAGGAGTAATTGGAGACAAATTTCTCATCGCATAGCGGATAAAGTTTATGAAAGATTGACCGGTGAAATTGGGTATTTTGATACAAGAATTGCATATATTGCAGAAAGTGGACCAGCAAAAAAAAGAATTAAAAGATTAGCGATTATGGATCAAGATGGTGCAAATCATCGGTTTTTAACTAATGGTACAAACTTAGTTCTTACGCCTCGCTTTTCTCCATCCCAGCAAGAATTAACTTACTTATCATATATCGGAAGAATTCCACGAGTTTATTTATTAGATATAGAAACTGGTAAGCAAGAAATAGTAGGCGATTTTCCTGGTATGACTTTTGCACCTCGTTTCTCACCATTTGGAGACCAGGTAATAATGTCTCTAGCAAGTGAAGGCAATTCTGATATTTATTCTTACAATCTTAAGACTAATATAAGGAAGCAATTAACGACCTATAGAGGCATTGACACTTCACCATCATATGCACCAAATGGAAAAAAAATTGCTTTTAATTCCGATAGAGGAGGATCTCCACAAATTTATGTTATGAATAGTAATGGGAAGAAAATAAAAAGAATTAGTTTTGGAAAAGGAAATTATTCAACACCAGTTTGGTCTCCAAGAGGCGATTATATTGCTTTTACTAAGTTTTTTAATAAGACTTTTTATATTGGTGTAATGACACCTGATGGTAAAGGTGAAAGAGTTATTTCCAAAGGCTTTCTAGTAGAAGGCCCTACATGGACCCCTAATGGTAGGATGATTGCATATACTAAGAAAGATTACCCAGCAAAAAGAAAAGAAGGAAAAACAAGAATATTTTTAATTGATTTAACAGGTTTTCATGAGAAAGAAATTATTACACCTTTAGAAGCATCTGATCCTGCTTGGTCTCCTTTGTTAGATTGAAAAAAAAGATAAAAAACACTTGTATCTAAAACATCGATTAATATAATTATCTTAAATAATAATTTATATGTATGGTTTTATAGAAATGTTTAATTTTAGATCTATCACAATACTTCTTTTAACAGTCTTCTTATATAGTTGCACTAGCACAGGCGGGATGGAAGATACATCAACAGGTCTTTATGAAAAAGGCGGAATGTCCTATCTTGATAAAGATGGAACAGTTCCTGCAAAAATCTATTTTGATTATGACTCATATTTACTTACTTCAATGGCAGAGAGCACATTGGATATGCAAGTTACTTGGATGGATCAAAACCCAGACAAATTTATCCTTATTGAAGGGCACTGCGATGAAAGAGGTACTCGTGAGTATAATTTAGCATTAGGTGAAAGAAGAGCAAATTCAGTTAGAGAATATCTAACATCAATGGGTATTGCTGAAGGCAGATTAAACACTGTTTCATATGGAAAAGAAAGACCAGACAAAGAGGGATCGTTTGAAGATTCTTGGACATTAAATAGAAGATCTGTTACAACATTAGACGTAGATAGATAAATTATTCTTCTCTTCTCTTGATTTTATAGTAATCTTAAATATTTATAGAACTAAGTTTTATAAAATTTAGTTATACAAAAAATGTTTAATATTAAATCTAAGATTTTTAACTACGTTTTCATTTTATTTTTTTTAATAACATTCAATTCAAATGCAGTAGATGAATTTGATTATAATTTGCTAGCTGAGAAATTAAATCGTTTAGAACAAGAATTATCTGATATACAAAAATCTTTGTATGCTCCTGAAGGCAATACATTAGTAAAAGAGGATAAAAAACCTTTGCCTCCAAAATATCAAAGAAGAGTAAATAAACTTGAAAATGATTTTGCAAAAATGAACGGACAGTTTGAAGAAATCTTTTTCAGATTAGATCAACTGCAAGCCAAATTAGATACAATTAGTTCTGATGTCGATTTTAGATTATCAACAAAAAATAATACCTCCTCAGGAGGACTACCTGTAGGCGCAAGAGATAGATCTGATGAAAAAGATACATATGCATATCCAAAAAACACATCTGATGTAAATACTTCAGGAGGTGATACAGAAATTTTAGGAACTATTAAAGAACAAAAATCTGAAGATGTAGCCATAGAAATAGCAAGAAATTTTCAAACACCAGATAGTTTATTTAGTTACGGGAAAGATTCGTTACAAAATTTAAATTATTCAGATGCAGAAAATGCTTTTAGAGGTTTTGTGGAAAAATATCCAAAAGATGTAAATACCCCCAGCGCTTATTATTGGCTAGGAGAGTCATTATTTGTAAGAGAAAAGTATCCCGAAGCAGTTCTAGCTTATGGTGAAATAATTAAAAATCATAAAAAACACGAAAAAGCTCCAGCAAGTTTATTAAAAATAGGAATTTCTTTTTCTAATTTAGATAAAAAAAAAGAGTCTTGCGATGCTTTGAAAAATATTTTAAAACAATATCCTGATTCTGAAAGAGACATTTTAAAAAAAACAAATTTTTTAATTCAAGAAAACAATTGTTAATTTTAACATGATTGAAAAAGTCTTTTTTAAGACCATGAACTCACTAGGACCGTATGAGAAGAATCCTCACTTAGCTGTAGCTGTTTCAGGAGGATGCGATAGTTTGTGCCTGGCTATTTTAGCTAAGAAATGGGTAGACATGAAAGGAGGGAGAATAACAGCGCTTATCGTTGATCATTCTCTTAGAAAAACTAGCAATCAAGAGTCTAAAAAAACACAAAATACTTTAAAAAAACAAAAAATTTTTAGCAAATCTTTTAAATGGGATTTATCAAAAAAACCAAAAAACGGCTTACAAGAGAAAGCACGTGAATTCAGATATAATATTTTTGAGGAATGGTGTTATAAAAAAAATATTAAATATTTGTTAGTCGCACATCACTTTGAGGATCAAAAAGAAACTTTTATTATGAGATTAAATAGTAATAGCAATATATACGGTTTAGCGTGTATGCCAAAAGTCTTATTAAAGAAAGAAATTAAAATTCTAAGACCTTTATTAGATTTAAAAAAGAAAGTTATTATTGATTATTTGAAAGAAAAAAAAGTAAATTGGATTGAAGATCCATCAAATAATTCTTTAAAATATTCTAGAAATAGATTAAGAAAAATTTTGCCAAAGTTAGAGGAAAAAGGATTAACAGATAGTAGTTTTAAAAAAATCTTAAAAAGAGCGCAAAAAGAAAGAAAAAAAATAGAAAATAAATTTTCTACTTGGTTAATTAAGAATGTTAAGATTCATACTTTGGGTTATGCGGCAGTGAATTTTAAAAGTTTGAAATTATTGGATAAAGATAATTTTATATTTATTTTCTCTAAATTACTTAATATTATTTCAGGTTCTTTTTATGGGCCAAAATCAAAATATGTCTATAATTTTTATAAAAAAATCAAATCCAATGAGATTGTAAATAAAACTAACTTGGGAGGATGTCATATATTTTTTTTTAAAAAAAAAATGTGTATTTGTAGAGAAGTTTTTAAAAAAACCAGAAGACAAGAAATAAATTTTAAATTCAACAAAATTATTTGGGATAACAGATTTGAGATCGACGATAAAAAAGAAATCTTTTTAAAAAGAAAACTTGGAAAGTCAGTTTTTATCGAGCAATTGCAAAAAGAAGGTTGGAACGAGATTTCATTAAAAAATGAGAAATTTAAGAGAGAAATTACGATTCCTAATAAAATAATTCTATCTTTGCCAGCGGTAAAAAATAAAAAAAATGATGTTTTATATGTGCCTCATTTACAGTATTATTCGAATATAAGGAGTAAAAGGGAGTATTCGAATATGAATTTTCTTTTTAAACCGCGTTTAACTTTATCAAATATTTATTAAGGTTTGATATTGTCGTAAGAAAAAAAAATATTAAATATATATATAATGAAAAAATTAAAAAAAAATTTCTTAATCTGGTTAATTATAGGTTTTATTTTATCGTCTTTTTATAATTTTTTTACTAAAACAGATGAAAATAGAATTGTACAAGATATAGCTTTTTCTGATTTTTTAAACGAAGTAGAAAAGGATAATGTCCTTGATGTTAATATTAAAGGCGATTTAATAAACGGAAATTTAGCAGACGGAAAAAGATTTAAAACATATACCCCGTATGACCCTAATTTAATTGAAAAGTTATCAAATAAAAATGTAAAAATTAATGTTGAACCGTATAACAGTAAAGGTTCTTCTTTTTTACATATTATTTTATCATGGTTTCCAATGCTTTTATTAATTGGTGTATGGTTATTTTTTATGCGCCAAATGCAATCAGGAAGCGGTAAGGCACTTGGTTTTGGCAGATCTAAAGCTAAAATGCTAAACGAAAAAACTGGAAAGATTACTTTCAAGGATGTCGCTGGAATAGATGAATCAAAAAACGAGTTACAAGAAGTAGTTGAATTTTTGAGAGATCCATCAAAATTTCAAAGATTAGGCGGCAAAATACCAAAAGGAGTTTTGTTAATTGGACCGCCTGGATGCGGTAAGACTCTTTTGGGTAGGGCTGTAGCTGGCGAAGCAGGCGTTCCATTTTTTACTATATCAGGATCTGATTTTGTAGAAATGTTTGTAGGCGTTGGAGCTTCAAGAGTAAGAGATATGTTTGAACAGGGTAAAAAGAATGCTCCATGCATCATATTTATTGATGAAATTGATGCTGTTGGTAGACATAGAGGAGCAGGCCTTGGTGGTGGCAACGATGAAAGAGAACAAACATTGAACCAATTATTAGTTGAAATGGATGGTTTTGAAAGTAACGAAGGTGTAATTATAGTTGCTGCAACCAACAGACCAGACGTGCTAGATCCTGCCTTACTTAGACCTGGTAGATTTGATAGACAAGTAGTCGTTCCAAATCCTGATATACTAGGTAGAGAAAAAATTCTAAAAGTTCATTTAAGAAAGGTACCACTTGCCCCAAATGTTAAACCTAAGATTATTGCTAGAGGAACGCCAGGTTTTTCAGGCGCTGATTTGGCAAATCTTGTAAATGAAGGCGCTTTATTAGCAGCAAGAAGAAATAAAAGATTTGTTACTATGGATGAGATGGAGGATGCTAAAGATAAAGTTTTAATGGGTATAGAAAGAAAATCAATGGTTATGAAAGATGATGAAAAAAAATTAACCGCTTATCATGAAGCAGGCCACGCAATTGTTGCAGTTCATTCTAAAGAATCAGATCCAGTTCATAAAGCGACCATTATACCGAGAGGAAGAGCATTAGGTATGGTCATGCGCTTGCCAGAAAGTGATAGGATTTCAGTATCTAAAATAAAATTAAAAGCCGATTTAGCTGTTGCAATGGGAGGCAGAATTGCTGAGGAAATTATTTTTGGCCCATCTAAAATTACCACAGGAGCGTCATCTGATATTAGTATGGCTACAAATATTGCAAGAAAAATGGTAACAGAGTGGGGGATGAGTGATAAATTAGGACCTTTAGCATATGGAGAGAACGAACAAGAAGTTTTTTTAGGTCATTCAGTAACACAAAAAAAGAATATATCTGAAAGCACAGCTCAAGAAATTGACAAAGAAGTTAGAAAAATTGTAGATGAAGCATATAAAAAAGCTCATTCAATAATAAAAAAAAATATTAATCAATTGCATAAGTTGGCCAAAGGTTTGTTGAAATATGAGACATTAACTGGTGAAGAAATTAAAGATGTTATAAAAGGTAAAAAAATTAAAAAATTTGTTGCAAAAAATAAAACAAATAAAAACAAACAACTTACACCTGTTCCTACTGTAGAAAAAAAGAAGAAAGGAATAGGCGTTTCAGAACCACAATTGGAAAACAACTAATTAGCAAATGAGTTCCTCGAAATTTTTAAAAAAACCATATTTAGGTTTTAAAACTCCAGCTATAATGGGAATATTAAATATTACTCCTGATAGTTTTTCAGACGGGGGAAAATATTTTTCAAAACCAAAAATAGCAATTCAGAATGCAATAAGAATGCAAAAAATGGGAGCTGATATTATTGATATTGGCGCTGAATCAACAAGGCCAGGAGCTAAATCTGTAAAACCAGAATTAGAAATTAAAAGATTAAAACCTATTATTCTTGGTTTAAAAAAAAAAAAATTAAATATTTCTATTGATACCAGAAACTCTTTAACTATGAAGTTTGCTCTAGATAATGGTATAAAAATTATTAACGATGTTTCTGCACTAAACCACGATCCAAATAGTATTAATGTAATTAAAAATTCTAAATGTCTAATAATTTTGATGCATATGCAAGGAACACCTCAAACAATGCAAAAAAAACCTAAATATAATTTTGCTCCAAGAGATATATATTCTTTTTTAAAAAAACAAATTATAAAATGTGAGAAACAAGGTATAAAAAGAAATAGGATTATTGTTGATCCAGGCATAGGTTTTGGTAAAACAAGCAGACATAATTTACAAATTTTACAGAATTTAAAGATATTCCATAAATTAAAATGTAATATTTTAATAGGACTTTCTAGAAAAAGATTTATTTCAGAATTAAGCAAGAAAGAGAAACCAATTGAGAGAATTCCTGGAACAATCGCAGCTAATCAATATGCATTAGACCAAGGTGTAGATATTATTAGAGTACATGATGTCAAAGAAGCTTTTCAAGCAAAACAAATATGGCAGGAACTAAATAAAAGATAGTAAAAAAATTATGGTTAAGAAATTATTTGGAACAGACGGGATAAGATCTTTATCAAATGATGAAATTTTTAACGTTTCATCGTTAAATTCATTGTCTCATGCTATTATAAAAAGTAAGAAAAATTTTAAGATTATAGTTGGGAGAGACACAAGAGAGTCGAGTAAAAAGATTGAAGACAAGCTTGTAAATGCTTTAAAAAATAATGGAGGAACAGTCCTTAAAGCAGGTCTAATATCAACCCCTGCGATTTCATATTTAACAAAAAAACTTAATTGCAATATAGGTATAGTTATTTCCGCTTCACACAACCCATACCAATTTAATGGAATAAAATTTTTTAACAAAGAAGGAGAAAAACTGTCTGATTTTGATGAAAATAAAATTGAGAAAAATTTCTCCAAGTCGAATAAAGCAAGAAAATATAGAGATAAAGGAAAAATAAAAAAAATAAATAACTCATTTGCTATCTATAAAAAAAAATTTATACAAATCCTAAAAAAGAATAATTTTTCAAGAAAATTAAAAGTTGTAATTGATTGTGCTAACGGGTCTTCATACAAAATTGTAAAATATGTTTTTTCGAAAATAAATACTAACTTAATTTATATAAAAGATAAGCCTAATGGTAGAAATATTAATTACAAATGCGGCTCTCTGTATCCGCAAATTTTAACAAAAAAAGTAAAGGAAAAATCTGCCGATTTCGGTATTTCCTTCGATGGAGACGGCGATAGATTAATTTGCTGTGATGAAAAAGGAAAGATAATTGATGGAGATAAAATTTTAGCTTGTTTGACTCAATACTTTTTGAACAAATCAAAACTAAGGATAGATGCGATGATAGGGACAACAATGTCAAATAGAGGTCTCGAAAAGTTTATTAATAGAATTGGATTAAAATTTTATAAATCAAAGGTAGGAGATAAGTTTGTTTATGAATTAATGAAGAAAAAAAAATGTTTTATAGGGGGGGAGCAATCAGGCCACATAATTTTAAAGCAATTCGGTCCTTCCGGTGACGGCATTTTAATAGCCTTATGTCTAATTAAAATAATTTCAGAATATGATAAAAAAACTAGTGAAATTTTTGATCTTTATAGTTCTTATTTTCAAATACAAAAAAACATAAAATTAAAAGATTCTTTAGACAAAAAAAATAAAAAAATTAACAACTTAATAAGAATTTACAACAACAAAATTATTAATGGAGATAGAGTGTTAATTAGATTTTCTGGGACTGAACCAGTTATTAGATTGTTAGTCGAAGGGAAAGAATACAATAAAATCAGTGTTTTAGCAAAGAAGTTAGCTCATAAAATAAAAAAATTCATCTAAATAAAATATCTAGAAAATCTAAAAACAAAGAGTACTGTTGCAAAATTACAACATATGGTATTTATATATAATTTTTTGCTTTTAATCTACTATATTAAGTGTATTATAAAACAATACTACTATATGTAGTAATTATGTATAATTACTAATTTTTTTTTATAGGGGGCAATCAAATGAATGCCTTAAATGCAGCGAAAAGATGGATAGGAGCGTTAACTGAAGTAGGTTTAATGCTTATCGCTTTTGCTATAGTTGTAGGCCTATTATCACCGGGCAACGTTCCGTTTATTGGAACAGACGTGGTTAGTAACATTACAGCACTAGTCGCTGACCTTGGTGATGGCGGTATTGTTGGCTTAGTAGCATTAGCTATCATTTGCTGGTTACTTAATAAAAGATCAATCAGCTAAGATAAAAAAAAAGTTTCACCCTCCCGAATTTGATCCCGACACGGTGAAGGTGTAGAGTAGAAAGGGTCCTTAAAAGGGCCCTTTCTTTTTTTTATACTTCATTTTCATATTTATTCTTTTTTTAGACCTATTTGCGATTGTATAAATTGACTATCAAAAGCATTAATTTCTTTTTTTGATGATTTACTTTTATCCATTATAGAAAATAACCAGGTTACAATAAATGCTGTTGTTACTGAAAACAATGCTGGATATTTATAAGGAAATACTGGTTCATCATTACCAAAAACATCAACCCAAACAGCAGGACCAAGGATTACTAAGATCGTTGCAGTCATAAGGCCAACACCCCCTCCTATTAACGCACCATTGGATGTTAGTTTTTTCCAATACATGGAGAGAAATAGAATTGGAAAGTTTGCACTAGCCGCTACTGCAAATGCCAGACCAACCATAAAAGCAACATTTTGTTGTTCAAAAATAATACCAAGAAAGATAGCAACACAACCCAAGGTAACAGCTGATATTCTTGAAACAAATAATTCATCTTTCTCATTAACCTTTCCTTTTTTGAAGACAGAAGCATATAGATCATGACTAACTGCCGATGCCCCAGCAAGGGTTAGACCTGAGACTACCGCAAGTATTGTTGCGAAAGCTACTGCTGATATGAATCCTAAAAACATATCCCCACCAACAGCATTTGCAAGATGTATTGCAGCCATATTATTTCCTCCTATCAACCCACCATTTGCGTTCAAGAATTCAGGATTTGTTGAAATTAACATAATGGCTCCAAAACCTATTATGAAAGTTAATATGTAGAAATAACCAATAAAACCTGTTGCAAAAAAAACAGATTTACGTGCATCTTTTGCATCTTTAACAGTAAAAAAGCGCATTAAAATATGAGGAAGTCCCGCTGTTCCAAACATAAGAGCTATTCCTAAAGATATTGCTGAAATAGGATCTGATACTAGACCACCTGGTTGCATAATAGAATAATTTTGAGGATGAACACTCACCGCTTTTTCAAATAGTGTCTCGAAACTGAAACCAGTAGTCCACATAACTGCGATTGCCATAAATGTTGCACCTGATAAAAGCAATACAGCCTTAATAATTTGAACCCATGTTGTTGCTAACATGCCACCAAAGCTTACATATAAAATCATCAAGACACCAACTATAACAACAGCAAATTCATAGGGTAGGCCAAATAGTAATTGAATTAGTTTTCCTGCTCCAACCATTTGCGCGATTAGATATAATGCAACAGTTATCAATGATCCGCATGCAGCAAGAGATCTTATTTTAATTTGATCAAGACGATGTGAGGTGGCGTCAGCAAATGTATAGTCTCCTAAATTGCGTAGTCGTTCAGCCAGTAAAAATAGTATAATTGGCCATCCTACAAGAAATCCAATCGAATAAATAAGTCCATCATAACCTGAAAGATAAACAAGGCCGGAAATACCTAAAAAAGATGCAGCAGACATATAGTCACCAGCAATAGCCAGACCATTTTGAAGACTAGTAATTTTTCCTCCTGCAGCGTAAAAATGGGAACGGGACTTAGTTCTTTTCGCAGCCCAGTAGGTAATCATAAGAGTTGCGAAAACAAATATGAAAAACATTGTTATAGCAGGATAATTTGTCATTTATTTTTTTTTAGAATTTTTTTTTCAGTTTTATCAAATTCACGATTTGCTATAAAGACGTAGATTCCTGTTGATGCAAAAGCTAAAAGTATAATAGAAACTCCAATGGGAATTCCAATTGTTATGATTGATTCTTCTGATATTTTAAGTCCTAGCACTTCTGGGAAGAAAGCAACTAGAAGAATAAAACAAAAGTAAGTTAAAAGTGTAATCGCTGATAGTAACCAACTAATAAAAGATCTTTTCTTAACTAGAGATTTGAAGTCTTGATTATTAATAATTTTTTTTTCTAAACTAGACTTCATATAAAACAGTCCGCTTAAATCCTATTTTTTATTATTTTAATTTTTTTAGAAATTTTATTTTTATTAAGATCTAAATATTTTTTAGACATGTCCTTCATTCCTTTTTTTACATAATTTCTGATGTCATGAGTTATATGCATAGAACAAAACTTAGGGCCACACATAGAACAAAATTGAGCAACTTTGGCTCCCTCGGATGGCAATGTTTCATCATGGAATAATTTTGCTTTTTCTGGATCTAAAGATAAATTAAATTGATCTTCCCACCTAAACTCAAATCTAGCTTGACTTAATGCGTCATCTCTAATTTTTGCACCTGGATGTCCTTTAGCTAGATCAGCAGCGTGAGCAGCTATTTTATAAGAAATAACACCTTCTTTTACATCATCTTTATCTGGTAGCCCTAAATGTTCTTTTGGAGTTACATAACACAACATTGCAGTACCATACCATCCAATCATTGCCGCTCCAATGGCGCTTGTTATATGATCATAAGCAGGAGCAATATCAGTAGTCAAAGGACCTAAAGTGTAAAAGGGGGCTTCGTTACATAAATTTTCTTGCTTTGTAACATTCTCTTTAATCAAATGTATTGGAATATGTCCTGGTCCTTCGATCATAACTTGGCAATCCATTTTATATGCAATTTTGTTCAATTCCCCCAATGTTTCAAGCTCAGCAAATTGTGCTTTATCATTTGCATCTGCTATAGAACCTGGTCTCAAACCATCTCCTAATGAAAAAGAAACATCATAACTTCTCATAATTTCACATATTTCTTTAAATTTAGTATATAAAAAATTTTCTTTGTGGTGAGCTAAGCACCATTTTGCCATTATAGAACCGCCACGTGAAACAATTCCAGTTGTTCTTTTAGAGGTTAAAGGAACATGTTGCAATCGTACGCCCGCATGAATTGTAAAATAGTCTACACCTTGTTCTGCTTGTTCAATCAAAGTATCTTTGTATACATCCCATGTTAAATCTTCGGGTGTTTCTACTTTTTCTAAGGCTTGATAAATCGGGACTGTGCCAACAGGCACAGGGCAATTTCTTATAATATATTCTCTAATATTATGAATATTTTTTCCAGTAGATAAGTCCATTATAGTGTCCGCACCCCATCTAATTGCCCACACCATTTTTTCTACTTCATTAATTGCATCAGAAGTAATAGCAGAATTACCAATATTAGCATTAATTTTAACATAAAAATTTTTACCAATTATCATGGGTTCTAGTTCTGTATGATTAATATTTGATGGAATAATTGCTCGTCCCCTTGCTATTTCATCCATAACATATTTAGGAGTTATTGCTTGAGGAAATTTATTTTTCTCAATTTTTTTTTTATTTTCTTTTCTAAATTCATTTTCTCTTATAGCAACATACTCCATTTCAGGAGTAAAAATTCCTTTTTTTGCATAGTAAAGTTGAGTAATGCATTTATTTTTTTTTGACTTAAAAACATTCTTCTTTTTTTTAAAAATTTCTAGAATTTTTTCATTATTTTTTTTAAAACCATTATCTTTATAACTTACTTTACGACCTCTGTATTTAATTATAGATTTGTTTTTATTTATCCATTTTTTTCTATTTTTTTTTAATCCTAAATTTATATTAAAATCATTATTATTTTTAGATTCGGTATAGACACCTGAGCTATCATAAATATAAATTTTATTAGGTTTTGCTTCTTTAGATAAGTTAATTTGTCTAATCGGAATTTTTAAATCAGAAAAAATTTTTCCTTTTAAATAAATTTTTTTTGATGAAGGAAACGGACCAATTGTAATATTTCTTTTTTTATTATTTATTCTCTTATCCATTAGTTTTAATTAATATCGGGAAGGATAGTCTCTTTCCCTCCGCTAATATTATTTAGTTCAGGTCTTAAGGGTTATTTCTCAGCTACTCATGCTCCCCTAAGAGACATTAAAATAGTAGTAATAATTTTTTGAATTATTATAACATATAATGTATGAATCAGAAAAAAAATTTACTTCCCATAGGTTTTAGAGACATTTTAACAAACGAAGCAAATCTTCAATTTGAATATGGAAGAAAATTATTAGAAAATTTTGAATCATGGGGCTACTCATTTATAGATCCACCAATAATTGAATATGAAAAAACTTTATCTGATGTAAAAAATAAATTATTAAATAAAAAAACCTTATCTTTTTTTGATCCATTAACAAAAGAAAAAGTATCATTAAGGCCTGATATAACGAGTCAATTAGCTAGAATAGCTGAAGATAGACTTTTTAGCTTACCAAAGCCATTGAGATTATGTTATTTCGGAGACGTTTTTAGAGCGGATAAACCAAAATTATCATCTGATAGACAATTTAAACAGGCTGGAGTTGAAATTATAGGTTCAAAAAAATTGTTAGCCGACCTTGAAGTAATTAATTTAAGTTTAGATTCCTTAAAAAAGATTAATTTTAAAAAAATTAGCTTAGATATTAATGCTCCAGTAATACTAGAAAAAATATTTGATGATTTTAAAGTTTCTTCAGCTAAAAGAATTAATTTAAGAAAACTTGTTGCAAAAAAGAATATCAAAGAAATTTATAATTATGATCTTAAATTATTTAAAGTTTTAAATGAAATAATTGATTCTTCAGGCTCATTAAAAAAAAATCTAAAAAGAATTAAAAAAATAAAATTTGGGAATAATGCTAAAAAGATTATAAAAGATTTTATAAAAATTTGTTCTTTATTAGAAAAAAAGAATTCTGATGATTATAAAGTTTCAATAGATTTATTAGACCACAGAGGATTTGAATATTATACAGGAGTAACATTTAGTATTTTCTGTTTAAATTCTAGTAAAGAAGTATGCAGAGGAGGGCGTTATGTAACTTCAAAAAATAAAGACGCTGTAGGAGCAACTTTTTTTCTAAATCAGTTCTTAGAATTAAAGAATATTTCTAAATATAGAAAAAAAAAACTTCTAGTATCTTTTGAAAGTATTTTTGATAAAAATTTACCAAAATTAAGAAAAAAGGGGTGGATTACAATTCAGAATATTGACAGTGATAATGATAAAAAAATTGCTAAATTACATAACTGTAAATTTATATTTAAAAAAAATAAGATTAAACCATTAAAATGAAGAATATTACAATAGTTGGTGCGCAATGGGGAGACGAAGGAAAAGGTAAAATTGTAGATCACTTGTGTAGTAAATTTGATGTAGTATTAAGATTTCAAGGCGGTCATAATGCTGGTCATACAATTGTTATAGGTAAAGATAAATTTATATTAAGTATTCTGCCATCAGGATTAATTAGAAATAAATTGTGTATAATTGGCAGTAGTGTAGTTATAGATCCTGTCCATTTTTTAAAAGAGATAGATTTATTAAGAAAAAGAAAAATAAAAATATCTAAAAGAAATCTAAAAATAGCAAATAACGCTTCAATATTATTACCTTTACATTCTATCATTGATCAAGTTAGAGAAAAAAAATTATCAAAAAAGAAGATTGGAACTACGGGAAGAGGAATAGGCCCTTGCTATGAAGATAAAATTGCTAGAAGAGGTTTGAAGATATATGACTTAGAAGATATAAGTGTTCTTAAAACTAGATTAAGAAACTTAATAGATTTTCATAATATTTTTCTAAAAAATTTCTCAGAAAAAAGAATCTCATTCAACAAAACTTTTAAGTTATTAATTTCATTAAGAAAAAAAATATTACCATTTTCTATAGATGTAAGTGAGTTTATTAATAGTAAATTTTTTTTTAAAAAAAAGTTACTATTTGAAGGTGCGCAAGGATTAATGCTGGATATAGATCACGGAACTTTTCCATTTGTAACTTCAAGCAACACTATTCCAGCTACAGCAGCCTCAAGTATAGGAATAAAACCATCTAAAATTGGTCACATACTAGGCGTTTTAAAATCATATACAACAAGAGTTGGCGAAGGACCTTTTCCAACTGAGATTAAATCTAAAATAGGATTAAAAATTGCAAAAAATGGAAACGAATTTGGAAGTGTTACCAATAGACCAAGAAGATGCGGGTGGTTTGATGTTGTTCAATGTAGAAAAGCTATTCAAATTGCAGGCATTGATTCTGTAGCACTAACAAAAATTGATGTGCTAGACGATTTTAAAAAAATAAAAATTTGCTATCAATATAAAGTTGGAAGAAAAAAAATTCACTTTATGCCTAGTTCAAATAAAACTTTAAACAATGTTAAACCTGTTTATTTAACAGTAGATGGGTGGTGTGCGAATACTACCGGTATAAAAAATAAAAAATCTCTTCCTAAAAAAGCACAAGAATTTATTAAAATTATTGAGAAATTAATAAATATTCCAATAGTTTTTTTATCTAACGGACCTGATAGAAACGATATTATCAATTTAAGAAAGATAGATTAAACTTAGAAAGCTGTAATTTCTTCTCTTTCAAGATTTCTTTTAATTAATAAGTTTTTTTACAGATTTTTTTAGTTTTTCCATTGCTCTTACTTCAATCTGCCTAACTCTTTCTCTTGATATTTTATAATGATTACTTAGATCTTCTAGAGTTTTTGGTTTATCTTTCAGTCTTCTTTGAACCATTATGTATTTTTCTCTTGGACTTAAAACATTTATAGCTTCATCAAGCAAATCTTTTCTTTGATTTAACTCTTGAGAGTTTGATATTGTATATTCTTGAGTTGGAGAACTATCAACCAACCAATCTTGCCATTCTCCTTCTCCATCCTCCTTTAAAGGAGCGTTAAGTGAATGATCTGGGCCAGCCAATCTTCTATTCATTTCTGTTACTTCTTTTTTTGAAACATTTAAGTTTTTTGCTATCTTATTAACATTTTCAGGCAACATATCACCTTCTTCATATGCTCTTAAGCTCGATTTAATTTTTCTTAAATTAAAAAATAATTTTTTTTGTGCAGCAGTTGTGCCCATTTTAACTAAAGACCAACTGTGTAAAATATATTCCTGTATAGATGCTCTTATCCACCACATTGCATAAGTAGCTAGTCTAAATCCTTTTTTATAATCAAATCTTTTTATTGATTCCAACATACCAATATTTCCTTCAGAGATTAACTCGTTTATTGGAAGCCCATAACCTTTATAACCCATTGCAATTTTTGCAACTAATCTTAAGTGACTTGTAACTAGAATATGAGCTGATTCAATATCTTGTTTATTTGTCCATTTCATAGCTAAATCTCTTTCATACTTAGGTTCTAAAAGAGGATATTTTCTTATTTCTTGTAAATATCTACTTAGACCGTTTTCTGAAGTGATTCTTGGTAAGTGTTTAAAAATAGCTGTCATATATATTACCTTTAAAAGATTAATAGAATCCGATAGTTATATAACGATTCTATTATATAATATTTATTTTATCACTTATCCACAGTTTCTCATAATTATACGATACTTGTCAAGAGATTAAATTGATTTTAGTTTGTTAACTAAATTATTGAAATCACTAGGTAATTTAGAAATAATTCTTATTTCCTCTTTTTTTATAGGATGAATGAAGCTTAAAAAATAGGCATGTAATGCCTGTCTTTTGAAGGAAATTATATAATTTGCTATAGATTTATCCACATTTTTTATTAATTTTGATTTATTTTTTCCATACTTCTTATCTCCTATAATAGAATTTCCTGAACTAGAAAGATGTACTCTTATTTGGTGAGTTCTTCCTGTTAATAATTTACATTCAATTAATGACGCTACGTTAGAGAAGTTTTTTTTTACTTTGTACTTTGTTACTGCATTTTTCCCACCATTTTGAAAAATAGAAAATTTCTTTCTATTTTTTGGGTTTCTTCCAATATTCATTGTAAAGCTACCGCTATTTTTTTGTAATAACCCCCAAACAATAGCGTAATATAAACGATTAATTTCTCTTTTTTTAAACATATCTTGTAACAATTTATGAGTTTTGTTATTTCTAGCAATTAATAATAAACCACTTGTATCTTTATCTAGTCTATGAACTATTCCAGGCCTATCTATTCCAGATAAATTGGATAATTTTTTTCCATATTTATTAACTAGAAAATCTACTAATGTTGATGTTTTTTGCCCAGCACCAGGATGAACTGTTAAACCACTTGGTTTATCAATTACAATTAAGTCTTTATCTTCGTAAAAAATTCTTATATTTTTAAAACACATTTAAATAAATTTATGAAATATTTAAAATTTATAGTAATTCTTATGGGTTTGCTAATTTTTTTTGGCACAGCTGGGGTCATTTATATTATATATGATAGAGTTTTTTCAAAACAAACTTTGGTTTTTCCTGAGAAAAAAGTATTAAATGAATTAAAAATAACTGAAAATAGCGAAATAGTTAATGCTAATATTTCGGATGACAAATTAATATTAATTATTAAATTAAACGAGGAATATCAAATAATTGTTTATGATTTAAAAAATGGGAAGCAGTTATATTTTTTTGAGACAAAATAATAATGAAATTAAGCTTTAAAATATTTATTTTATTATCTTTTTTATTTTTAAATAGTTGTTCAATTTCTTTACAAAGCATCATTGATAGTTTAAATTATTCAAAAAATAGCGCTGATTTTCTTTCTTATGTTACTACAGATAAAACTACTACTGACCACGCTCTTTCTTATATGTTTAAAAAAGATTGCTCTTTAGCTAGAACATTAAAATTAAAACAGATTTGTCAGGAAGTTTTTAAAGAAAAATTAATAATAAATAATAAAGAAAAATTAGATACAAAAAAAACGAAAAAAGTTTATAAAAAAAGAATTGTTAAAATAAAAAAAATTAAAGTTCCATCTATGGCTTATTAAGTGAATACAAAAAAATGATTTCTATTACTAATATAACAAAAAAGTTTGATGAATTTGTAGCCGTTAACAATCTTACAATGAGTGTTAAAAAAGGGGAAGTTCTTGGATTTCTTGGTCCTAATGGAGCAGGAAAATCAACTACTATGAAAATGATTACTGGTTTTATAAAACCTACAGAAGGATTTATAGAAGTTAAAGGAATGAATGTTGAAACTAATCCAATAGAGTGTAAAAAATTAATAGGGTATCTTCCCGAAGGAGCGCCTTTATATGGAGATATGACGCCAATAAATATGTTAAAATTTGTTGCGCATATAAGAGGGATGAGTTCAAAAGAATTTAAAAAAGCACTAGATAGCGTTGTTGTTAAAACACAAATAACAGATGTAGTTAATCAACCAATTGACACTTTATCTAAAGGATACAAAAGAAGAGTTGGTTTAGCGCAAGCCTTAATTCATAATCCGGAAATTTTAGTTTTAGACGAACCAACAGATGGACTTGACCCTAACCAAAAACATCATGTAAGAAACTTGATAAATGAAATGGGTAAAGAAAAAGCAATAATAATTTCGACACATATATTAGAGGAAGTTGATGCTGTATGCTCTCGCGCTTGTATTATAGCTAAAGGAAAAAAAATTATTGATAAAAAACCTAGTGAGTTAAAAAAAATATATAAAAACAAGAACTTAGATAACATTTTTAGAGAAATTACATTAAGTAAATAATTATAACTTATGACTGTCCTTTTAAATATAGTAAAAAGAGAATTAGCTAGTTATTTTTCTACACCTCTAGCATATGTTTTTATAGTAATTTTTTTAACACTCATTGGTTCTTTTACCTTCTATTTAGGAAATTTCTTTGCCAGAGGACAAGCAGATTTGAATGCTTTTTTTGCTTTCCATCCTTGGGTCTATATTTTGTTAATACCCGCAGTTACTATGCGATTATGGGCTGAGGAACGAAAGACAGGTACAATAGAGTTGTTAATGACGCTTCCTCTAACAACTACACAGGCAGTAATTGGAAAGTTTTTTGCAGCTTGGATCTTTATATTTATTGCTTTAGTTTTAACATTTCCAATTTGGATAACAGTAAATTATTTAGGACAACCAGACAATGGAGTTATTTTAGCAGGATATGTGGGTAGTTTATTTATGTCAGGAGCTTATCTATCTATTGGATCTTGTATTTCCGCTATTACTAAAAATCAAGTTATAGCGTTTGTAATAGCAGCAACGGTTTGTTTTATTTTTACCATGAGTGGCGTAGATATAGTATTAAATTTTTTTAAAGTATGGGCTCCTGAATTTTTAGTAAATACAATTTCTTCGATGAGTTTTTTAGTACATTTTGAGTCTATTACTAAAGGAGTTATAGAAATAAGAGATTTTCTTTTTTATTTAAGCGTTATTGTATTTTGGCTTTTTTTGAATGTTGTTGTAGTTGAGTTTAAAAAATTTAATTAAATTGTAATGTTAAAAAAAATTATAAATAAAGAACAAAAGTTTTCTTTCATTGTCTTATTAGCAATTATTTCTTTTATTTCATTTAATGTTTTAAATAAGAATTTTTTTAAGAACTTAAGGTTTGATTTAACAAATTCCGAAGTATACACGCTATCTGATGGAACAAAAAAAATTTTAAAATCTATTAATGAACCACTAGATTTTAAATTATTTTATACAAAACAGATTGGAGATATTAATCCTGTTTACCAAAATTATTATGCGAGAGTACAAGAAGTATTAGAACAGTACGTATTATTATCTAATAACAAGATTAAATTAAAAATTTTTAATCCAAAACCTTTCTCAAATGAAGAAGATAAGGCTGTTGAATATGGCTTGCAAGGCGCAGAAATAATGTCGGGTGTTTACGGATACTTTGGATTAATAGCAACTAACAGCACTGATGATGAAGAAAAAATCATTTTTTTTCAACCTGACCGAAGTCCTTTTTTAGAATATGATTTAAGTAAAATAGTTACAAATCTAGCAAATCCAAACAGAAGAACAGTTGGCTTGTATACTGATTTACCTATGCTAGGTACTTTTAATCCTTTAGCAAAAACTCAAGATGCAGCGACAGCACCTCCTTGGGCTGTTTATAATCAAATGAAGGAATTTTTTGAAATTAAGAGAGTTCATGAAAAAACAAAATCTTTACCTGAGGGACTTAACTTATTAATGTTAGTTCATCCAAAAAGTATTTCAGAAAGATTAATGTATACAATTGATCAATTTGTATTAAGAGGAGGAAAACTTCTTATTTTCATTGATCCTAATTCAGAAACAGAAAGTTTTTCTCCTGATAAAAATCAAATAGAAGAAGGTAGCAATGAATCTAATTTGAGCCAACTTTTGAATAAATGGGGTATAGAATTAGTAGAAAATAAAGTTGTTGGAGATTTGCTTTCTGCTAGAAGAGTTGAGATAGGTGCTTCTGATCAACCATCTGTTACAGATTATCTTGCTTGGTTAGATATTAAAAAGGATCACATGGACGATACTCATCAAGTAACTTCTGAAGTTCAAAGATTAACTTTTGCTACAAGTGGCTTCCTTAAGAACAATGGAAATAATGAGAATATTAACTTCAGAAGATTAGTTTGGAGCACAACTCAATCAATGCAAATTAATGCAGATGATGTTAGATTTACACCAGATCCAACTACTTTGTTAAGAAATTTTTCCCCATCAAATGAAGAGCTAACTTTGGCTGCTGAAATAAAGGGAAATTTTATTTCAAATTTTCCAGACGGTCCTCCTGACACAGGTAGAAAAGATGATTTTGATAAAAATGAACATATTAACGAGTCTATTAAACCATCTACATTAGTTGTAGTTGCAGATGCAGATATGTTATACGATGAATTTTGGCTTAAATATGAACAATCAGGAGGAGTTACTCCTATTGCGAATAACGCTGATTTTACAGTTAATATACTTGAATATTTAAATGGGACAGAGGATTTAATAGGATTAAGAGGAAAAGGCGCAACTTCAACGCCATTTACAAAAGTTGAGAAAATACAAAAAGAAGCTGAACAAAGATTTAGAGCAAAAGAACAAGAACTTCTTGAGAAATTAAGAAATTATGAAAATGAATTAGAAGATATACAAAAAGGATCAGGAGAAGAAAAAGAAAAGACTCTTTTGACAGAAAAAGAAGCTTTGGAAATTGATAAATTTAGAGAAGAAATGATTTTAGTTAGATCAGAACTTAGAAAAGTACAAAATGCATTAAGAAAAGATATAGAAAAACTCGATAGTACGCTAAAATTTTTTAACATTTTTTTTGTACCAATATTATTAATTATTATTTCTTTAGTCTTAGGTTTTATTGAAAGAAGAAAAAGACATCAAAAACATATTGTAAGAGAAACAGATTAAAAAAAATGTCAAATAGAAACTTTACATATTTAATTCTTACAACTGTCACCTTATTTGCTTTAGCATTTATTTCATATTTAATTCAACCGAGGTATGAAACATTTATAAAAAAAGGAGAATTAATTTTTAAGGAGACACAGAAACAATTAAATAATATTAAAGAAATAAATATTGATAATAGTAAAAAAAAAATAACAATTCTTAAAAATGAAGATAACAATTGGTACATGTCATCAAAATCTAGCTATAAAGCAAAGAACGAAACAGTAAGAAAAAATTTAATTCAGATCACAGAATTACGATTTTTTGAAAAAAAAACGGAACAGGAATCGTTATATTCACGATTAGATCTTGATTATCCAAAAAATGATGACGGAGATTCTAAACTCATAACAATATTTGATGATAGTAGTGAAAAAATAATCGAGTTTGTTCTTGGAAAAAAGAAAAAAAACGGGGTTTATATAAAAAAAATAAATGATAAAACAACATGGTTAACCTCTGGAGGATTGGAGATGTCATCTGTAGAACAAGATTGGTTAGAAACAAAAATTTTAGATATAAATTATGAAAATGTAAAAAAAATTACAATTAACCACTCAAATAAAAATGAATCTTTTTCTTTAACTAAAGATGATAAAAATGAAAACTTACTAATTGATGGTTTAACTAAAGAACAATTGCCAAAAAGTGACTTAATTGCAAATTTTTTAGGTTATTTTTTTACTAATTTAATTTTTGAAGATGTTTTTGAACGCAAAAATATAATTGATAAAGAAGTTATTACAAAAATAAATTTTGAATTATTTAACGGTTCTAATATTTATTCGACTATTTTTAAAAAAGATAAAAATAAATGGATTAATATTAGTATAGATGATCAATCAGCTTTAAAACTTGAAAAAAATAAAGATATTTTTGTTGATAATATTAAAAACTGGACTTATAAACTTTCCTCAACTAAATACAATGTAGCTGATACTAAGTTAAAGGATTTGCTTGTTGAAGACTAATTTGGCTAGCAATATTTATTAACACTTGAGAAAAATCAAATCCTATATCCATTTTTTTTGTAGTTAATAATGAATTCTCTATGTCACCACTGATTGCTTGAGCATATGCTATTTTACCTATTAATTTATTGTCTATAATTTTACCACCAAGCTTTAGCATTTTTGACGCTAGGTTTCTTGCTCCTAGTTTATCATTTTTTGCTTGTATAATTAAAACTCCTGAAACTCCTTCTTTATAAAATCTATCGCTTTCAATGGAACCTAACAACTCATATGCAATTTTAAAATTACCTATTAAAGCATATGATTCAGCAACTTCAGCAAAAACTCTACCTTTAGCAGAAAAGCCAGGAAGTCCTTGAAATTCATAATTTCCTACAACTGAATCAGGAGCTACTTTTAAAGCTTTATCTGAGAAGAATTTCATTTCTTTTTTTTTTCCTTGAATTGCAAGTTGTTTACCAATAAATGCATACGCCATCGATTGTTCATACTTTGGTTTAATTAATTTAATTAATTTTTCAGCCTCTTCAATTTTGTTAATTTTTGCAAAAGCATCAACAAGTTCTAAAACTAATCTTTCATCAGGAATGTTTGGAATATTATTTTTTGCATCCAATAAAGTTTTGTAACTATCTTCTTTTTTATTAATTAAGTCCTCAAATAAACTTATATTTATTAACTCTCTAATAATCCAAAATTCTTGATCTTTTGATTTTGCTGCAATCTTTGCTTTTTTTAACATCTCATTGAGCTCTTTAATATCATTAGCTTCATATAATATTTTTGCTATATCTAAATAAGTATTTGATTTTTCTGAAAGTTTTGATGCTTTTATTAGATCTTCTTTTACTTTAGAAGAATTTTTTATTTCTAAATTAATCTTTGCAACTTCTGTAAACGCAACTGCTTTATTATCATTATTTGATATTTCAGTATTTATTATTAAATATATTTTTTTTTCTATTTCTTTCTTTTTATCTTCTTTATTTAATTCATGGTACATTTTATAAACTTTTGTTAAATTTTTAATTTTTTTTGGAAGATCAGTATACATTTCATCAATATATTTTTCAGACATCAATAAATTTTCAAATGCTTTTTCTTTATCATTCAAGGATATTCTTAATTTACTAATTTCATTCGATATTCTAGATTTTGTTCTTGTATCACCAATTTGATCAATAGATAATTCGGCTGCATTAAGTAATTTTAAAGAACTTTTCAATGTATTACCATTTCTAAATTCCGCATCAGCTAATTCGATATTTTTTTTTATTTCATCAAGATTAGCATTTTTTTCTCTCTCAATTTTTTCATTTGATGATATTTTTTTAAGTTCATCAATATTTAAATTAAGATTATTAATTTTTTTTTCTTTTCTATGTAGTCTTGCAACCTTAGTTTTCGGGTATCTTTTTTGAATTTTTTCAAGCTTATTTAAAGCATTTGACAAAAGTATAATTTTTTTATCTGTATCACTAATTGTTTTTGATTCCTCAATAAGTTCCTGAACTTTTTTATTAAGTTTTTTTGCTTCAAAACTATAAAACTCTTCACACCCTGTTAAACAACAAAGAGTAAAAATAAATAAAAAATTAAATAGAATTCTTTTAAACATTTAATTATAATTAAGGTATTTACATACTATGAAAAAAATAATTTATTTACATATTTTTTTGTTTACTATTTTACTTTCATCTACCAATGTTTATGGAAAAAGAATCCCAAATTTAGTTGGCAAATGGGAGGGAGTTAATATTAAATCAACCTTAAAAAATGGTTTTGTAAAAGGTAAGAATATCATAGAAATTACAGATCAAAAAGATAGGGTTTTTAAAGGCCATGTTATTCATAAAGGTGGAACAGAAGAATTTGTCGGAGTTATCAAATCTGATTATAAAAATTTTTACTGGGCTGATAGTAGCAATGATGATGGAAAAGTTATTGGAACAATTATAAAAAAAAATAAGATTGAAACTTGTTATTTAGACAGTGGTAGAGACGCTATTGCTGGATGCTCGATTTTAGAAAGAATAAAATAAATAACTAATCACTTTTTTTTAATTTTATAATAAATTTTATCAATAGCTTTTAAAAGATTTCTTTTGATTAGCGGTTCAGATGCAGAATGACCGCTATTTTCAATTATATTTAGCTCACAGTTTGACATATTTTTAGCTAATAGAAAAGCAGACTTCGGAGGACATATTAAATCATATCTACCTTGAACTATAATTACTGGTTTTTTTTTAATTTTTTTAACATTCAATATGATCTCATTCTTTTTTAGAAAGAAATTATTCTTTGTATAATACCATTCTAAAAAAGGGCTATTAGGTAGTTTTTTCCTTTTTTTAATTTTTATTATTTTATTTAAATTGATTTTTCCTGGATTTAAAACAGACAAAGTTCTTTCATATTTTTCCCATATTACTGATGAAAAAGCTTGATTACTAATTTTTTTACTTTCTAATAATTTTCCTAATTTTAAGAATATTTTTTTATTTTTTTCTTTAAGTTTAGATTCAATTGAATCTATAATCTCAGGATAAAAATACTTAGAAGCATGATGAAATGCCCAATAAGCCTCGTCTTTAGTTCCAAGGAAAACACCCCTAAGAACCATACCTAAAACTCTACCACTATTTTTTATTGCATATATAAGAGCTAAAGTTGAACCCCAAGATCCACCAACAATAATCCACTTTCTTATTTTTAAGAAACTTCTGATTTGTTCAATGTCATTAACTAAGTCGCTCGTTGTATTTTTAATTAGCGAACCCTTGGGCTTGCTTTTTCCAGAACCTCTTTGATCAAATAAAATAATTCTATATTTTTTTGGATTAAAATACCTCCTATTTTTTGGATCTATGGATCCACCAGGTCCTCCATGAAGATATACTATAGGTATACCTTTTTTGTTACCACATTCTTCAACATAGATGGAATGCAAATTATCTTTAGTTTTTAAAAAAAATGAATTAAAAGGTTTGATAGCAGGATACATATCTAAATAAATAAAAGAAAAAAAATTTCTTAAATTAAAGTCCTTTTAAAATTTCGTTTCTTTTTTTTTTATACTCTTCTTCAGATAAAATTCCTTTTTTATATAATTGTTCAATTGTTTTAATGCGTTGCTCTAATACATTAGCATCACTAGCATTTGTTCTTTTTTTTGTTACAACTGGCTGCTCTTTTTTTCTTTGTATTTGTTGTCTTTGTTGAGGAGGAGGGGTGTATTGTTGTTTTCTTTGTTGCGGTTGATCTTGCTTATTTAATTGTTTTTGCAAAGTATCTATTTGCTGTTGTAATGTTTTATATTGCTCTTTACCCAAATTCTTTTGATTTTCCCCTTGTCTTGCTTGTTTATAAGCATCATTTGTAAAAACAAACCAATCTTTTCTATCAGTAGATTTTCTGTAAATACCTTTTTTCTTTTGATTATAAACAACAATTAATCCTTCATATTTAATCTTTTTTTTTCTATAGCCAATATCGTAAGTTAGTTTTGCTGTTTCCCATACGTTTCCTTGATATCTTTCATCTAGTGTGGGCTGTAAATTTACTTGGACAGCACCAAAAATTAGATTTAGTTGATTGTTAGAAACAAATATTCTTCCGGCTGTCAATCTATCTTCTGCAAAGCCCCATCTAGTACTTTTATGAGGTCCTTTTATAACAAAGGTCACATCTTCATTTGGTTGGGCTTCCATTAAAGCTTTTGAGACATTTTCAGATAATAAAATAAGTTCTTTCTTTGAAAACAAAGGGATTTCAGGCTCATCTCTATCATATTTATAGGATAACTGTTTAAGCATTACTCTTAATGTGTTTTCATTTAATTTTATAGGATGATTATTTAAAGACTTAGCTTTTTTTTCTATTTTTTCAGTTCTTACAAAATATTTAGCAGCCCCAGGCATTATAGGCGCTTCAGACCAATAGGTTTTTACAGCTCTTCTGTCAGATATTTTTGCAGAATTAATTTGAGGAAAAACAAATATAAAAAGAACTATAAATAAAGCTAAATTTAAATATTTTTTTTTGGAATAATTGCACATCATAATTTTTTTGTATTTTTAAAAGTAGTTACTAATACAAAGGAATCAAATAAATTATATTATTTAGGAGTTTATTTGTATATAAAAAAAAGGCGGATCCCGTTATGAGATCCACCTTTTTCTCAAATTCTCTTTTGGAGGCTTAAAAGCAATATTCTCTTACCAGAGGTAAAACATACCTACTGAGAAGATATCACTTTCTCCTCTTTCATCGATTGCTTCTTTGTCATACCAATCTTCTTCTGCGCGAGAATATTCAGCAACAGCTAGCCATTCAGGAGCCAAGTTGTGGTAAATTCCAAATGTCCACATTTCTTGTTCTTCTTTAACATCATATGAACCACCGTCATTTCCAGCTTTGTCTTGGTAAGAACCGCCCCATGAAGCTCCAACTTTACCAGAGCCATAGTTATATGTAGCTTGTACATAATAACCATCATGGTCACGACATTTACCATAACTAGACATACCACCTGAGTCCATTTGAAGAGTAATACCTAAACATTCACCACTGTAATAGTGAGCTGTAAATGCTACCGGTCCACCAACAAGTGTACCTCCAACATGGACACCGTGAGCTTCAATTTCTGAACCACCTACATTAGAAGTAGTATTATATTGAGCTTCTTGGTACATAC
>JAKUPP010000029.1 GCA_022450705.1 Alphaproteobacteria bacterium | reverse complement strand
AGTCTTTATGATGTTTTAAAAAGAGTAAAACCTTTTTTTAATAATAAAATTCTTAGATTACTTAAAAAGGGAAAAAATGTTCTTTGTGTCGCTCATGGAAACGCATTGACAGCTTTTAGAATAGCAACTAAAGAATATACGGAAAAAAATATATTTGATATCCATATTCCCCCTTGCATTCCTGTGATTTATGAGTATAAAAATAGTGGTAAAAAAAATATTTTGAGCGTGAAAGATTCAAAAACAAATATAACAAGTAAGTTTACTTACCAAATAGAAGAGATGGGCTTAAATCCTTCAGTAGTTTATAGAAATTTATCTTCTAAAGAATTAATAGAAATGGCTGTTGCAAGAAATGAAGGTGTTTTAACAAAAACAGGCGCTCTTTCTGTAACTACAGGTCAATATACAGGTAGGTCACCCGAAGATAGATTCGTGGTTGATGATAAATTAACTCATAAAACAGTAGATTGGGGTAAGATTAATAAACCTTTTCCTCCTAAAAAATTTGATCAAATTTTAAATAAAATGAAAAAATACCAAAAATCAAAAGAACTTTTTGTTTTTGATGGATGGGCTGGAGCAGCGGATGGAACTAGATTACCTGTTAGAATGATAACTAACACTGCATGGCAAAGTTTATTTGTAAAAACGATGTTTATTGAGCCAACAGCAGAAGAGCTAGAGTATCATGAACCAAAATTTACTGTTTTTAATAATAATGATTTTGAAGCAAGACCTGAACTTGATGGAACTAGAACCTCAACCTTTATACTTTTAAATTTTACAAAAAGTTTAGCAATTATTGGCGGAACTAGATATGGAGGAGAAAATAAAAAAACTATATTTGGTGTTTTAAACTTTATTTTACCTGGAAAAGATATAATGCCAATGCATTGTTCAGCTAATTTAGGTCTTAATGGTGATACAGCATTATTTTTTGGTTTATCGGGTACAGGAAAAACAACTTTATCAGCTGATCCGAAAAGAATGTTAATTGGTGATGACGAACATGGTTGGTCTGATGACGGCATATTTAATTTTGAAGGTGGGTGTTATGCAAAAACAATTAATTTAAGTAAAAAGGCAGAACCACAAATTTGGGATGCTATTAGAGATGGAGCTGTCCTTGAAAATGTTGTTTTAAATCCAAAAACTATGAATCCAGATTATGATGATGAATCATTAACTGAAAATACAAGAGTTGTTTATCCTCTAGATTATATTCCAGGAGCAGTCATTCCTAGTATTGCTGGACATCCAAAATCAATTATATTTTTAACTGCAGATGCATTTGGTGTATTACCACCAATTTCAAAACTTACAGCAGATGGCGCTATGTACCATTTTATGGCTGGGTATACAAGTAAGCTTGCAGGTACTGAAAGAGGAATTATAGAACCTCAACCAACTTTTTCACACTGTTTCGGATCAGTTTTTATGCCAAGACCTGCAGAAGTTTATGCAAAAATGTTAGGTGAAAGAATTGAAAAACATAATTCAAATGTATATTTAGTTAACACTGGTTGGTCAGGAGGCCCTTATGGAGTTGGTAAAAGATTTAAAATTGATTATACAAGAAAAATGATAACAGCAGTTTTAAACGGAGAACTTGAACAAGTGAGTTATGAAAGAAATAAACTTTTTAATTTAGATGTCCCAAAAACTTGTCCAGGAGTACCATCAAAGGTATTAGATCCTAAAAAAACTTGGAAAAACAAAAAGGCTTATGACAAAGCAGCAAAGAGTTTAGCTAAAATGTTTGCAGATAATTTTAAAAAATTCAAAAAAGTTGCCTCGAACATAAAAAAAGCTGGACCTAAAGGTTAAAGTAATTAGTTATCCCACATTTTTTCTAGATTATAAAATTCTCTTGCTTCAGGTCTAAAAATATTTACAACAATAGAACTTGCATCAATTAAAACCCAACTACTTTGTTCTATACCTTCAACAGACGCATTAAAATCAAAATTTTTCTTTAATTCTTCTTTTACTCGTTTTGCCATTGTTACAATATGTCTGTTAGATGTCCCAGAACCTATGATAATAAAATCAGCAAAAGCAGATTTTTTTCGGATATCAATAATTTTTAAATTAATTACTTTGTCATCAAGAAGACTTTGTTTTACAAATTCGAGCATTTTTTTATCAGAATTTTTTTTTAATATTTTTTTAACTACCATTATTTTTTCTTATATTGCTAGATTTAATATAATTGTGCTTCCCATGAAAATATATCCATGCAGGAGGCCTCAAAGTTGCTAGTAACTTGGAGAATTTCTCTAAGTATTTGTATTTTCTGTATTTTTTTGCTGATTTACTTGATAGAGAATTGTTTTTATAATTTGGTCTGTCAAATACAGCAATGGGTATAAGTTCAAAAATTTTTTCCCATTTATACCAGTTATGAAAATTTAATAAATTATCTGCGCCCATTAAAAAAACAAAACTTTTTTCATCTGAACTTTTAATTAATTCAACTAAATTATTATATGTATATTTATCACTACAATAATTTAAATTTTCAAGAATTTTTATTTTACAATTTTTTGAAATTTTTTTTGCGTCATTTATTCTTTTAGAAAAATTATTTTCATTTATAAAATCTTTTTCAGGATGAGTTTTTGCAACAATCCACCAGACTTCTATTAAATTTAATTTTTTTATTGCTTCTTCTGAAATTTGAATATGACCACTGTGTGGAGGAAAAAAAGAACCACCTAACAATCCAATTCTTTTTTTTTTATTTTTTAGGATCTTAATTGTCCTTTTCCTTTTACTACATACTTAAAAGTTGTTAATTGATCCGCTCCAACAGGACCTCTTGCATGAAGTTTCCCTGTTGATATACCAATTTCTGCTCCCATTCCAAATTCTCCACCATCTGCAAATTGTGTTGATGTATTGTGCATTACAATGGAACTGTCAACTCCATTAAGAAATAATTCTGCATTTTTTTTGTTTGAAGTAATTATTGCATCGGTGTGATTAGATCCATGCTGATTAATATGTTCAATAGCTTCTTTAACATCTTTAACTATTTTAATTGATATGATTGGTGCTAAATATTCAGTTTGCCAATCTTTAAAATTTGCTTTTTTAACTCTATTATCAATTTTTTTTATAAAATTATCTCCTCTTATTTCACAACCAGCATCTATTAAAATATCAATTATTTCAGCAATATCTTTATTATTAACTTTATTTGATACTAAAAGTGTTTCTGTTGCTCCACATATTCCGGTTCTTCTCATTTTTGCATTAAGAACAACTTTTTTTGCCATTAGCGCATTATAATTATCATCAATATAAGTATGACAAATACCATCAAGATGTTTTAAAACAGGAATTTTACTTATTTTTGAGATTGCTGTGATAAGTGATTTCCCACCTCTTGGGACAACCACATCAATATGTTCATCCATTTTTAATAAATCTGCCACAGCTTTCCTGCTGGAAGTTGCTAATAATTCAACAGAACTCATTGGCAATTTATATTTTTTTAAACTTGCATGTAAACAATTAAGTAATTCTTTAGATGAATTTAAGCTTTCTGAACCACATTTTAAAATTACACTATTTCCAGATTTAAGACACAAAGCACTCGCATCTGTAGTGACATTTGGTCTGGATTCATAAATTACTAACAAAACTCCAATTGGAACTGATACTTTGCAAATTTCTAATCCATTCGGTCTTTTTGCCTTACTTATTATTTTTCCAACAGGATCAGGCCATTTGGCTATTTCATTTAGACTTTTTGCAATAGCATTAATTCTTTTTTTATCTAAAAAAAGTCTATCTATCATTGCATCATCTAATCCTTTTGATTTTGCAATTCTCAAATCTTTTTTATTTGCATTTTCAATTTTTTTTATATTTTTTTTTACTTGTATTGCTGCATACTTTAAAACATTAGTTTTGACTTTTGGAGAAGCTGTAGATAAAAGCCTCGAGGCCTTTTTTGATAATCCTGCTATTTTTTCTAATTTGTTCAATTTTTATATTAAAAAAATAATTATATTTAATATTTAATTATTCTTTTTTCTTTTTTTAGGGTAGAAATATGTTCCTTCTTCTCCCTTAAATATTCTTTGTATAATATTTTTTGAATTACCATTCACTATTATCATCCCACAACCAGCATTTGTTGCTATTTTAGCAGCCATAATTTTAGTTTTCATACCACCTCTAGCAAAATAGTTATTTGTAAAGCTTGAAGCTTTTATCACAGATTTATCAATTTTTTTTACTTCTCGAATTAATTCTGCTTTTTTGTTCTTTTTTGGGTCTTTATTATATAAGCCTGATACATCTGACAATAAAATTAATAAATCAGCTTTAATAATTTCCGCAACTCTTGCAGATAATCTATCATTATCTCCAAACTTAATTTCATCTGTAGCGACTGTGTCATTTTCATTTATTATTGGTATGATATTTTTTTCTATTAATTTATTTAAAGTTTTTTTTGCATTTATTTTTTTTTCTTTTTTAATTGTATCTTCCAAAGTCAATAAAACTTGCGAAATTTCAACTTTTTTTTTAATAAAAGCTTTTTTGTAATTATTTATTAAATATATTTGTCCAACAGATGCTGCTGCTTGTTGCTCATCTAAATTTAATTTTTTTTTTAAAAAACCAATTCTTTTTCTCCCAATTGCTATAGCGCCACTTGAGACAATTATAATTTTAATTTTTTTTTTTATTACAAAACTTAAATCATTTATAAATGAATTAATCCAATTTGTTTTAGGTAGCCCCGTTTTATAATTTGCGACTAACGATGAACCAACTTTAATTACTATTTTTTTAATTTTTTTTTTCATATAACTTTTCTAGGTTTGTAAGAACTCTTTTTATTCCTTCTCCTGTAATATTAGAACAGTGATATATTTCTTTTTTGCATACATTTTGTAATTCATTTATTTTATATTTTAATTCATTTTTTTTTAAAAGATCACATTTAGTTAGACATATAAGCTCATTTTTTTTTTCTACCTTATTTTTATATTTTTTTATTTCATTCCTAATTATTTTATAATTTTTAGTAATTTTATCGTCCGTAACATCTATTAAATGTAAAAGTATTTTACATCTTTCAATGTGACTTAAAAAGTCAAGCCCGAGACCTTTTCCTTTATGCGCATCCTCAATAACTCCTGGGATATCAGCAAAAGTAAATTCTTTATTGTTAATTAAAATATTTGCTAGATTAGGAGTTATAGTAGTAAATGGATAATCACCAATTTTAGGCTTTGCAGCACTTATTTTTTTAATAAAAGATGACTTACCTGCATTTGGCAAACCTGTAATACCAATATCTGCAATTAATTTTAATTTTAGATATAACCATTTTTCTTCACCATTTTCACCTTTAGAAAATTTTCTTGGAGATCTATTAGTAGAACTTTTGTAATTTATATTACCTAATCCTCCATTGCCTCCAAAAGCAATAATTATTTGATCACTTTCATTTGATAAATCTTTTATTAAAGTTTTTTTGTCATCCATTAATATTTCTGTTCCTACGGGGACATTAATTGTAAAATCATTACCATTTTTCCCAGTTTTATTTTTCTTCATTCCAGGCTTCCCATCTTTTGCAATACAATGTTGTTTATATTTGTAATCAATAAGTGTGTTAAGTGAATTTGTACATTTAATAATAACATCTCCGCCTTTACCACCGTTACCGCCATCGGGACCACCATACTCTATAAACTTTTCCCTTCTAAAACTGCAACAGCCAGATCCTCCATTTCCACTTTTAACAAAAATTTTTATTTCATCTAAAAATTTCATTTTTTTAATTTAAAGAAAAACTGATTTAAAATTGAGTATTTAAGAAAAGAATATATTAAATTTATTTTGGCTCTATTGAAACATAAACTTTATTATTTTTTTTCTTTTTGAATAAAACACTACCTTTTTTTAATGCAAAAATTGTATGATCTTTACCTATACCAACATTATTACCAGGATGAAATTTTGTTCCTCTTTGACGTAATATAATATTTCCAGGTATAACTATTTCTCCTCCAAATTTTTTTATTCCAAGTCTTCTTCCCGCAGAATCTCTGCCATTTCTTGAACTTCCAGCTGCTTTTTTATGTGCCATTTTTTTATATTAATACAATTACTATAGTTTTTAATTATTTTTTATTTTTTTTCAACAGATTTGCTTCCTATTTTTAAAATTTTAAGAACAGTTATATTTTGTCTATGCCCATTTTTTTTTCTATAATTCTTTCTTCTTTTTTTTTTAAAAACAATAATTTTTTTATTCTTTTTTTGTTCTAAAACCTCAGCTTTAACTGATTTTCCCTTTAAAAATGGCGTTCCAATTTTAATATCTTTTTCATCATTACTTACTAATAAAACGTCTTTGATATCAATTTTATCACCTTTTTTATTTTTAAGCTTTTCAACAAAAATTATGTCGTTTTCTTTAATTTTATATTGTTTTCCACCGCTTTTTATTATTGCAAACATAATTTAAATTTTATAAAGATTTTTTCAGAAATATACTCTTACATTTTTTTATGTCAAGGATTTACATGTTTTAAATATTCTTTTTCATGTTCATCTATCATTTTGTTCAAAGTAAATTTTTTTTCTACAGTTTTGAAACCTTCATCAGAAAATTTTGTTGCTATATTTTTGTTTTTGTAAATATAAAGAATTGCTTTCGAAAGCTCTGAAGTACTACATTTTGAAACAAGAAGTCCATTTTTTTTATTTTTTATTATTTCTTTACACCCGCCTACATCAGTTGATATTACAGGTATTTTAGAAGCAAAATATTCTAAAATAGCATTAGGAAAACCCTCTTCTTTTGAACACAGTATTCCTAAATTAGAATTAGATAAAATACTTTCTGGATTCAATGTTTGAATCCAAATAACATTATTGAAGATTTCTAATTTTTTTGATAATTTTATTAAATCTTTTTTTATTCCATCATCTCGTCCTATGCAATAAAGTTTCCAATTTTTTGGCAACTGACTCTTTATTAAATTTAAGGAATTAAAAAGTAGTTGATGATTTTTATATGGAATTAGATTAGCAGTTATAACAATTTTAAAATAATTGTTTTTCTTAATTTTTTTGTTATTTTTTATTTGGATCCCATTATAAATAGTTTTAATTTTTTTTTTAGAAACATTTTCTTGATTTATAAGTTGTTTTTTAATGGCTTTTGAATTAACTAGAATTTTATCAACTTTTTTATGTAAAAATTTTTCAATTGTTTTACAAAAAATAATTTTTTTTTGATAATAATTCAAAGATCTTCTGCTCATTACAAGTTTACATTTTGCTTTTGCAATAATGGAAGAGGTCATTCCAACAATATATGCTTGAGGTAAAAAGAAATGAGTCAAAGTATAGGGATTTTTTTTGAAAATTTTTATAAGTTTTAACATAATTATAAAAAATTTTATTAATTTAAAAGAAAATTTAATATTTAAATTATTAACTTTTACTTTTTTATTAAGATGTTTTCCTAATATTCCTAATTCTTTAAGGGTTATTAGTTCAATTTTCCAGTTTTTTTTAACTAAATTATTTATAATTTTTAATAGTTGTTTTTCAGTGCCACCCGTATTCAATGATCCTATTATTATTCTTATTTTTTTTTTATTTTTTAAACTCATTTATTAAAGTCTTTTATAGAAAAATTGGTTTCAAAGTAGTATAAATAATTTTTTATAAAATTATATAATGTTAGAAATAGATACTTTTTTTATAATTTCTCTTCTTTTATTTTTTACAGGATTTATTTCAGGCATCCTAGCTGGTTTTTTTGGTATAGGAGGAGGAATTATTGTTGTACCAGTAATTTATCACTTATTTAATTCTTTAGATTTTTCACAGAATATATCAATGCATATGGCTATTGGCACCTCTCTTGCGACAATTATTCCAGCTTCATTAAATTCAGTAATTGAACATAAAAAAAGATTCTGCGTTGATATAAGTTTACTTGATAAATGGAAATATACAGTTTTGTTTGGTTCTTTAATTGGAGCGGTGTTCGCACAGTTAGTTGATGGAAAATTTTTAATAATATTTTTTGCTTTTTTCACTTTTTTTGTAGCAATTAGGATGTTGTTCAATAAACCTTATTCAAAAAAAACTTATAATTTTTTAAAGTCGATTCAAAAAATTATTAGTTTTTTAATTGGGGCTGTTTCTTCACTTTTAGGAATAGGAGGAGGGACACTTAGTGTTCCTTTATTACTTAGTTGTGGCAGAGATATAAAAAAAGCAGTATTCACATCTTCTGGCATAGGCTTAGTTATAAGCTTACCAGCAGCTTTTATTTTTATATTAGCTGGTTTAAATATTGAAAATAGGCCAGAATATTCTATTGGTTATATAAGCGTTATACCTTTCTTTTTAATAACTCTTGGCACATTTGTTTCAGTACCTATGGGTGTTAAGATTGTA
>JAKUPP010000028.1 GCA_022450705.1 Alphaproteobacteria bacterium | reverse complement strand
ATGAAACTACAAAATCCATTAAATATATTATGAATGCTCTTTATAGGGAAAATGCTCAAAGAAATTTCATAAGTGAAGGAATTAAAGAAGCTAATAATGAAGATTTAATATTGGTTTCAGACGTAGACGAAATACCTAATTTATCAAATATTGATCTTAAAAGAGTTAGTGAAAAAATAATCTTCTTTAAACAAGATATGTTTTATTACAAATTTAATTTAAAAATTCCAAATTTTAAATGGACTGGGACAAAAGCATGTAGAAAAAAAGATTTGATAAATCCACAATGGTTAAGAAATATTAAAGATCGTAAATACCCTTTTTATAGACTTGATACTTTTTTTTCCAAAACAAAATATATGGATATAAAGTTCATAGAAAAAGGAGGATGGCATTTTTCTAATATTAAGACAGCTGAAGAAATAGAACATAAATTAAAATCCTACCTTCATCACAGAGAATTCGATGTAGAATCATTAACAACTGAAGAAATTAAAAAAATAATGGAAAATAAACAAGCTATTTACGATTTAACTGTTGATAAAAGACAAAATAAAATAGGAACTGGAAGTAAATTAGTCAAACTTGGATTTGAAGAGTTGCCAGAGTATATTAAAAATAATAGAGAAAAATATAAGAATTGGTTAGATTAAAAAGCATCTAATACTGTATCGGTTTATCATCAATAGATCTCCATAAGTACCATGTGGCAACTGAACAATATGGTGAAAATCTTTTATATAATTTATTTATAAAAGTTTTTGGTGGTAAGTATTTTTTTTTATAATTTTTAGATATAGCTCTTAATAATCCTATATCTTGAATGGGCCATATATTTTCTCTATTAAAAGTAAAAAGTAATATCATCTCTGCAGACCATCTACCAATTTGTCTTAAACTTGATAGATAGATAATTGCTTCTTCATCATTCATATTTTTTATTAATTTTGGATTAAATGATTTGTTAACAAATTTAATTGAAAGTTCTTTTATTCCTCTTACTTTTTGTCTGCTTAAGCCACACTTTTTAAGTTTTTGAGTACTAATTTTTTTTACAATTTTAGGATTAATTTTTCCATTACAAGTCTTATAAAATTTTTTAAATACCGAATTAGCAGCAGAAACACTAATTTGCTGACCTATAATACTTTTGCATAAAGAAAAAAAAATATCTTTTCTGGTAGTTAAAGTTTTATCTCTATATTTTTTTATTAAAATTTTCATTTTATTATCTTTTTTAGATAGATAATTTTTTGCCTTATTCCAATATTTGGGAGAATTAGTCATGCCTAGGAACAGAAACTTGTTTTTTCAAAATAATTTCCCTTCTAAAAATAATTATTGATGAAATAATAACTAATAATGCACCTGATAAAGTTTTAATTGTAGGTACTTCATCCCAAATAAAATAACCAAAAATTATCGCAAAAACTAATGCCAAATATTTCAAAGGTGTCACAAGAGAAACTTCAGAAAATTTATAAGATTGACTTAACCATAAGTTTGCAACGCCTCCAAAAACTCCTATTAAAGACAGTAAAAACAAATCTTGAACATTAGGCATTATCCATCCAAAAGGTATTGTGAATAAACTTACAATTGTTATTGCGGCTGAAAAATTAAGAGAAATAAGCCATACAGGTTCAGTTGTTGAAAGTTGTCTAATCGCTATAGCCACATACGATAATCCTAAACAAAAAATTATTGGATAAATATAATATATGTTTAGAGAACTAAAACCTGGTTCGGTAATAATTATAATACCAAAAAAACCAACAAACACTGCAAGCCATCTATAAAAACCAACTTTCTCGCTTAAAAAAAATATTGAAAAAATTGTAGTAAAAATAGGTGCTGCAAATGAAATACTAACAACCGTAGCTAATGGCAAATTTCTCAATGCAATAAAAATAGCTATAAGAGCTATTAATCCAAATACACATCTTAAAAAATGTAAACCAGCCCTTTTTGTATAATAAAAATTTTTAACTCTTTGTTTTGGAATTATAAAAAAATAAAATAATATCCCAAAAAAACCTCTAAAAAATAATACTTCACCTAAAGGATAGGTATCAGACCATTTAACAATTAAATCCATTATGGAAAACGCACAAACAGATAGAAACATGTATAAAAAGCCCAATTGATTTTTGGAAAGCATAAGAATAACTTTAGTTTAAAAAAAACAATAATCAATGGAAATAGCAATTTTAGCATTAGGATGTTTTTGGGGGCCAGAAATAAAATTTAGTAAACTTAGAGGTATAATAAAAACTGAAGTTGGTTATTGTGGTGGAAATAACCAAAACACCACTTATAAAGACGTATGCTCTGGTGATACAAATCATGCTGAAGTTGTTAAATTAGAATTTGATTCTAATTTAATTTCTTATGAAAAGATTTTAGATTATTTTTTTGAAATTCATGATCCAACAACATTAAATTCTCAAGGTCCTGACTTTGGAACTCAATACAGAAGTGAAATATTTTATCTAGATAATAATCAAAAAAATATTGCTGAAAAGGTTTTGGAAAGAAATAATAAAAAATTGTTAGGTAAAATTGTTACACAATTATCATTAGCAAAAAATTACTGTCGAGCTGAAGAATATCATCAAAAATATTTAGAAAAAAAATAATATGTCTTTAGTTTCAACTGATTGGTTAGAAAAAAATTTAAAAAAAGTTAAATTAATTGATTGCTCTTGGCATTTACCAAATTCCAAACGAGATCCTTATAAAGAGTATATTGATGGTCATATACCTAACGCAATATTTTTTGATTTAGATAAAAATTCAGATCAAAACACTGATTTACCTCATATGTTGCCAAACAAAAATTCATGGGAAAAAATTTTATCTTCAATGGGAATTTCCAATGAAGATAACATAATCATTTATGACAATTCCGATCTTATAAGTTCTTGCAGGTGTTGGTATACTTTTATTTATTTTGGACATAACCCAAAACTTGTTAGCATATTAAATGGAGGTTTAAAAAAATGGAAATTAGAAAATAAATTAATTAGTAATAATACAATAAAAATTAATAAATCAAGTTATGTTGCAAAAGAGAATAAAGAATTAGTTAAAGATAAAAATCAAATAGATGAAAATATTTTAAAAAAAAGATTTAAAGTTATAGATGCTAGGAGCAAAGCAAGGTTTGATGGTAAAGAAAAAGAGCCTAGAGAAGGCATCCGTAGTGGATCAATACCAAATTCTTATTGTTTACCCTTTAAAGAATTAGTAAATAAAAATTATACATTTAAAGAAAAAAATGAAATTTCAAAAAAATTTAAAAACATTTTAAAATCTGAAATTTCTAGTAATGTTGTTTTTTCTTGTGGTTCTGGTGTAACGGCGGCAGTTTTAGCTCTTGCATATTCTTTAATTGATAATACATATAGACCAGTTCTTTATGACGGATCATGGGCAGAGTACGGAAAAGATTAATATATGAAAGCATCAAAAAAAATTTTATCTTTAATTATTGTTTTTTTCTTAATTATTGCAATTGTAATTGTTGCAAGAACAGTTATTGGAAATCATTTTCAAAAAAAATTTAGTAAAAGACCACCTCCAGGAATTATAGTTTTTAAAGTTTCCGAAAAATATTTCTCAGAAAAAATCGAAAGTTTTGGTACAGCAATACCAAAAAAAACAGAATCTTTTAGAATTCAAAAAAATAATTTAGCATCTGAATTAAAATTGCAAAACTATGTAGATAAAGGTTCTGTTATAGTTAAACTTAAAGATAAAAATATATTAGCCCCTTTTAGTGGCATATTAGGTTATAGAGGCCTTACTGAAGATGTTTTGGGATCAGATAATTCAATAATTATCACTTTAGATGATAGTTCAATAATATATGCTGACCTTAAAATTCCCGAAGCTTTTGCTTCAGTTATTAAAAAAGGTTTACCCATAGATGCAAAGTTTTCTGGATATAAAAATAAAATTTATAAAGGTGAAGTAGATGGTTTTTCAAGTAGAATTAACGCAGATACTAGAAGTCTTTTAACTAGAATTAAAATTGATAATGAAAAATTTGAATTAATTCCAGGTTCGCTATTGGAAGTCACAGTAAAATATAATGAACGTAGGTCTTTGGGAGTTCCAGATACTAGTGTTATGCTAGAGGGAGATAATGCCTACGTTTACAAAGTAGTTGAAAATAATAATGTAAATAAAATTAAAATTGAAACCGGAATCAGAAATAAAGGATCGGTTGAAGTTATATCTGGACTAAATGAAGGAGATATAATTGTTGCTGAGGGCTTAAAAAAAATAAATCCTAAAGGCAAAATCAAACCAATAAATAAATAATGTTTATAACTGATATAAGTATAAGAAGGCCAGTAGTTGCATGGGTTATGTCTCTTATATTGATTGTGTTTGGAATTTTTGTTTTTTGGAAATTACCTGTTAGAGAGTTACCATCTGGAATACAGCCACCAGTAGTACAAATAAAAGTCGACTATAAATCTGCATCTGCTCCAATAATAAATCAAGAAGTAACACAAGTTATCGAAGATGTAATAGGTGGTGCAGAAGGTATAAAAAATATTGATTCTGTTTCTGAGAATGGAAGAAGTACAATTAATATTGAATTTGATACAGACATCAATTTAGATAATGCAGCCAATGACATAAGAGAAAGAGTTGCAAGAGTTGTAGATAATTTACCAGATGAAGCTAATGCTCCACAAATACTAAAACAAGCTGCTGGTTTTACAACAACAATGTGGCTAGCTTTATCATCATCAACTTGGACTGACTTAGAGCTTGGAGATTATGCTGAAAGATACTTAGTTGATGATTTTTCAAGTGTTAAAAATGTTGGAAGAATTTTAGTTGGAGGTTTGAGAGAATTAAGTGTCAGAGTTTGGATTGATCCAATAAAATTAGCTGCTAATAATTTAACAGTTCAGGAAGTTGAGTTAGCTTTAAGAAATGAAAATGTAAGCTTACCTGCAGGAACTTTAGAAGCAAACAATATAGATTTAACTTTAAATCTTGATAAATCTTATACCAATATAAATCAATTAAAGAATCTTCCTGTAAAAAAAAATAAAAATAACATAGTTAGATTATCTGATGTCGCAAATATTGAACTTGGTCCAGTATCTGAAAAGACTCTTTTTAAAGCTCAAAAAAAAAATAAACTTGATTTAAAAACTGTTGGTATTGGAATATATGCTAGAAGTGGTGCATCAACAGTAGAACTATCAAAAGATATTAAAAAAAAAATTACTGAAGTAAAAAAAATATTACCAGAAGGATTAAACTTAGAAATTGCTTTTAATAGAGCAACTTATGTTGGCGAGGCTATTGAAGAAGTTTACAAAACTTTACTTATAGCTTTTATTTTAGTTGTAATAATTATTTATTTATTTTTAGGAAATTTAAAAGCTGTAATTGTACCAGCAATTGCTTTACCTGTAAGTCTTATTGCTTCTTTTCTTGGAATTTATCTATTTGGTTTATCAATAAATATATTTGTTTTACTAAGTTTTATTTTAGCTATTGGTATTATAACTGACGACTCCGTCATAATGACTGATGCAATTTATAGAAGAATTGAAAATGGAGATAAGCCTCTTGTAGCTGCACATAAAGGTTCAAGGCAGATTACTTTTGCAATTATAGCAACCACTTTAATACTTATTGCAGTATTTATTCCATTAATTTTCATTGAAGGTATTGCAGGAACTTTATTTAGAGAGACCGCAATTGCTTTGTCTTTTTCGATTGTTGTATCATCTTTTGTCGCACTAACTTTGTCACCAATGCTAGGCAGTAAATTCCTAAACATTAAAACTAAAAAAACAAAAGTTGCAGAAAAATTTTATAATTTTTTTAAATCATTTTCAAAATTTTATAATCAAACACTACTTTATTGGCTGCCTAAACAAAAAATGATAATTTCTTTTATTTTAATAATTATAATTTCATCAGTATTTCTATTTAATTTTTCTAAAAAAGAACTTCTACCCATGGAAGATAGAGGTGCTTATCTTATCATAGGATTTACAGATGAGGGTAGCTCTTTTGAATATACTCAAGAAAGAGCTCAAGATATCGAAAAAAAATTAATACCTTTATTACAAGAAGATAATAGTCCTTACAGAAGATTTATAATGAGAGTGCCAGGATTTGGTCGATCAAGCAATTCCTTCAACAGTTTTATAATTATAGCTTTATTAAATCATTGGGAAGATAGAGATAAAAGTTCTCAAACAATTATGCGAGAGGCTATTGGAAAAATAGTAACTAACCCACAGGCTATTGCCTTTCCAATTTCTCCACAATCAATTAGAGTTTCAAATTATAATAAACCTGTACAAATGGTTATTTTAGGAAGTACATATGAAGAATTACAAAAAGTACAAAATGAAGTAATTGCTAAACTAAGACGAAACAAAAACTTATCTAGAATAGAATCTGATTATTCAAAAAATAAACCTGAAGTTAAATTAATTATTAATAAAAATAAAGCTAAAGATCTTGGTATATCTACTGAACAAATAGGAAAAACTCTTGAAATACTTTATGGAGGAAAAACTGTTACGACATTTAACAAATTAGGTAGAGAATATCCAATAATTTTACAACAGTATCTAGATGATAGAAGAAATAAAGAAAGTTTGGCTAAAATTTTTGTCAGATCTGAAAATAATTCTAAGTTAATCTCTTTAGCAAATTTAGTTGATTTTAAGGAAGAAGGATCAGCAAAAGTTCTTTCTAGATATAATAGACAAAATGCGGTTACTATTTCTGCAAATATTAATGAAAACTATTCTCTTGCAGAAGCAATTAAGTTTTTAGAAAAAACTATGCAAGAAGTAGCACCTGAAAAACAAATTACCTGGAAAGGAAAGTCGGAAGAATTAAAAGAAACTACAAATGAATTGTATATTATATTTGCACTAGCTTTATTGACGGCATATTTGGTTATGGCTGCTACCTTTAATTCATTTATACATCCATTTATAATAATAATGACTGTACCACTTGCTGTATTTGGAGGTTTAGTATTTGTTTTATTCTTAAATAGCTCAATAAATATTTTTTCCCAAATAGCACTAGTAATTTTAATAGGAATATCAACAAAGAATAGCATCTTAATAGTAGATTATGCTAATCAACTAAGAGCAACTGGGAAAAATATTGAAAATGCTATTAAAGAATCTTGCGAATTAAGATTTAGACCAATTATGATGACTTCATTAAGTACTATGATTGCGATGTTACCACTAGTAATTGGAAATCTCGGACCTGGAGCTGGTGAAGGATCAAGACTAGCTGTTGGATCAACTATATTAGGAGGAATGATAATTTCTACATTCTTTACCTTATATATAACACCAACAATGTATTTGCTGCTTGCAAAAAATACAAAAAGAATTGACTCAATAGATATTGAACTAAAAAAACAATTAAATTAAAAAATAATATATTTTCTAGTAGTTAAATATTTTCCACATTTTGAAAGTTGTCTCTTGTATTTATCTGACTGATTTTTAACTTTTTTTGCTAGTAAAATCACCTTTTGATTTTTTTTATAATTTTTATAATTGCCCCACCCTTCATGATAAGCAATATACTGCCTAAAAGAGTCTTCTTTAGATATTTTTAATATTTTCTCAGTTTTATTTGTATACCAGCCTATAAAATCAACACTATCCTTAAATCTAGATCTGGTGGCTAGAGGTTTGTTTGTTTCTTTTTTATATTGTTTCCAAGTTCCTTTAACTGCTTGAGAATATCCAAATGAGCTTGAAGGTCTTTTATAGGGAATTACTTTAAATATTTTTTGTCTATTAGGTTTTGCAAGCCAATCAAAATCTGACTCCATTTTAATTATAGCGAGCTGTAAGTGTATTGGAGTTCCCCATTTTTTTTCAGCTTTCTTTGCATGTTTATACCAAAGGTATCTTTCTGAAAAAATTGAGCAACCGTCAGCAGTATTTTTAGGTATAGATGAACACGATACAAGAATAAAAAATATTAAAATTAAAAAAATATTTTTATTTTTTAGCATTCTTTCTCCAATCCCATGGCATTTCGAATTTTCCTTGCCATATTCCTTTTTTATCATTTTTTGCTTCAATTTCTTCACTTAAATATTTTTTAGAATATTTTTGATATGATACAGCATATCCATTTCTCACCAGCCACGAGTTAATATTTAATTTATTCCTGAAACAAATGGCTAATTTTCTTTGATATCTATCTTTTCCCTCAACATGGCATTTAATAATATTTTTATTTATTAGTTTTTTTAATTTTTCTGTTGAGATTTCTCCACACGGATATTTTTTTTTAAACGAAATGAATGAAATAGTTAAAAAAATTTTCTCACACAATTGTTTTTTTTCAGGGGCATCAATTCCGAAAAGTCTAATTTTATTATTATTAATTTTAATAGTATCTCCGTCTGTAACAACTGCTGATCCTGAAATTATTTCACTTTGAGAATTTTGTAAAAATAAAAAAATAAAAAGTACAGTACTAAAAAAATATTTTTTTTGCATAGTATATAATAT
>JAKUPP010000027.1 GCA_022450705.1 Alphaproteobacteria bacterium | reverse complement strand
CTAAATTTAATTAAAGTATGGTAGGAGAGTCACTTGTTGGTGATGGTAATGAAGTTGCTCATAGTGATCTTCTTATTGGACCAAAAGGTAGTTCTGTTGAATCTGCTTTTTGCAACACTCTAGCCAATAATAAAGATGGTTTTACTTCACTTCTTGCAGTTGTAGCGCCTAATCTTCCGTGTAAACCAAATACAGTTATGTTTAACAAAGTTACCATAAAAGGTGCTAAACAAGCTGTACAAATGTTTGGTCCAGCACAGGCTGCAGTAGCAAGAGCTGTTGCTGACTCTGTAGAAGATGGAACAATTCCATCTGGAGAAGCTGACGATGTTTTTGTTTGCGTTGGAGTGTTTATTCACTGGGATGCAAAAAACGATCAAAAAATCTATGATTACAATTATCAAGCTGTAAAGGAATCCATTGAAAGAGCTATCAAAGGTGAACCTAAAGCTAAAGATGTTGTATCTCAAAAATCATCTGCAGAACATCCATTTGGAAATGTAAAAGTTTAAGACTTTTTCAAATATATTTAAAAAAGAAAAAAAAAGCGGGTTTTTTAGCTCGCTTTTTTTTTATAAATTTTTATAAACAATTTTTTTTTCATGTATTGCAGTTGACAATATTGCGCCTTTAAAACCTTTTTTTTGAAGAAATTTTATATCTTTATTATTTGAAACTCCGCCTGCTAAATAATAATCTTTTTTTTTATCTAAATT
Source organism: Alphaproteobacteria bacterium (assembly GCA_022450705.1). Taxonomy (GTDB): domain Bacteria; phylum Pseudomonadota; class Alphaproteobacteria; genus CAYOOR01. Next base: position 9,158 of record JAKUPP010000027.1, on the reverse strand, counting down.
AAATAATTTTATTAATTTAGGCCTTTTCTTAGACCCAACAGAATCTAAAATCATAAAAATTGTTTTTTTTGGCCAAAGTTTATTATTTTTTATTAAATTTTTAGGCCCTAAAAATAAATTATTTTTAAAATCTAAAGATAAAATAAATTCTCTTTTTTTATGTTTATAAATTTTTTTTAATTCATCTGTACTTTTTAGTGTCTCAGAACCAACAATTATTTTAAATCTATTATCATGATATTTCTTAAAATCTAAAAAATTCTTCACTCCGTAGTCAACCCAAAAATCAATTTTTGGGAATTTTTTTATAACCTTTTTTATAATCTTAAAATTATTTTTATTGCCCATAATTGCGTTTAAATCCGCTATATAAATTATCTTAAATTTATACTCCTTAAGTAAACCTGTAATCACATTCTCTAATTTAGAGGAATTTGACAATTGAGTATCAATAGGTTTATATTTTTTTCTTTCACCTAAAAAAGCCTTAACTACAATATTATTTAGTAGATCAATTGCAGGTATTAATTCCATAATGAAAACAATATTTATATGCGAATATATTACAGGTGGCGGCTATATTAATAAAAAAATTTCTAAAAAATTATTTTTACAAGCTAAATCAATTTTAAAATCTTTAATAATTGATTTCAACAAAATACCGAATTTAAAAATAGTTTATACATGGGATTATAGATTTAAAAAATTAAAAAAAAGAAAAAATGTTGAGTGTTTTGAAATAAAACGAAGACCTCTAAAAAAATGGAATGATATTATAAAAAAAAGTGATATTTTTTTTCCTATAGCTCCTGAAACAGAGAATAAACTAATTGAATTAATTAAATTAAATAAGTTCAAAAAAAAAATGGTGTCAAATGAGGTAGGCGCAATAAAAATTTCTAGTAGTAAATATAAAACTTATAAATTTCTTGAAAAAAATTCCATTCCAACTTTAAAAACATTTAATATAGAAAGAACTGATGTAAAAAATACTAAAAATTGGGTTGCCAAACCAGATGACGGGGCGGGATGTGAAGAAAATTATATTTTTTCGAATAAAAAAAGTTTATTCAATTTTTTAAATCTTAATAAAAATTTTGTAGCACAACCTTTAGTTAAAGGTATTAGTTATAGTGCAAATGTTATTCCAATAAAAAATAAAGCATTTATTTTAAATTTTAATAAACAAGAAATTTCTTACAAAAAAAAAAAAATAGTTTTTAAAGGAACTAAATTTATAAAAAAAGTACCATTTGAAACAAAAATAAAAAAAAATATAAAAAATATTTATAGTAACCTTGTTGGTTTAAATAGTTTTTTTGGCATAGATTTTATAATTTCTAACAAAAAAATATTTTTTTTAGATATAAATCCTAGAATTACAACTTCTTATAAAAACATAAATAAAAATTTAAAAATTAATGCTGCAAAAAAAATTCTAAATACATTATGATTAATTAATTATCATGAAAATTATTGGATGGGATATTGGAGGAGCTCATATTAAAGCTGCTAAAATTGATTTTAAAAAAAAAACTTCGAAAACTACACAAATATATAGTCCTATATGGAAAAATATAAACTATCTAAAAAAAACAATTACATTAATAAAAAAAAAACTTGGTAAAACAAATTATCATGCAATAACAATGACAGCTGAACTATCTGACATATTTCCAGATAGAAAAAATGGTGTAAAATATGTTGTTAATTTATCTTCCAAAATTTTAGGAGAAAAAAATATATTTTTTTATAGTAAAAAAAGTTTTTTAAAAAAAAAATCAGCTATAAAAAAACACTTTGAATTAAATTCCATGAACTGGCATGCTACTGCTAGTTTTATTTCTAATTTTTTTCCTAATTGTATTTTGGTAGATATAGGTTCAACTACAACAGATGTTATACCAATAAAAAATAAAGAAATAATTTCTAAAGGTGTAAGTGACTATCAAAGACTTAAATCAAATGAATTAGTTTATCTAGGAGTTTTAAGAACTCCAATACAATCGGTGGAAAAAAAAAAAAATTTAATAAACGAGAATTTTGCTAATTTAAGTGATGTTTACAGAGTCCTAAATAAAATACCGCACGCTGTTGATTTATTACCAACTTTAGATAACAAAACTAAAAATAAACATGATAGTGCAAGAAGAATTGCAAGAATATTTGGAAAAGATTATAAAAAAAAACATTTTTTAAAATGGAAAAAAACTGCATATCAAATTGAAGATGAACATTTAAAAATTTTAAAAAGTGTTATTAAAAAAATAGAAAAAAAAAATTTTATAAAGAAAGTTCCTGTTATAGGAGCGGGAATAGGAGAATTTTTAGTAAAAAAAATTTGTAATAAAAAAAAATATTTTTCTTTTTATTCTAAAATAAATCATATAAAAAAAAATAAAGCTATTAATTGTGAATCTGCTATTTCTGTAGCATTCATACTAAATGGCTTTTTGGAAAGAAAAAAATCTAAATTTTGATATAACTCTATTTAATAGATTTTCGCTAATATTATCTTTTCTTTTTTTTTCTATACAAAGAGCGCCTCTAAAACCTAGATAATCAGGCTCTAACTTCAATAGTGGATTGATGTCTTTGATATTTAATGATCCTGCAAGCCCTATGGTTAAATTTTCCTTTTTTGAAACTTTAATAAAATTTTCTAATTTCTTTATGTTTAAATAATTTCTTAAATTTCCATTCTTTTTATTTTTTGTATCTATTAATATTCCATCAAACCTAGCTCGTTTTATTTCTCTAATAATTTTAACGCTAGGTTTGTTATCAGCAAACAATACGGCTATTATTTTTTTATTGTTCACTAGATCTTTTAAATTTTTTAGAGATTTAATTTTTTTATTATCAAAAAAAAATCCTATTTTAATAAAATCTACATCGGTCTTTGATAAATTAATAACTTTCTTTTTTATTGTTTTTATATCATTAATATCTCCTATTGTCGCACTTGTTAATTGATTAGAAGGAATTGATTTTAAAAAAAAACTAATTTTATTGGTTGGTATTTCTCCCAAAGCTCCATATGAAGGATCTTTAAAATCTATAATATCAACACCTTTCTTTAAAACTAAGCTTACCTCGTCTAATGATTTTATACTTGTTAAAATTTTTGTTCTGTAATAATTAGGCATTTTTATCATTAAGTTTTTTAATTAATTTTTTCCATGCAATTTTTTCATTTTTTCCCGCTGTTTTATCTATTGCAATTTTTAAATAATTAATTTCCTTTTTTATTTTTTTCATTGGAAGTAAATCTATCCTACTTACTAAAATTGCTGCTTCAATAACAGATAACTGGGCTCTATTAAAACCTTTAAAAGAATCTATTGAAGTTTCTTTTAGAATTTTACATTCAAACCTAGGTCTTATTTTGTTCTCTATGAACTTAATTACCTTTACTTCTATATACGAAAGAGCATTTTTTAAATAAAAACTTTTAATCTTTTTTGTAGACTGAATATTAAAATTCTTTTTTCCTAATAAAGCATCTACAAAAATATTAACATCATCAGTAAAATTAATTACTGCATAAGGATTTTCTTTTAAATTTAAATATGTTTTAGATGGAACAAATGGAGAAATAAATAGTTTTTTTTTATTAAAAGTAATTCCCATTGGAACTACATGTGGTTTCTTTTTTAAATCAGTAGTTATTACTATTGACTCTCTTATCATTTTTAAAAATTTACTTTCTTTTTTTTCTTTCTTAAATCATGTTTCATTTTTTGTCTTGCATCCATTGTTGGTCCTGTTTCTTTAAACTTTGTTAAATCTACAAATTTTTTTATTCTACTAGCACATCCCCAGTCTAATTCTTCATCTTGAACATATTTTTTTCCTAATTCCCAAGCGGTCTGTGCTCTTGCTGTTTCTACACCAATATAAAAGGCATGGCCTCCATCTTCTTCTAATTTAATTTTTGGAAAAAAAGCAAAAGGATCTTGTTCTATATAATGCCCATCTCTATTATACAAATGCACACCTTTGTCGCTTACTTGAATTCTAAAATTTGGATCTTTAATCATTTTAGATGTTTCTTTTATTTCATTTTCAGAATCAAATGGTTTTTTCTCATGTAATGATATTAAACCAGAGTGGTATCCAACTGGTAAAGAATTATCTTTCTTTGACTGGAACATAATTTTTCTAGCTAAATCAGTTTCTTCTACAACTTTCATAGCATGGTCACTGACTTGTACAACTAAAACATTATTTATATTTAATTCTGTAGCTATTCCAATTAATAAAGCATTCATTCCTGCAGTATCGGCATCTGTAAGTTCTGTTACATTACCAGTACCCATCAATATTTCTACTTCTGGATACTTTTTTCTTAAAGCACGATATCGATTAATTGATTCAGTAAAGCCGTAATTTATCGGATCTAAAATACTATCAGTAAGAAAAGGTTTCTTTTTCTTTTTAAATAATTCAATAGCTCTAAACAAACTTTTAAGGTCTCCAGGTTTAGAAGGTATAAGAACAGGAATTGAATTAATTTTATCAGCTATATGAAGATTTTTTTCATTTAAACTTAAAATATAATCAGCTCCTGCCTTACCTCCTCTTAATAATTCATTTTCATTAGCCGAATCTACTGAAACTTTTAATTTTAGCTTTTTAAGAGCTTTTATACTTTCTTCTAAATGTTTAAATTCTGTATCGGGTAAACAACCTAAATCAATTACATTTGCTCCTTCTTTTTTATACTTTAAGGCTTTTTTAAGAATTTGATCAACTGCCATATTAGGAGCATCAACAATTTCTGCAAAAATTTTAATATCATATTTACTTAATTTTTTTTTCTTTTCAGATCTACCAAAAAATTCAGGAATATCTCTTATTTCTTCAGGTCCTCTTTCAAAAGGAACTCCATAATTTTTAGATAATTTATTTATATCTACTCTTACCCTGCCAGGTAAAATCACTTTGTTAATACCTTTTACATCTTGTAAACGTCTTAATATCAAATCTCCAGTCATTAAAGCTGCAACAGACAAGCCTAATTGTTTAACTCTATAATTCCATTCTGGAGGTTTTTTACATGGAGATGGTATAGACATATTTTCTAAAATTTTTGCAAGCTGTTTTTCTGCTAATTTCCCAGTTAAAAATAATATTACTTCTTTATACATTTAAATTTTACTTAGAACTTTTTTTAAATCATCTACGCTGCTTACTACTTTAGTAGATTCAAATGATTTCAATTTTTTAGTATTTTCTAAATCAATTTTCCTTGGAAAAACTTTTACCATTTTGCTTGGTGCTTTTGTGTCATGTTCTGGTTCAGTATCACATGCTAAAACTATACAAGGAACTTTACATTTTCCTGCCTGAGCAAAAATGTTTGTTGCTAAATTATCTGAAATACCTGCTACAAATTTAGCTATTGAATTTGATGTTGCAGGTGCGACAACTAGAGTGTGATATATATTTTTATAAAAAAAACCAACTGGTGCTGAACTAGCAGTTGTATCTCTAAAAATCCTAGTGTTTTTAGGAAAGCTTGCTTTTTTTTTTTTATACATTCTTATAACTTCATCAGCTGCTTTACTAACAAATAAGTCAAATTCCCCCAAATTAGACATTATATCCAAACATTCTTCAAAAAAATGGCCTGATCCTGTAATGACCCAACCTAATTTTTTATTATTTTTTGAATTGTTAATCATTTTTTATTCATTCTTATAATTTTAATACCGACGCTTTCAGTCTCTTTAAACGTTTCAAGTTTCTCAATCATTATCTCTATTCTTAATATTTTTTTATTTATCAAACATTTTTCTGCAATATTATGAGCTAAATTTTCTACTAATGGGGTATGGCCTTTATTAATAACATTTTTCACATTTTTTATAATATCTTCATAAGAAACAAAATCAGAAATATCATTTTTTTTTTTTATATTATCATGCGCAGTTACAGAAATATTAAAACGTACTTTTTGTTTTTTAGTTTTCTCTTTTGGATAAATCCCAACAGATGCTTTTAATATTAAATTTTTTACAAGTACTAAATATTTTTTTTCTTTTTTCATTTAATAAAATTCTACTATTGAATAATTTTTTTTTTATTTTACTTTTACATATTTAAGTAATTTTATATTAAATATAAATAATGTTTTTTGTAAGCAAATTTAAAGTATTCCTATATATAGTCATTCTTTTTACTTTTTTTAAAAGTAGTTTAGCAGAAACTCCTCCATTAACGGAAGTTCATAAATTATTAGTTACTAAAGACCATCTTGCTAATTTAAAAACGCCAACAAAAATTAAATATATTTTTAAAAGAACAGGCTCCATAGAACCTGGATTTAATGATAGAGTTATAATGATAATTCCTGAAAAAGATGACAAAGGTGTTCACAATATAAAATTTGACTTTTTTAGCTCATATAATAAAGAAGATATAAAATCAGCAAGCTATAAGAAAAATAATCCAATTTTTCACGCATTCTGGGAACATGATATTCAGCTAATGACACGATTAACCGAGGGTAGTTGGATTTATTTTCGAAAAAGAATAACTTGGGCTATGAGTGATCCTTATAAATTTAAAGTAACTCCTGCAAAATGTGATTTGAATGAAAAAAAAGTTAATGGACAAACAATAGAACTTAAACCTTATGAAGAAGATTATGATTCAAAAAAATTTAAAAAATACGCAAAAAAAAAATATTATATAACTGTTTGTGAAGAAGTTCCTGGAATGATATATCAAATGTCTACTGTAGTCCCTTCTGAATCCGGCTCTGATCCACTAATGGAAGAAACATTAACATTTGAAAAAATTTTAAATTAGTTTATTTTTTTTTATTATGTATAGATCATTTTTAAAATATTTTATTATTTTTTTATTTCTTTTTATCTCAAGTTGTGAAGAAAAGGCAAATGATGATAATTCAGACTTTGAAGCAACAACTGAAATTATTCCAACATCTGAAAAGGTTGAATATGTTTTTGCTTGCGTACAAGGTAACGAAAACTCTCAAGCATACATACAAAAATGCTCGTGTAGTATTGATTATATTGATGAAAAAATGACATATGAAGAGTATGTTAACGCAGAAACAATAATGAGTCTTAGACAAATATATGGTGAAAAAAGTCTTATGTTCAAAAACACACCAAATGCTATGGAAATTTATACTAATATGCAAAATTTACTAGCTGAAGCAGAAATGGAATGTTTTTAAAAAAAAAAATTATATTAATTGTATTTGCTTTATCTTTAATTTTTGTATTTTTATATAAAAATCAAAATAATTCGTCTAATAGTCAAATTGGTGGTAATTTTGAATTAACAAATCATTTAGGGCAAAAAGTAACAAATGAGAGCTTTAATGGATATTATCGTTTAGTTTTCTTTGGATTTACTAATTGTCCAGACTTTTGTCCCAATACATTAAATAATATTGGAATGATCATCGATGAAATAGACAAAAATGATTTATTGGTTCCAATTTTTATAACAGTTGATCCTGAAAGAGATACTGTTTTAAAATTAAAAAATTATCTTTCAAACTTTAACTCAAAAATAATTGGATTATCAGGAACAAATTTACAAATTAATGATGTTAAAGAAAAATATAAAATTTTTTCAAAAAAAGTAATGGAAACGGATGAAAAAAATAAAACTGTTCATGACCATCATAAAGATCATGATCATGGTGGGTATGGAGTAGATCATACAACAATAATTTATTTAATGGATAAAAAAGGAAACTATCTAACTCATTTTAGTCAGGATACTACTAACCTCCAGCTTGTAAAAAAAATTAATCAATATTTATAATATTTTTTATGCTTTCTTTACTAGCTGTAGATACTACTCCAAAATGGTTGCTTATACTTTATATTTGCTCAGGGGACCCCGAATTAATTAAAGATCCAACAAAAAATATTAATTGCCAAAGAATTGAACAACCGGCGCATAGTCTTAAACATTGTCAAAATACCCAAACTCTTACACCTGCAAGAATATCTCCTCCTTACTTTTTAAGTAAATCAAAGTGTGTGGAAATTATAAAAGAAAAAGATCCTAATGTAGGATAAGAATATATTATTTTTTAAAGACGTGATTTATAGATAGTAATACCAAAATTGAAAGCAGAGCCCAAGTTATAAAATATTCACCATCGCCTATATTGTAGACTGCACCAAAATATTTAGCTGAAAATATTAATGCATATAATCCAAATGTCGCGATAAATAAACTAGTTAGAATTCTAAAAAAAACTTTCTTATATTTTTTTTGATTTTTCATAATCACAAAAAAAAGAAAACGGGTTAATAAATTTAAAAAAATTATCTTAACCCGTTTCCAAAACTTACTTTATAAAGCAAGTGGAAGGAGAGAAGTTATTCACTTCCGCCTTCGTCACCGCCGCCTTCGTCGCCGCCGCCTTCGTCGCCGCCGCCTGCGTCGTCTCCGCCACCTGCGTCGTCGCCGCCACCCTCGTCATCGCCTGCGAAAAGAGTGTAATCATATTTAAGTTCTTCCATTTTATCTCCAAAAAGAAGTTAAATTATTAAAATAAACCCTCTTATAGCGCCTTTAACAGGTATATGTCAATAGCTATTTGATAGAAAGAAAAAAAAATTGTTGATAATTAATTCAGTATATTCAGTTAAATAAGGTAGTTTTCCCCAATTTCATCGATTTTTCATCGATTCTATAACAAAAAAAACTCCTAAGATCATATGTTTTTACAAATATTTATAATTTTATTACGCATCCATTGGTGGCCTGGATTACTATCAGCTCGTTTATGCCAGATAAGTTTTAAACGCAATGGGTTAGTCGGTAATGGTAAAGGAAATATTTTTACACTTTCAAGTGTAAACCTTTCAGCAACTCTTTTACTTACTGTTAATATCATATTTGATTGTCTAATTATTGAAGGAGCTACTAAAAATTGATTTACTGTCATTGCCACTCTTCTTTTTAATCCTTTAGCTTCTAAAAGATAATCAACAAAACCAAAAGCTTTTCCAGTGGTGGCCACCATTAAATGTTTTGCTTGTGAAAATTCTTTTATTGTTAACTGTTTTTTTTTAGCCAACGGATGTCCTTTTCTCATAACACAAACAAAGTCTTCATCATATAAATGCTCGGATATAAAGTTTTGTGTTTCTTGT
>JAKUPP010000026.1 GCA_022450705.1 Alphaproteobacteria bacterium | reverse complement strand
TTTTATAATATCCATAATATCTAAAAAATGAATTTTTTTTTCTAAGAAAAACTTTACAGCTACTTCGTTTGCAGTATTAAATATTAAAGGAAATGAGCCACCCTTTTTTAATACGTAATATGCAAGATTAATAGATTGTATTAAATTAATATTAGGTTTTTCAAATGTAAATTTTTTTATTTTAAATAAATCTATCCTTTTTATTTTATAGTATTCTCTTGAAGGCCAATTTAATGCATAAAATATAGGAATTCTGATATCATGATCGCTTAAAAGCGCTGATGTTGATCCATCTGAAAAATTAACCATACTATGAATAATTGATTCAGGGTGAACAACAACTTTAATTTGATTTATTTTTAAATTAAATAAATAATATGCTTCAATTATTTCAAAAGCTTTATTCATAAGTGTAGCGGAATCTATTGTAATTTTATTTCCCATTTTCCAATTAGGATGTTTCAAAGCATCATTTAAAGTTACTTTTTTTAATCTTTGTAAGTTATATTTTCTAAATGGACCGCCAGATGCTGTAAGAATGATAGATTCTACATTGCTTATTTTGCTAAAATCGTTTAGTTGAAAAATTGCATTATGTTCAGAATCTAAAGGTAAAAGTTTACATTTAGATTTAAATATTTGTTTCATAAAAAAACTTCCTGCAGTGACTAGACATTCTTTATTTGCTAAACATAATTTAGAAGAATTTTTTATTGAATTTAAAGTTGGTTTTAATCCAGCTATTCCAACTATAGAAGCAACAACAATATCAACTTTTTTATTAGTACATTCAATTACTCCTTCATCTCCAGCGACAACTTTTATTTTTTTACCAAATAAATTATTTTTTAAAACTTTATATTTTTCTTTATTTTGTATAGCGACGATTTTTGGTTTTAATAGAAAAGATTGTTTAGATAATAAATTAACATTATTTTTTGATGATAATGAATATGTTGAAAATTTAGTTCTATTTTTTTTTATTATATCAACTGTATTTGAACCAATAGAACCGGTAGATCCAAGAATTGAAATCGTTTTTAAAGACATGTTAAATAATATTAAAGAAAATATTGTATAAAAAATAATGCAATTAAGCCAAAACTAATAGAGTCGTATCTATCTAAAAAACCACCGTGACCAGGTAATATTTTACTTGAATCTTTAATTCTAAAATTTCTTTTAACTTTAGATATAAATAAGTCTCCTAATAATCCCGAAAATGAAATTAATATTGAGAAAAAAATTAAATATTTGATATCTAAATTTAAAAAAATAAATGAGAAAAATACACCTAAAGAAGATCCTGTAAATAATCCTAATATGGTTCCAGAATAAGTTTTATATGGACTTAATTTAGGAAATATTTTTGGACCTTTGATTATACTACCAAATATATAAGAAAAAATATCAGTTGAGCAAATTATAAGAAATAACCACAAAAGAATGTATGAACCATCTACAGTTTCTTTAATTTTAAAAAAAATTATTAAAGGTATTGATACATAAATGAAACCATAAAGTAACCATCTTAAACTGTTAAAATTATCTTTTTTTAAAAAAAAACTTAATAAAATTAATATAGAAAAAAAAATTGTTATAAATATTGAAAAGAAGAAATTTGTAAAAATTGAAATATAAATATTAAGAAAAATAATTAAAGAAAAAAAAATTAATTTTATTTTTTCTTTATATGTATTATTTTGTGTAATTCTAAACCATTCAAAGGATAAAATTATAGATGTTAAAAGAATAATAAAAATTGATATATAGTTACTAGAAATAATAGAAAATATATAAATAGGAATTAAAAATAATGCTGATAACAACCTCTTTAATATATTTTTTTCGATTTTTATAAAATTATCTAGACCCATATCTTCTTACTCTTTTAGAATATTGATTCAGAGCGTCGGCAAAATGTTTTTTTTTAAAATCCGGCCATAAAACATCTAAGAAAACTAATTCTGTATACGCTAATTGCCATAATAGGAAGTTACTTATTCTTTTTTCTCCACTTGTTCTAATAAGTAAATCAGGGTCTGGTATATTTTTAGTATACAGATTTGAAGAAATAGTTTCTTCATTAATTAGAATTTTTTTTTTAACATATTTACTAATTATTTTTCTTAATGCAATTAAGATTTCATTTCTACTTCCATAATTCAAAGCAAAGTTCAAATGTAGCTTATTATTTTTTGATGTTAATTTCTGATACTTTTCAATTTTATTAACTATATCTTTAGGTAATTTTTTTTTATCTCCAATCATTTTTATAGAAATATTTGATTCCATCAATTTTTTAATCTTTTTTGATAAATATCTTCTTAATAAATTCATAAGAAACTTAACTTCTTTTTTTGGTCTTGCCCAATTTTCTGATGAAAAACTAAATAATGTTAAAAATTTAATATTATAAAAAATAGCTGTATCTACAGCTGTTTGTATTGAATCTATGCCTTTTTCATGTCCTGCAAAACCCTTTAATTTTTTCTTTTTCGTCCATCTATTATTACCATCCATAATAATTGCTACATGATTTGGGATAATTAATTTTGTTTTAGATCTTCTAAACATTAAATCTGCATTATTTCATTTTTTTTGTTTTCAATTACTTTTTCTATTTCCTTTATTTGTTCATCTGTTATTTTTTGTATTTCATCTGAAGAAGATTTTTGCTCATCTTCTGAAATTAAATTATTTTTTTGTTCATCTTTTATCTTATCCATAGCATCTCTTCTAATATTTCTAATTGATATTTTTGCATCTTCTGAAAACTTAGATGCTACTTTTGTTAATTCTGATCTTCTTTCTTCAGTTAAATCTGGTAATGGTACTCGTATTAATTGACCGTCTGTACTTGGATTCAAGCCTAATTCAGAGTCTCTTATAGATTTCTCAACATTTTGTACCATTGATTTATCCCATACTTGAACAGTCAATAATTTAGGTTCTGGTGCGTTTACAGTTGCTAATTCTGATATCTTCATTTTTGAATTATATGCTTCAACAAAAATTGGTTCTAAAAGTGAAGGAGTAGCTCTTCCAGTTCTTAATCTACTAAGTTCCTCATGGAAAATTTTTAAAGTATTTTCCATTTTATTTTTATATTCATCAATTGATATTGCCATAATAATTATTTAATTATTGTATATTTACCTTTGTTGAATATAGCATCTAAAAAAGCATTTTTCTTATTAATTGGAAAAACTATTATTGGAATATTATTATCTCTTGCTAATGCTATAGCTGATCCATCCATAATTTTCAGATTTTTTGCAAGAATATCTGAATATTTTATAATTTTAAATCTCTTAGCTTTTTTATTCTTTTTTGGGTCGTCTGAATAAACACCGTCAACATTTGTTGCTTTTAAAATAACATTTGCAGATATTTCAGAAGCTCTTAATGCAGCTGCTGTATCAGTGGTAAAATAAGGATTGCCAGTTCCAGCAGCAAATATAACAACTTTTTTGTTTTCTAAATGATTTATTGCTTTTCTACGGATATATGATTCACAAACTGCTGGGACGGGAATAGACGATAAAACTCTCGTTGGTATTAAATTTTTTTCAAGAGCGTTTTGTATAGCTAGGGCATTAATTAGCGTACCCAACATACCCATATAATCAGCTGTAGTTCTTTCAATACCAACGGATACTGCGTCGGTTCCTCTAAAAATATTTCCTCCACCAATAACTAAGCTTATTTGAATATTTTTTTTATATACTTTATTTATTTCATCAGCTAAAAAAGTAACAATTTTTTCATCAATTCCATGCAGTTTACTTCCTAAAAGAGCTTCTCCAGATAATTTTAGTAAAATTCTTTTATATTTCATTTTACTAATCATAAGATTTTACAAACTATTGAGTTTATTTATATTCCTTCGCCAACTTTAAACCGGACAAATTTTTTTACTTCTATAGAACCATTAAGTTCTTTAGAAGTATTTTCAATAAACTGATTTATTTTAATACTATCATCAACAACAAAATTTTGTTCTAATAAAACAACATCATTAAAATATTTATTCATTTTTCCCTCAAGCATTTTTTCTTGAATAGACTGATCTTTTCCACTTTTTTTAATTTCTTCAATTTGAAATTCTTTTTCTTTATTTATTATATCTTTATCTATATCAGCTGAAGTAATTGAAATTGGATTAGCTGCTGCTATGTGCATACAAATTTTTTTTAAAAAATCATTAATTTTTGAGTACTCAATATCTGTTTTAATAGATAACAGTACTCCAATTTTTCCCATATTATCTTTTTCAGCATTGTGAACATATGATCCAATAAAGCCATCTGTGCTAATAATATATTCTGATCTTCTAATTGTTAAATTTTCACCAATCTTAGAAATTAAATTGGTTAATGCATCAGAAACTTTGTCTTTTGTATTATTATATTTTGATTCCATTATTTTATCCAAATTCCCTTTTTGATCTAAGTTTATTTTAGAAATAATTGATACAAAAGATTGAAAATCATCATTTCTTGCAACAAAATCAGTTTCAGAATTTAATTCGACAATTCCTGCTTCTTTATTAGATTGGCTTGTAGAAATTGCTATCAATCCCTCACTTGCAGTCCTATCCCCTTTTTTTTGTGCTGTAGAAATTCCTTTTTTTCTTAAAAATTCTATTGCCTTATCAATATCAGAGTTTGAATTATCTAAAGCATTTTTACAATCTAAAAAACCTGCTCCAGTGAGATCTCTTAATTTTTTGATGTCACTTGTAGAAATTTTATTCATTTATTTTTTTTTTTCTTTGTTTAATTTCTTTTTGACTTCTTTTTTAGTAGGGATTTCTATAGTACTTTTTTTTGTTTTTTCTTTAAAATCAATTTTCTTTTTATTCTTTAGCATTGATTTTGATATCAACGAACATATTAACTCAATTGATTTTCTTGAATCATCATTTCCAGGTATTGGGTAATCTATTCCTTGCGGAGATGAATTTGTATCTAGTATTGCTATTACAGGAATTTTTAATTTATTTGCTTCGCTAACGGCTATTGCATCTTTGTTCACATCCACGACAAATATTGCTTGAGGTGTAGTTCCCATATCTTTTAAACCACCTAAATACTTTTCAATTTTTTCAATTTGTCTATTCATTTGTAAAATTTCTTTCTTTTTAAGTTTAAGATTTACATTAGAAATTTTTTTATTAAGTGAGTTTAATGAATTTAGTGAATTTGAAATTGTAGCCCAATTAGTTAACATTCCTCCTAACCATCTTTTATTAACATAAAATTGTTTACATTCAATTGCATATTTTTTTACAATATCGCTTGCCTGTGATTTGGTACCTATAAAAAGAATTAGTCCGTTTGTTTTGGAAATACTTTCTATAAAAGTAAGAGCGTTAGTTAATAGTTCAACAGTCTTTCTTAAATCAATAATATGAATATTGTCTTGAGATCCATAAATATATTGATCCATACTTGGATTCCATTTATTTGTTTTATGGCCTAAATGCATTCCAGCCTCTAATAAATCTCTAAGTTTAAAATTTACATTCATAATAAAATTAAATTAATTGAAAGTTTTATAACAAAAATTCACAATTACAAGAAAATTAATTTAAAAACTTAATGTCCTCCGTTTTATTGTTTATTAAATTAAAAAAGTCATACCTACCAGGAATAGATATATTTATTAGTTTTCTATTTAATTCAACAAGTAGTTTAATTTCGGAACCACTATCGTTTCTATATTTATTCAAATGATCTTTTAATTTTTTAATATCTACACTTTCATTAGCTAAAATTTTGATTTTTCTATTACTTTCATTTATAAATTGTTTTAACGATATAATTTCTTGCACTCTTAAATTTATATTATTTTCTATCTTGTGAACTTCTAAATTTAATAGAACTAAATCATGATTTTTAATTAATTCGTTTGATGAATTCAAAATATCTGAGAAGACAATAGCTTCAAAATTTGATGTACTATCAGAAAATTGGACGTATGCGTATTTGTTACCTTTTTTTGAAGTTCTTTCTTTTGAGTCTATAGGTAAAGCGGCAATTCTATAAAACAACTTCTCATCATTCTTAACATCGATCATTTTTTCTTCTATTTCTTTGAAAGTTAAAAAATTATTTTTTTTTAAAAAAATTTTAAAATCTTCGAGTGGGTGTTGTGTTAAATAAAAACCTAATGCTTCATATTCAAAATTTAGTTTGGCAGACTTGCTCCACACTTTGTTATTGATATTTAAATTTATTATATTGTTATCTTCTAAATTATTTGAAAACAAATTATTTTGGTCAATATTTTTACCATTGTCTCTTATAATTTGAACAATTTTATCAATATTATTAAAAAGATTAGATCTTTCCTTATCAAGTTCATCAAAAGATCCTGACTTAATTAAAAATTCCAATTGTCTTATATTTATATTTTCATCATTTAATCTTTTACAAAAATCATTAATATCTTTGAATTTTCCTCTTTTTTCTCTTTCTTTAACAATTTTTACTGTGCTACTAGAACCAACATTTTTAAGTCCAGATAAGCCGTATCTAATTCCCTTTTTATTTTTTTGATCTAGTTCAATAGTAAAAAAACTATCAGAATAATTAATATTTGGTTTTAATATCTCTATATTCATATTTTTAGCATCGTCCAAATATTTATTTATTTTATCGGTATTATTTAATTCGTAATTTATAGATGCTGTCATAAATTCAATTGGAAAGTTAGCTTTTAAAAATGCAGTTTGATATGCGATCAACGCGTATCCTGCTGCGTGTGATTTATTAAATCCGTAACCTGCAAAAGTTTCTACTTGTTTAAAAATAGATTCAGCTTGATATTCTTTTACATTATTTTTTATACAGCCATCAATAAAATCTTTTTTTAATGAAGCCATTAAACTTCTTTTTCTTTTTCCCATTGCCCATCTCAATGTGTCTGCTTGTGATAAAGAAAAGCCCGCAAGTATTTGCGCGATTTTCATTACTTGTTCTTGATATATAGTTATTCCGTATGTTTCTGAAAGAACAGGCTCTAATTTTGGATGTAAATATATAATATCCTCTTCTCCGTTTTTTCTTTTAACGTAATTGTCTATATATTCCATAGGGCCAGGTCTGTACAGTGAAATCATGGCAATTACATCTTCAAATCTATCTGGAGATAATTTTTTGAGATATTCTCTAACTCCTCTACTTTCAAGTTGGAAACAGCCAATTGTATTTCCCATTTTTAAAAGATTAAAAGTGTTTATATCGTTTAAAGAAATAGAATTTATATCAATAATCTTTTTATTCTTATTAACTAGATCGCATGTTTTGTTAATAATTGTTAATGTTTTTAAGCCAAGGAAATCAAATTTTATTAAGCCAGCGTCTTCTATATATTTCATAGAAAATTGTGTTACTGGTAATCCAGTTTTTTCATCATCTATGTAGAATGGTATTTTTTCATCTAAATCTTCATCTCCAATTACAATTCCCGCAGCGTGCGTTGAGGCATGTCGGTATAATCCTTCCAGTTTAAGGCTTATATTTAGAAGTTTAGAAATAGAGTCATCGCTTTCCTGTAACTCTTTAAGTTTCTTTTCATTATTTATTGCATCATTTAAAGATATGGGATTTGCAGGATTGTATGGTATCATTTTTGCAATACTATCTACTTGATTATAAGGTAGTTGAAGAACTCTACCAACATCTCTCACGACATTTCTAGATTGCAAAGTACCAAATGTTATTATTTGAGATACCTTTTTTTTACCATATTTTTTTACTACATACTTTAAAACATCATCTCTTCTTTCCTGACAAAAATCGATATCAAAATCAGGTAACGTTACTCTATCTGGATTTAAGAATCTTTCAAAAAGTAAATCATATTTAATAGGATCAAGATTTGTAATTCCTAATGCCCAAGCAACTAGTGATCCAGCTCCAGAACCTCTTCCAGGACCAACTGGTATTCCATTTTTCTTTGCCCAAGATATAAAATCCGCAACAATTAAGAAATAACCTGAATAACCTGTTTTTTTTATTATATTTATTTCATAACTTAATCTTTCCTCATATTTTTTCTTATTTAAAGAAGTGTCTGTGTTTTTTTTTATATTTAAAATTTTATTATTTAAGCCATCATGAGATAATTTATAAAGTTCTTTATACTCATCAATTGATGAATTAAAAAATTTTGGTAATGATGGTTTTTTTTGTTGTAGCATAAAAGTACATTTTTTTGCTATTAATAAAGAATTACTAATAGACTCAGGAATATCTTTAAAAATTTTCTCCATTTCAGAGCTAGATTTAAAAAAAAACTCTTTTGAAACTGATTTTCTTTTAGGATTAGATAATTTTTCAATATTTTTTATACAAAGTAACGCATCCGTTGCTTCATGCATTTTACTATCAGAAAAATAGTTGTGATTTGTAGCAACAACAGGAATATTAAATTTTTTTGCAGATGATAAAAAAAAGTTTTCAGTTTTATTTTCATCTTCAATTCCAGATCTAGTTAATTCAATATAAAAATTTTCATTATAAATAGATTTAAATTCATTAAGTAATTTCTCAGCTGCTAATTTATTTTTAGAAAGTATTGATTTTCCTATAGGACCACTAATCCCTCCAGATAAACATATTAATCCTCTACTATATTTTTTAAGATCATCTAAATTTATTAAATTATCCTCGCTAGTGTTATAAAATTTAGTCATTAAACTGATTATGTTTTTATATCCTTCGTAATCTTTTATTAGTAATAAAATATGTGACGGTAATTCTAAATGATCTATTTTTTTTAATTCTAAATCAATTCCTAGAATTGGCTGTACACCGTTTTTTTGAGCTTCTAAAGAAAATTCAAATGCTCCAAATAAATTTTGTTTATCTGTTAATGCAATTGCTGGCATTTTATGTAATTTACAAAGAGTAATTATGTCGTTAATTCTAAAAGAACTTTCTAACAAAGAATAATTTGAATATTGTCTTAAATGTACAAAAGGTTTCATCAATTAAATAAGTTTTCCTTCAGATAATTTTATTATTTTATCAAATTTTTTTACAATTGATAAGTTATGAGTGGCAACAATAAAAGAAATTTTATAGTGACTAACCAAATCTTTAATAATTTTGATTACATTCTCACTATTTTTTTTATCAAGATTTCCAGTCGGTTCATCTGCTAAAATTATTTTAGGTGTATTTGCAATTGCACGTAAAATTGCAACTCTTTGTTTTTCTCCTCCAGATAATTCTCTTGGTTTATTATCAATTCTTTTAGATAACCCTATATTTGATAAAAGATTTAATGCTTTTTTTTTTGCAGATTTGTATGTAGAACCATTAATTAATTGAGGAATAATGATATTTTCCAATGCTGAAAAACTATCAAGTAAATAAAAGTTTTGATATATAAATCCAATATATTTTTTTCTTATCAAATTTTTTTTTTCTTGTGACAAAGTATTGCATTTTTCACCATTTATAATAATTTCTCCATTTGTTGGAGTATCTAAAAGACCTGCAATTTGTAATAGTGTAGATTTACCTGAACCTGAAGGACCTAATAATCCGATACACTGGCCATCAGATAATTCTAAATTTATTTTATTGAGAGCTACTATATTTCTTCTTGGTTCAATAAATTCTTTACTTATATTTTTTAATTTTAAGACTGTTGTCATTTTTTATTCTTTTCTAATTAAATCAATAGGGTTATTTTTTGAAGCTTTCCATGCAGGAATAAAACTTGCACAAAATGATATAAAAAGACTCGTTAAAACTACATAAATAACTTCATTAATATCTATTTTTGCTGGTAAATTAGATAAAAAATATATCTCAGCAGAAAATAGGTCTGTATTTGTAAAATTTTCTAGGATATTTCTTAGATTATTAATGTTGGATACAAAAAAAATTCCAAAAATTGTACCAAATAAAGTTCCAAGAAAACCTATGGTAGCGCCGTTTAAAAAAAATATTTTTAAAATTATATTTTGACTAGCTCCCATTGTTCTTAAAATTGCTATATCTATTTGTTTATTTTTAACAAGCATTATAAGACTAGATATGATGTTAAATGCGGCAACTAAGATTATTAAACTTAAAATCAAAAACATTACATTTTTTTCAGTTTGTATAGCGTTAAAAAAAGCTTCGTTAGAATATCTCCAATCATAAACTTGGTAATTTGAGAAGTTTT
>JAKUPP010000025.1 GCA_022450705.1 Alphaproteobacteria bacterium | reverse complement strand
TATTAATCAGTTTAATATAAAAGCAACTACTACGGAAAAAATGGGGCCCTTAGGAAACAAAGAAGGATGGGGAGCTTTGGCTTTTGTATATATAATATAAAATTGAAAGAAAAATTATATAAATCAGTCACCACTTTTTTTGGCTTAGGATATATCTCTCCTTTCCAAGGAACATTAACATCTTTTCTTACAGTTGTAATTATATGGTTAACTCAAAAATATTTTGGTTTTCAAATAACATTATCATGCATTATTTTTGTTTCTTTAATTGCTTATATCTCAATTGAAAATGATGCTAATAAAAAATCAGATCCAAAAGAAATAGTAATTGATGAATTTATAGGACAATCTATAGTTTTAATTTTTCTACCATTAACATTACAAAATTATATCTTGGGTTTTGTTTTTTTTAGAATTTTTGATATTTATAAACCTATGCCAATAAATTACTTTGAAAAAAAGTACCCAAATGCATTCGGTATTATTTTTGATGATATAATCGCAGCTGGTTATGCTTTATTGGCAATTTACATAATTAATATTATTATTTAGATATGTTCCCTATCAAGATTAAGAATAAAGCAGCAAAAGTTTTTAAACTTTGCTTAAAAAAAAAAATTAAATTAGCATTTGCTGAATCTTGTACAGGTGGAATGTTATCTTCTTTAATAACATCTTTTCCCAATTCATCAAAAATCTTTTCTTGTGGATATATTACCTATTCTGATTTATCAAAACAAAATATGATTGGTGTCAAAAGTAAAACATTAAAAAAATACGGTGCTGTTAGTTATGAGGTTGCCAAAGAAATGGTTAACGGAGTCTGGAAAAAAGATAAATTAAATGTCGCATTATCTATTACTGGAATTGCTGGCCCTACTGGACAAACAAAAAAAAAGAGGGTTGGTTTAGTTTATATTGGTTTAAAAAGTAAAAAAGGAATCATAATCAATGAATTTAATTTTAAAGGAGATCGTCAAAAAATTAGATATGAATCTATAGAAAAAGCAATTGATTTAATAAGTTCGATTATTTAATTTTTTTTTCAAAAGCATCTACCATTTTTTCTATTGCACTTTCTAAAAAAAAACCCGTACTTAATCTTAAAAAAATTGATCTAAATTTAAAATTACAAAAAAAACTAACATTAGTCCTTTTTTTTGAAATTTTTTTAAATTTCCAATCAATTTCAAGATATTCAAATGGGCCACTGATATATTCTAATGCAATTCTTTTTTGTGGATATAGTAGAACTTTACAAAAATAGGTTTCATTTATATTTTTAAAGCCAACTTTTACTTCGGTTATAATATATTTTTTTGTTTTTTCTTTTATTGTTATTTCATTACACCACGGTAGAAAATCAGGATATTTTTCAACATCCGCGACTGTACTATAGATTTTTTTAATTGGATAATTAAGTATTTTATTCTTAATAAAAGAGACCACTTATTTATTATTAAAAATTATTATTTCATCAGGTTTTGACATATCGTGCTTGTCTCTTGCTAATTCATCTAAATATTCAAGATCATTAGACTCAAGTTTTTTAATTTTGTCTTGTAGTTCTTTACTTTGGCCTTTGAACGTTTCTAAGATTTCATTATTTTTATTTACTTCTTTTTTTAGTTGGTACAAAGTAAATATAGAACTTTTACTAAAAGTCATTAAATAACAAATTATAATTATTAGTATTACAAAAAGACCGATTAAATAATTTTTCATTTTAAAAAACTAAAAACTTTTCTTCCTGCATATTTAGTATCTTTGTGCTCTTCATTTCTTATTAATTGGTTATATTTAGATAGTCTTTCAGATCTTGCCATTGAACCGGTTTTTATTTGTCCAGCATTAGAAAAACAGGCTAAGTCTGCTATAAAGTTATCTTCAGTTTCACCTGATCTATGAGAAATTATAGCGCTATAATTATTTTGTTTTGCTAAATTTATTGCTTTAATAGTTTCAGTAACTGTCCCTATTTGATTTAATTTAATTAATATTGAATTTGCTATTTTATTTTTTATACCTTCTGATAATTTATCTACATTAGTTACAAACAGATCATCGCCTACAAGTTGTATTTTATTGCCTAAGCTTTTTGTAATGTTTTTCCAACCATCAAAATCGTCTTCTGCTATAGGATCCTCGATAGAAATTATTGGATGAGAAGAAGTTATTTTTTCATAGTATTTAATTAAATCGTCAGAATTAATTGTTTTATTTTCTCCTGATAGTTCATACTTTTTATTTTTATAAAACTCCGACGAAGCAGCATCTAAAGCTATATATACATCGTTTCCTGGTTTATAACCTGATTTCTCTATAGCTTTCATCAAATAAACAAGCGCCTCATCATGGTTTTTTAATTGCGGAGCATACCCTCCTTCATCTCCCAGGTTTGTTGATAACGAATTATCAGAAAGTATTTTTTTTAAATTGTGAAAAATTTCAGAAGATATTTGAACTGCATGTTTAAAAGAATCAGCATTAGTTGGCACGATCATAAACTCTTGTATATCTAAACCATTATCAGCATGCACTCCTCCATTTAAAATATTAACCAATGGAACTGGCATGGTGCATCCTGAGAATATTTGATTTATGTTTTGCGCTTTATAAACAGCAATGCTTACAGCTAGAATTGCATTAGCGCCCAAGCGCTCTTTGTTCTTTGTACCATCTAATTTAATTAATAGATTATCTATATTTTCTTGGTCAGAAACATCTTGCCCTTTTAAGTCTACTGATATTATTTTATTTATATTTTCCACTGCCTTCAAAACACCTTTTCCTAAAAATCTTTTATTATCGCCATCTCTTAATTCATGTGCTTCAAATTTTCCAGTTGATGCTCCTGATGGAACAGAGGCCATAGCAAAAGTTTTATTATCTAAATAAACTACGGCTTCAACAGTAGGGTATCCTCTACTATCAATTATTTCTCTTCCTTTTATATTTTCTATTTTTGCCATAGAAACTTTTTTTAATTATTTTTTGTAACGAAATCTAATTCTATTAATTTTTCTAATAAAGTCTGGAGTTCTTTTAAAGGCAGCATACAAGGGCCATCGCTAGGAGCTTTATCTGGGTTGCTATGAGTCTCAATTAATATCCCTGCTATTCCAATTGATACTGCTGCTTTCGCTAGGACAGAAACAAATTCACGTTCCCCTCCGCTGCTTTTTAACAATCCTCCTGGTTGTTGTACAGAATGAGTTGCGTCAAATATTACTGGAAGTCCAGTTTTTTTCATAATGGAAAGTGATCTCATATCAGATACTAAATTATTATATCCAAAACTATAACCTCTTTCGGTTAATAGAATTTTATTATTATTTTTTATTTTATTTATTACATTTGATATCTCTGATGGAGATAAAAACTGTCCTTTTTTAACATTAACTGGTTTTTTTGTTTTAGCAGCTGCGATCAGTAAATCAGTTTGTCTACATAAAAAAGCTGGGATTTGAAGCAAGTCAACAATTTTGGAAACTTTATTACACTGGTCTGGTTCATGAACATCGGTTGTTACCGAACATTTTATTTTCTTTTTTATTTCAGAAAAAATACTTAAAGATTTATCAAGACCTACTCCTCTTGGACTTTTTATACTAGTTCTATTGGCTTTATCAAATGATGATTTATATATAAAATTTATACCAAGCAAAGAACAAATATCATTAATTTTTCCTGCAACATCAATGGCGTGTTGCCTACTCTCAATAACACAAGGACCTGATATAAGTGTTAAAGGCAAATTATTGCCGAGATTATTTTTTCCAATTTTAACAGAAAAATTTTTCATCTTTTTTTTATACTAATCTAGATCTTTTAACTGCAGCTTCAATAAAAGATACAAATAAAGGATGAGGATCAAAAGGTTTAGACTTTAATTCTGGATGAAACTGCACACCAATAAACCATGGGTGATTTTCCAATTCAAGAATCTCTGGTAAACTACCATCAGGCGACAATCCTGAGAACTTTAAACCGCATTTTTCTAATTTTTTTAAGTAATTAAGATTTACCTCGTATCTATGTCTATGTCTTTCGCTTATTTTACTTTTTTTATAAATATCAAATATTTTTGATTTCTTTTTTAGTAAACATTCGTAAGCTCCTAAACGCATAGTTCCGCCCATATCACCATTTACACTTCTTTTTATTGTTTTATTCTTTTTCATCCATTCAGTCATAATTCCAATCACTGGATCTTTTGTTTTTGCAAACTCCGTTGAATCAGCTTTCTTTAAACCAAGTAAGTTTCTAGCAGCTTCTATAACTGCAATTTGCATTCCTAAACAAATGCCAAAATAAGGAACGTTATTGAGTCTTGCATAATTTGCAGCGTTAATTTTACCTTGGGTTCCTCTTATTCCAAAACCACCTGGAATTAAAATACCATTAATTTTATTTAGTGTGTCGATCTTTTTTTTTTTCTCAAAAATTTCAGAATCTAACCATTCAATATTTAATTTAACATTATTTGAAATTGAACCATGAATAAGAGCCTCAACTAAGGATTTATAAGAGTCTTCTAATGTATTGTATTTACCTACTAATCCTATGGTAACCTCTCCTTCTGGATTAGAAATTCTTTTTTCTATCACTTCCCACTTTCTTAAATCAGGTTTTTTAGTTTTTAACTTAAAAAAATTACAAACCTCTTTATCTAACCCATATTTATGTAAATTACGAGGTACTTCATAAATATTACTAACATCTTCCGCTGGTATTACGCAATTATTATTAACATTACAAAATAACGCTATTTTTTTCTTAGAATCATCAGGTAATGGTCTTTCACATCGACACATTAAGATATCTGGTTGAATTCCAAGACCTAAAACTTCTTTAACTGAGTGCTGAGTAGGTTTAGTTTTAAACTCTCTAGAACTTTCTAAATAAGGCACAAGAGTTAAATGAATAAATAAGGTGTTTTCTTTTCCCAAATCATTTCTTAGTTGTCTTATTGCTTCAAAAAAAGGAAGTCCTTCTATATCCCCTACAGTTCCTCCGATTTCACATAAAACCACATCATCATTCTTAGTGTTATCAAGAACAAATTCCTTTATTTCATTTGTAACATGAGGAATTATTTGAACTGTAGCTCCTAAATAATCACCTCTTCTTTCCTTCATTAAAACATTTGAAAATATTTTACCGGATGTAATATTGTCATTCTTCCTAGTAGGAACTCCTGTAAATCTTTCATAATGACCTAAATCCAAATCTGTTTCTGCACCATCATCAGTTACAAACACTTCGCCATGCTGATAAGGGCTCATTGTTCCAGGATCAATATTAAGATATGGATCTAATTTTTTTAAATGGACCTTCAAACCTCTTGATTGTAAAAGTGAAGCAAGTGACGCTGATGCTAAACCTTTTCCTAATGAAGATGTAACGCCACCTGTTATAAAAATATATTTAGTCATTTACAAATAAAAAAAGAGGCAAAAATGCCCCTTTCAAAAAAATTAAAAAATTAAATAAAAAATTATTCTGCCAATGGAACTGTTGGTACATCATTCTCCTTAATATTATTTATTATATCAGTTTCAATAATAGAGTCTTTATTTGAATTTCCAGATACTATTGCTAAAGACAAGCTAGTTGCAATAAATCCAGTTGCTAAATAAAGAGTTAATTTTGTAAAAAAATTATTACCAGATTGTGGGGACATTACATTAGACATTCCGCCTCCAAGACCCCCTAAACCACCTTCACTTCTTTGAAGAAGGACAGCTATGACTAAGCTTAATGCTACTATAATATGGAGTGTTAATAATATAGATTCCATTTAATAGTTTTAGAATATATTAATTATTATAAAAAAATCAAATATATTTAATTATTTATGTTTGAGCATTGAAAAGAAGCTATTGAAAATTAAACTTGCTCCTCCTACTAACAGCCCATCAATATTTATATTATTCAAAAATAACTTAGAATTATTCGTATTTACAGATCCGCCATACAAAACTAGAACATTTTTATAAATAGAAGATTTTTTTGCTAATACATTTTTTATATACAAAATTGTATTAGATATATCTTCAATAGATGGCGTTTTACCAGTTCCAATTGCCCAAACGGGTTCGTAGGCGATAATTACTTTTTTAAATTCTTTCTTTTTTAATAGAACTTTATTGAGTTGATATTTAAGAATTTTTTTTGTATCTCCCCTTCTTTTTTGATTTAAATTTTCGCCAACACATAAAATAGGTTTAATATTAGATTTCAAGGCAGATAAAATTTTTAATGATATTAAAGATTCATCTTCTTTGTACAATTCCCTTCTTTCTGAATGACCTATTAACGTATATTTACAATTAATATCTTTTAGCATTTTGGAGTTTATATCACCAGTATAAGCACCAAACTCATTAACTGCTGAACAGTCTTGGGCTCCAAAATTAATTTGCCTAAATTTGTTTGATAATCTAAAAATTAATGATGATGGAGGGCATATAATAAAATTATTTTTTATTTGTTTCTTTTTTGAAATAATCTTTTTACAAAAATTGTAGGCTTGTTTGTAAAAAAAATTCATTTTCCAATTTGCAACAATTAATTTAGCTTTATTCATTGTTTGTTTGATATTATTTAATATCTTATATTAAAGAAATGCTTCAATATATAAAGAAATATATAAAAGGCTGGTTCATGGGAATCATCCTTTTTTTTATATTTATAAGTTTTACCTTCTGGGGAGTTGGAGATATTTTTAGCGGTAATAAAAATTACATTCTAAAAGTAGGTAAAAATAAAATTTCTCGTGACTTTTTTTTAACAGAATTTCAATCGAATATTAATTACTTAAATAAAAGAAACGAAAAATTAAATAGATTGGAAATTGCCAATGTTGCAAGCGAAACAGTTTCAAATATTGCTAATAGATATTTAATTTTGAATGCAGCTAAGTCATCGGGTATAACTATATCTGAAAAAATTCTAAGAAAAAAAATTTTTGAAAATGAAGTATTTCAAAATAAATTAAATAATACCTTTGATAAAAATATTTACAAAAATTTTGTAATTAGCAACTTTGGTTCTGAAGAAAGATATTTAGAATACCTTGAAAGTCAAATAATAGTTCAAATGATCTCAACTTACTTTGAAGAAAATATAAATTATCCAGATAATTTAATGCAAGCAATATATAACAAGCTGGAAGAAAAAAAATCATTTGAAATAGCTAGTATTGATAAAAATTTCTACAGGTCATCTATAAAAATTTCTGACGAAGAATTAATAAAGGGTTATTACGATAAAAACAAAGATAAATATTTGTTTGATGAAAGAAGATCTTTCACTTATATTTTTCCAAATTTAAATAAAATAAAAAAAAGAATTGAAATAAGTAATGAAGAAATTTTATCAGTTTACAATGATCAAAAAGAAGATTTTTTAATTCCAGAAAAAAGAAAAGTGGAACAACTTTTTTTTAATAATAATGAAATCGGAGAAAAAATATTTAAATCACTTAAAAAGGAAGATTCTTTTAAAGAAATAGGCCAAAAAGAAAATGATGTTTCTTATACTACCTTAGGCTTGGTGGAGAAAAAACAACTTTTTGATGAATTTGCTGAACCGGTTTTTAAATTAAATGAAAATAACTTTACAAAAGTGATTAAAACAGATGTTGGATGGCATATTTTAAAAGTTACAAAAATTATTAAAAGTGAAACAAAAGATCTTAGTGAAGTTAAAGATACAATTGAAGAAGATATTATTTTAAATAAATCTTTTGATGAATTGGAAAATGTATTATTAGAAGTTGAAAAAGATATAACAGATGGATTTAGTTTGGAAGAAATATCAAATAAATTTAATTTAGAATTAAATGAAAAAAAATTAATAGAAAAAAAATATTATTATGATTCAGAATTACCCGATGAACTAAAAAAAGAGAATTTTTTTAATGAAGTATATAATAAAAAAATAGATTCAGATTTATTTATAGAAGAAACTGAAGATGGTTTTTTTATTGTTAGAGTTGATGAAATTATTGATGAAAAACCTATGGAATATAAAGAAGCTTACAACAAAATAAGGGCGGATTTAAAAGAAATAGAAATTGATAAAAAAACAAAAAAAATAAATGAAAAATTTAAACTTAAAATCAAGGAAGGTGAAGATTTTATAAAAATTAGTGACTCGTTAAAAATGAATAGTAGAACAACAAAAAAGGTAAATAGAGAAAATTTGATTGATCAAGGTTTCTCACTGGAATTTACAAATAAAATTTTTGAGTCAAAAAAAAATACAATTCATGAAGATAAGACAAAGGACAAGTTTTATATAGTAAAAGTATTATCAGATAGCGAGATTAAACTTGATGAACAAAAGTTTAATGAAATTAAAAAAAGTGTTAATCAAATTTATGGAATTGGTAATTTTGAAAAATTTTCAAATATATTAGAAAAAAAATATCCTTTAAATGTAAACGAAAATGTAATTAATGAATTTATTGATAGAATGCAGTATTAAAATTGGAAATTACACCAAATATAAAAAATTTCTCAAAAAAATTTAAATCATTAAAATATAATAGATTTTGTATATGGACTGAGATCTCTGCAGATTTAGAAACACCTATTACTGCATACTTAAAATTAATAAAAGAAAATAAAGATAATTTTTTACTAGAATCCGTTGAAGGTGGGTCAAGTAGAGGTAGATACTCAATTATAGGAATTGAATCTGATAAAGTACTAAAATGTACAGAACTGAATAAAAATACATTAAATAATTTAAAAAAAGAAATAAGTTCTTTAAAAACCTACACATTTGGAAAACTTCCATCTATGGTCTCCTCATATGTTGGATATATGGGGTACGACTTTATTAAATTTTATGAAAACTTACCAAAAGAAAACAGGGATGTTTTAAACATACCTTATGCACTATTTATGAGAACTTCTTTGGTAGCTGTATTTGATAATTTAAAAAATACTATATGTGTTGTTAATACAATTACAAAATCGAAAGAAAGAAAAAATCAAAAAACAATTAATAAATTATATGAAAATGGGAAAAAAAAAATTAACAATATAATAAAAAATTTAAGAAAACCATTAAGAATTAAAGCCCTAAACAAAAAAATTTCAAAAAAAGAAAAGGTTTTGTGTGATGTTTCGAAGAGTCAATATTATAAAACTGTGCAAAAAATTAAAAAATATATTAATGCTGGAGATGTAATACAAGTAGTGCCATCATTAAGATTTAAAAAAAAATTTGTTCAAAAACCATTTTCACTTTATAGATCGTTAAGAAAACTAAACCCCTCTCCTTTTTTATTTATTTTAAATTTTCAAGGTTTTTCATTAGTAGGATCAAGTCCAGAAATTTTAGTAAGACTTAAAGACGATAATATAACAATTAGACCGATAGCTGGTACGCGAAAAAGAGGAAAAAATGAATTAGAAGATAAAAAATTAGCCAAGGATCTTTTATCTGATCCAAAAGAAATTGCTGAGCATTTAATGTTACTAGATCTTGGTAGAAATGATGTTGGTAGAGTTTCAATAAAAAATTCAGTTAAAGTTACTGAAAAAATGATTATAGAAAATTATTCTCATGTTATGCATATTGTTTCTAATGTTATTGGAAAACTTAACAAAAAATATCATCCACTTGATGTACTTGCAGCTGGTTTTCCTGCTGGAACTGTGACTGGGGCACCAAAAATTCGTGCGATGGAAATAATTAATGAAGTTGAGAACGTTTCGAGAAGTTTTTATGCTGGAGGAGTTGGATATTTTGCTCATGACGGCTCCCTAGATACTTGTATAACCCTAAGAACTGGTTTAATTAAAAATAAAACTCTATACGTGCAAAGTGGTGGGGGTATTGTGGCTGATAGTAATCAATTAAGTGAATATAATGAAATTATAAATAAAGCTAAGGCTGTTTTAAACGCATCAGATGATGCTATAAATTTTTAAGAGAAAAAATTATGTATTTACTTATAGATAATTACGATAGTTTTACTTATAACCTTTACCATTATTTTTTAGAATTAGGTGCAAAAATTGAGGTATATAGAAATGATAAAATAACACCTCAAACAATATTAAAAAAAAATTACAAAGGTATTATTTTATCTCCTGGTCCTTGCACACCAAACGAGGCAGGAATTTGCTTAGATTTAATTAAAGAGATATCAAAAGTTAATATCCCAACATTAGGAGTTTGTTTGGGACATCAGGCTATCGGACAAGCGTTTGGAGGGAAAATTGTAAAAAATAAACCAATGCATGGAAAAGTTAGCAATATATATCATTATAAATCAGATATTTTTAAAAACCTTTCTAATCCTTTTAAAGCAACCAGATATCATTCTTTAAGTATTGAGAGAAAAAGCCTACCTGGTTGTTTCAAAATTACAGCAGAATTAAAAAAGAATGGGATGATAATGGGAATAAAACACAAAAAATTACCTATTTATGGAGTACAATTCCATCCTGAATCAATTGCATCACAACATGGTCATGATTTAATAAAAAATTTTTTACAATTATCACACAAATAAATGAAAAATTTTGATGATTATATACAATCTATAAAAGATAAGACTGATTTATCTGTAAATGAATCAGAAAATGCTTTTGATCAAATCTTATTACAAAAAATTGAAGAAAAAAAAATTATTGAATTTCTTACATCTTTATCAAAAAAGAATGAAAGCGTAGATGAAATTTTAGGCGCAATAAAAAGTATTAAAAAAAAAGCAAATATAATTAAAGGTTTTAAAAGTTCTTTTGATACATGCGGTACTGGAGGCGACGGATCTAAAACATTTAATATTTCAACAACTAGCGCAATAGTTATAGCAAGTACCGGTGTTCGCGTTGCAAAACATGGTAATAAAGCAGTATCTTCATTAACAGGGTCTGCTGATGTCTTATCCGAACTAGGAATTAATATAAACTTAGATAAAACTAAAATAATTGATTGTTTAAATAAAATTAATTTATGTTTCTTATTTGCTCCTAATTTTCATCCAATTTTAAAAAATGTTGCTGATATACGAAAAAAAATTGGTATAAGAACAATTTTTAATATTTTAGGACCTTTGTTAAGGCCGGTAGAATGTAAAAAACAAATAATGGGAGTTTATGATGTAAATATATTATCCAAAGTAGCTGAGGTACTAAAAAAATTAGGAACAGAACATGCATGGTTTGTTTCTGGAAATAAAGAATTTGATGAATTAACAACAACTGGAAAAAATTACATTTTTGAAATTAAAAATAATTCAATAAAAGAATTAGAA
>JAKUPP010000024.1 GCA_022450705.1 Alphaproteobacteria bacterium | reverse complement strand
TGAACAAGATCCTTATAATAATATTGTAAGAACGACTATTGAAGCAATGGCATCAATCTTAGGTGGCACACAATCTCTTCATACAAACTCATTTGATGAGGCTTTAGCACTTCCCACTCCATTTTCAGCAAGAATTGCAAGAAATACACAATTAATTTTGGCAGAAGAAACAGGAATTACTAATACAATTGATCCATTTGGAGGAAGTTTTTTTATAGAAAAATTAACTAATGATTTAGTTAAAGAAGAGGAAAAAATGATAAATGAAATTAATAAAATGGGCGGAATGACAAGGGCAGTTGAAAAAGGTTACCCAAAATTAAAAATTGAAGAAGCCGCAACGCTTAAACAAGCGAGAATAGATAATGTAGATGAAATAGTAGTTGGTGTGAACAAATATCCTCCGGACACCAAGGAAAAAGTAGATATTTTAAATATTGATAATACAAAAGTAAGAAAAGAACAAATTAAAAAATTATCTATAATAAGGAAAAAAAGAAATACAAAAAAGGTTTTAGCTTCACTTGAAGCCTTAACAAATGCTGCAAAAAAATCTTCAAATGAAACTAATTTGTTGAAGCACGCAATTGATGCCGCGAGAAACCGAGCTTCAGTTGGAGAAATTTCTGATGCATTAGAAACTGTATTTACTAGACATAGAGCTATAATAAGAAGTGTATCAGGAGTTTATAGTTCAGCATTTGAAGGAAAAGAGGGTTTGAAAAATATTAAGTCGCAAATAAAAAAATTTGAATCAAAATTTGGTAGAAGACCAAGGATGTTAGTTGTTAAATTAGGTCAAGATGGCCACGATAGAGGGGCAAAAATTATTGCAACATCTTTTGCGGATATAGGATTTGATGTTGATATAGGGCCTTTGTTCCAAACACCAGAGGAAGCGGCCAAACAAGCGTTAGAAAGCGATGTTCATGTAATTGGAGTATCAAGCCAGGCAGCAGGTCATAAAACATTAGTTCCTGAGCTCTTAAAAAGTTTAAAAAAGCAAGGCAACAAAGATATTTTAGTAGTATGTGGCGGCGTTATTCCTCCTCATGATTATAAATTTTTAAAAGATAAGGGTGTAGCTGCAGTTTACGGACCGGGTACAAATATTCCAAAAGCCGCAGATGATATAATTCAATTAATAGAAAAAAAGAAAAAAATTGCAGCTTAAATTTTATTTAATTTTTTAATAATTTTAGAATGATTGATAATTTATATAAAAAAATATTATTATCAGATAGACTTGCGCTTTCAAAGGCAATTACATTAATTGAGTCAAAGAAATTAAAAGATAAAAGTAAATCAGAAAAGTTAATAAAAAAATTATATAAAAAATCAGGCAAATCTTTAAGGATTGGTATTTCGGGTGCTCCGGGAGTAGGAAAGTCCACTTTCATTGAAACCTTAGGAATATTTCTAACTAATAAAAATTATAAAGTAGCAGTTTTGGCTGTAGATCCATCTTCCAAAAGAAGTGGAGGATCTATTTTAGGAGATAAAACAAGGATGCAAGAATTATCAATTAAAAAAAATGCATATATTAGACCATCTCCTAGTGGAGGAGAATTAGGAGGGGTAGCAAGAAGAACTAGGGAAACTATGATTTTAGTTGAGTCTGCCGGTTATGAAATAGTGCTTATAGAAACTGTTGGTGTTGGACAATCTGAAACAGAAGTTGCTGAAATGGTTGATATATTTTTAGTTTTACTTCAGCCATCAGCAGGAGATGAATTACAAGGTATAAAAAAGGGCATAGTTGAAATTGCTGATTTATTAATTGTTAATAAAGAAGATGAATTTAAAGATGAAGTTTTAAAAACAGTTGCTGATTATAAAAACGCTTTATCTTTATTAAAAAAGGACAAAAACTCATTTAATCCTAAAGTAACAAAATGTTCAGCTTTAAAAAAAGTAGGGATAAATGAAATATGGAAAATAATTTTATCTTTTAAAACTTTAGGAAATAAAAAAGGTTGGATAAAAGAGAAAAGATCAAAACAATTAGAAAAATGGATGTGGAATGATTTGCAAAAGAGTTTATTTGAGAAAATTAAAGGCAATAAGAAACTAGTTACGGAGTTTGGAAAATTACAGGAGAAAGTATCTAAAAATAAAATTTCTCCCACAGAGGCATCTAAAAAAATCTTGCATCATTACATAAAAACTAATAAAAGTTAGTTTAATTATTTTATTTTATAAAAAAATGAGTAAACAATGTGAATTAACAGGTGTAAAAATTTCTCTTGGCAACAATGTGAGTCATGCACATAATAAAACTAAAAGAAGCTTTACTCCTAATTTGCAAAAAAAGAGTATTTACTCAGATATTCTAAATCAAATGGTAAGATTGAAAATATCAACAAAAGCTATCAAATCTATAGAATGCGCCGGAGGATTTGATAAATATATTATATCAATACCTAATAACAAATTATCAATTAAAGCGTTGAAGTTCAAAAAAGCTATAAAGGTAAAAATAGCTCAATCACCAAATAATAAAAAAAAGACTCTAAAAGAAAAAAAATAAAAAAAATTTATTTTTTAGTATCAAATAATTCTAGGAAATTTTTTACCATTGTTCCAGCTAGCTGATCAGGGTCGTTAATTGTAACTGCCTTTTTGTAATATTTATTGACATTATGACCAATCCCAATTGCTATTATTTCAACATTTGTTTTATTTTCTATGAATTTTATTACTTTTTTTAAGTGGTTTTCTAAGTAGTTTGCTGAATTAGAAGAGATTGTCGAGTCATCTACTGGCGCCCCATCGGAGATTACCATTATAATTTTTCTTTCTTCATTTCTTTTTAATATTCTATTCAACGCCCAAAGCAAAGACTCACCATCAATATTTTCTTTTAATAGACCATCCTTTAGCATTAAAGCAAAATTTCGATCAATTTTTCTTAAAGTATCCTCCGGTGTTTTATATATTATATGCATTAAATCATTAAGCCTACCAGGTTTAAGCGGCATATTATTTGCAATCCATTTATCTCTTGATTTACCACCTTTCCATTCCTTTGTAGTAAATCCTAAAACTTCAACCTTAACAGAGCAATTTTCTAGTGTTTTACTAATAATTTTTGAACATATAGCTGCTGTTTGAATTGGCTTACCACGCATAGAACCTGAGTTATCAATTAAGAGAGTAACAACAGTATTTTTGATTTTTTTTTCTTCAAAATTTTTATGAATTTTTTTAAAATTACTATCAACAACTATTTTAGATAATTTTGAATTATTAATTTTTCCTTCTTCTAAATCAAAACTCCAAAAACTTTTATTAATTATTAATAATTTATTTTGTAATTTTCTTGCTAATCTTTTTACAGCTAGAAACGTATCTTTAGACTCTTTTAATAATTGATTATGTAATTGAAATAATTCATTTTTTTTACAACATTTGTCAGCTTTAAGAATTTTATCAAACTTGTTAGTATATATTTGATATTTTAATTCTTCATTTATTTTAGAAATAGCATTATTTAAAGATTCATTCTTTTTAAAAAGTTTTTTTTTATCTTTTTTTTCTTCTATTTTTTCATTTAAATACTTTTTTTTTTCATCAAATTCTTTTTCAAAGAAAAAACTATTATTTGTTTCTTCTATTTTTTTTTCCTTATTTTCCTTACTATTTATTTTTTTTTCTTTTTTTATATTTCTTTTTTGTTTTTCAAAATTTTCTTTTTTTTTACAAAACTTTCTTATTTTTTTTATTAGTTCCAAAGATTTTTTAGAGAAATTTTCTTGATTACGAAGTTCTTTTTTTATTTCTATTAAACTTTCTATAATTAAAGGCATTATAATTGGTTTCCACAATTTCATGAACGACGAGGTATTTTTTGGAAGTTCTTCTTTTAAGAAGCATTCAATTGAGAGCAATTTAATCACTTGAGTTATTTGTGAATTATTTCTTTTTTTTATTTTATTAAATTGATTTTTTTTACAAAAATATTCTACTCTTGATCTTAAATTTGACGCAATTCCCTTCATGTAAATTGATCCTAGAGTTATTATCCTTGTTTCTTCTAAAGCATCGAAAATCTCACCATTAACAATATCTTTTGGCTTAAATATTTTATATGTATTTGCACTATGATATTTTAATTTTAAGGCTAAAAAATCTGCAATACCTCTATAATTTTTTACATCATTTTTTTTTTTTAATAAATTGCTATCTGGCAGATAGACTTTATTGCCTTCAATTTTGATAATTTTATTATTAAATGAAAAAATTAAATTTTCTTTTTCCGAAATTGATTTTATAGCTGCACTAATAGATCTATTTATATTTGACATTCTTTTTTAAATTAATTTTTATTTAAAACTAATTCTTTTTTAAGTTATTTAATTCACTTTCAGGTAAATCTATATTAAAAACTCTTTGAAAGTATTCGGCAACTATAGGTTTTTCTATTTCGTCACATTTATTTAGAAATGATATTTTAAATGAAAAAATTAAATCATTAAAAATTTTATAGTTTTCAGCCCAATTAATTATTGTTCTGGGGGACAATACAGTTGTTAAATCACCTTGAATAAAACCTTTTCTTACCAATCCAGCTAAAACAATCATTGATTTTACTTTGTTAGTAGCGTCTTTATTTCCAGATATTTTTGTTTTATTTAAAACAATTTTGGTTTCAATTTCAGGAGATAGATAATTTAAAACTGAAACAATATTCCATCTATCCATTTGCCCCTGATTCATTTGGTTAGTTCCATGGTATATTCCAAGATTATCTGAGTGCCCAATTGTATTAGAAGTAGCAAACAATCTAAAAGCAGGGTGTGGATCTATAATTTCATTATTATCTAATAATGTAAATTTGCTGTCAGACTCTAATATTCTTTGAATTACAAACATAACTTCTGGTTTTCCTGCATCATATTCATCAAATACAAGCGCTGCAGGTCTTTTTATAGCCCAAGGAAGCATCCCATCTTTATATTCAGTAATTTGTTTACCTTTTTTTATTGATATAACATCTTTTCCAACTAAATCTCCTCGAGTTATATGACTATCTAAATTAATTCTTATACAAGGCCAATTTAACCTAGCTGCAATTTGCTCAATATGCGTTGTTTTACCAGTACCGTGATATCCCTGTATTAAAACTTTTTTATTCTGAGAAAAGCCAGTTAAAACTGAAATAGTTGTATCGTTATCAAAGAAATAATCTTTATCTATTTTTGGAACTAAAGGTGTTTTTTTACTGAAAGCAGGAATTCTTATATCTGTTTTTGTTCCAAATACTTGCTTTGAAGATATTTGTATATCCGGAATATAAGAAAAAGATTCTGGTAAATTATTATCCATAATAAATCAATTTAATTATTGTATAGTTAATTGTTTTTTTACCTCTTCAAAAGCCTTATTTATTTTTTTTAATTTTTCTTCATATTTTTTATCACCATTATGTTTGTCAGGATGATATTTTTTTACTAACTTTTTATATTTATTTTCCACTGATTCAATATTTATATCATTACCATTTATATTTAAAATTTTTAGAGCATTATTTAATAATGAATTTTTTTTAATAACTTTACTTTGTTTCTTTTTTTTAAAGAAATTAAAATAATCTGGAAATATTTTTTCAAAATTTTTGAATTTTAATTTTGTTGAAAAATTCCAAGTTGGTCTCCATCCAATAGTATCTAATTCAATATGCTTTTCGATTTCTTTTTGAGTCATATTTTTACAATAATTCCATTTTTTTTTGTATGAACTTATATGTTCTTCACAAAACCATATATAATTTTTAATTTCATTTTCCGATTTTGGCGCTTTGTAAACACCTGCTTTTAAGCAGCCTTTTTTACTACACTTTCTTTTTAAAGTAAATTTTTCTTTTTCAAATAAAATTTTTTTCTTCATAATTAGTATTATGTACAACAAACTATGTAAATGACAAGTTTTTGATATGAACAAAGGTAAAATTCAATTATTAATTGAGAAAAAAATTAGGGAAAATTTTCCTAATTCATTTTTTTCTATTGAAAATACTTCAAGCAAACACAAAAAGCATAAACAAAATATAATAAAAGGTGAGGAAACTCATTTTATAATAACTTTAGAAAGTTATAAATTTTCAAAATTATCTAAACTTGATAGGCAAAAGTATTTAATAAATATATTGGGTGATGAAATAATTAATAATATTCATTCCTATTCGCTTAAATTGAGCGTGCCAGAGAGAAAAAAAATTGATTAATTTAAAGGAGTTACTTTTACAAGATCAATATGATTTTTTCTTGCTTTTATTATCTCAAATCTGAAACCATAAAAGCTAAATATTTTTCCTGGCTCAGGTATGGCCTTAATTTCATAAAAAATTAATCCTGCTAAGGTTGACGCGTTATTATCTGGTAAACTCCATCCAAACTCTCTATTCATATCTCTTATAGTAACTTTTCCACTTATAGTATATTTCCCATCTTTTGATTTTCTAGCACCTTTTATTTTTATATCATGTTCATCATCGATATCGCCTACAATCTCTTCAATAATATCTTCTAAAGTTATAATTCCCATTAACGTTCCGTATTCATCTACTACAAATGCTAAATGCCTCTGTCTTTTTTTAAATTCTTGCAATTGATCTAAAACTGAAGTTGTTTCTGGTATGAACCAAGGATCTTTTGCTATTAACTTTAGATCAGATTTTTTTTTCTTATTTAAGTTTTTCAAAACGTCTTTGACATTTAGAATACCTAGAATTTTATCTGAGTTTTTATTATATAAAGGTAACCTGGTAAATTGACTATTTAAAATTTTTTTTATATTTTTTCTTTCTGGATCGTTATCATAAATTACTTCAAGGTTTTTTCTATGAGTCATAATTTCATTAACTTGAAGGTCATCTAAATCAAGTATTCCTTTAAGCATATCCTTTTCCTGAGTTGATCCCTCACTTTTTGCATGCAGGTCTATAGCGCCTCTTAATTCATCTTCACTAGTTCCAATATCTGATGTTATTTGAAATTTAAATAATTTTAAAATTCCACGAGTGAAAAAGTGTATTAAATATGTAAATGGAGATAAGATTTTAACCAATATTTTTATAGTAGGAGCAAATAAAAGCGAAAATTTTTCAGCTTTGTTAATGGCAATTGTTTTAGGAAGCACTTCTCCAAATATAAGAATTAATGCAGTCATAATACAAGTTGAGTATATAACTGCTTTTTCATTGTCATTTGAATAATTAATTATCAAACTTGTTGCAATAGCTGTAGCTAAGGTATTTACGAGATTATTGCCAAGTAACAGGGTGCCAATCAGTTTTTCTTTTTGTAACTTTAAAAAACTAACAATTTTTGCTCTTGGATTTCTTTTCTCTAACTGATGGATTTTTGGTTTGGATACAGCTGTTAATGCAGTTTCAGTTCCTGAAAAAAAACCAGAAAGTAGAATTAAAAAAAATATAAATAATATAATAGAGATTGTGTATAAATCCATTTTAAGAGATAGACTTTCTTATAGAATCTTTTTTAACTTTATTATAAACAAAAACTTTTCCTATATCTTTGCATAAAACAAAATTTATTTTACCACTTAGATTTTTCTTATCATAAACCATATTTTTTACAATTTGTTTTTTCTGAATTCTAATTTTTTTTAAAAATTCTATATTAATTGGCAAACTAAAATCAGATAAAGTATTTTTTATTTTTAAATAATTATTTAAAGATAGAAAGCCTAAATTATTTGATAGTTTACTTGCCATACACATTCCAATTGAAACTGCCTCGCCATGTAATAAATTTTTTGAATATTTTGCACAATTTTCTAATGAATGTGCAAAGGTATGACCAAAATTTAGAAGTGCCCTAAAATTTTTTACATCTTTTTCATCTTTTAAAATAAATTCTTTTTTTATTTCCACGCTTCTCTTTATTGCTTTAATTGTTTCAAGTGCACTATTGTTTAATAATTTCTTTGTATTTTTATTTAACCATATAAAGAAATTTTTATCGTATATAATACCATACTTAATGATTTCAGCATAACCCGCTATTAATTCTCTACGCGGTAATGTTGTTAAAAAAATTGTGTCGCATACTACTAATTTAGGCTGATAGAATGATCCAATTAGATTTTTACCATATGAACTATTTACTCCTGTTTTTCCACCAATAGAACTATCTACTTGAGCAAGTAGCGTAGTAGGAAATTGAATTAGATTTATTCCTCTTAAAGTTATACTTGCTAGAAACCCAGATATGTCCCCTATAACTCCACCACCAAGAGCAAATATAGCATCATTTCTAGAAATTTTATTTTTTAACAAAAAATCAGATATTTTATTGATAGTTTTAATATCTTTCATTTTTTCACCAGGACTTATTGTTAGAGTTTTAATAAAGAATTTTTTAGGAATTATTTGTTGAATCTTTTTTAAATGTAATTTTTTTATTGTAGTATCAGTTATAATAAATATTTTTTTAGCATCTTTAATAGTAGAAAATATTTTATTCTTATATTTTCTTAGAACATTCTTACCAACAAGTACCTCATAAGGGTTATTTTTTAAAGATACTTTTATAGAGTAATTTTTTTTCAATTTAATATACTTTCTTAAATTTATATTATTTTAAACAAGATTTTTAATACAATTTAGTATTTTATCACACACCTTTAAAGGTTTTTCATTTGTTTTTACTACAAATTTAGCTTTTGAATATATAGGTTTTCTTTCTTTTGATAAGTCTTTAATAATTTTTCTTAAATTCTTATTATTGTTCTTTTCATTAAGTAAAGGTCTTTCATTAGATTTTTTACATCTTTTATAAATTAAATCAGTACTTGCATCTAACCAAACAGATATAGTTTCTTTAAGAATTATTTTTCGTAATTTTTTATTTAAAAATGCCCCTCCTCCTAAAGCAATAACATCAGTTTTTTTTTTATTTAATAATATATCTAATATAATTTTCTCTTCTTTGCGTCTAAAATAATGCTCTCCATATTTTTCAAAAATTTTTTTTATTTTAATTCCACACTTTTTTTCTATTTGAATGTCTGTATCAATAAAATTAAGTTTTAAAATTTTAGATAAAATTTTCCCAACAGTAGTTTTGCCACTGCCCATCATCCCTATTAAAACTATCTTTTTTTTCATAATAATTTAATCAAAAATTGTTTTTTTTTCGTTAACGTTTACTTTAAGGTAATACTTAAATAAATTATATATAATGTTTAGAAGCCGTAAAAAAAACTTTTTTGAAAGAAAATTGAATATTTTTCTTATATTAATCGTTTTAATTCTTATTATTTTTTTCTTTTTTTTAGAGTGGTTTGTGCCAGTGCCTAAGACAATAATTGAAAAAAATATAGAAATTGAACAATATAAAAAATAATCTACTTATTTTAAAAAATTAATATAAATGAAAATTATTCAAAATTTCCTTTTATTTTCTTTTTTTCTCTTTGTAACCACTAATTTGTATGCTGGATTAGGGGACACTGAGATGAGCCCTGGGGGATGGAAGCGCAACATAGAAGTTAATGAAATTGAAGAAATTGATGAAGAAGAGAAAGAAAAAGAAGTAATTGATAATAATAACGATTTCAAAGCAATTGAATTAAAAGAAATTGACGCTAATACAATTGGCACAATGACTAAAGATGAAGGAGGGCTTAGTTATGATATGTGGACAGGTTCAAAAAGAAACATAATCCAGGATTATTTAAAAAATATACCAATTAACAAACAGTCTGATTTAGCGATAGAATTATTTAAGAAAATACTTTTATCAAACGCCGATGTTCCAGAATCCGATAATGATAGCGCTGACTTTCTACTAATAAGAATAAATAAGTTAATTGAGCTTGGTGATTTTGAGAATGCAAAATCATTGATAGATTTAATACCTAATATAGATAATGAAGAAATTTTAGTTAAAAAAGCTGAAATTAATTTATCTTTAAATAATTTTGATTTAGTTTGCTCTGATGTTGAGATAAATAGGACAAAATATAAAA
The DNA here is from genome assembly GCA_022450705.1 of Alphaproteobacteria bacterium. Classification (GTDB taxonomy): domain Bacteria; phylum Pseudomonadota; class Alphaproteobacteria; genus CAYOOR01. The sequence continues at coordinate 1,682 of JAKUPP010000024.1, read as the reverse complement.
AGAATCTGTTTTGGAGAAAAGTGGAAATATTTTGCCAAATACTTAATGGCGAAACTAATAAAGCTAATTTAGCTTTAAGTTTATTAAAGGAAGAAAAAGGTTTTAATGATGAAAACTTCTTAATAATTATTGATAGTCTTGTTTATAAGGAAGAAATTAGCGATGAAAGCTTAGATGATTTAAATCTACTCAATCTAGCAATGACTCGAATAGCAAATATAAGTATTAAAGAAAGCTATATTTTAAAAGAAGATCCGTTAGTTTTAACAATGATTTACCGAATGCCAAACGCACCTATAAAACTTAGAATTGAAGCAATGGAGAAATCTAAGAAACTTTTAAATCTACCAACTGAAACTATTGAAGAAATTTATAATAGTTATGATGTAAAAGAAAAAGACAAGAAAATTTCTTTAGATGACAATATTTTGCTTGGTTCTGAAACTCAAGCAATTTTATTTCAAATGGCAATTGCCGAAGATAATAAAGAAAAAAAAGCAAGAATTTTAAAAAAATCTTTAGAACTTGGATTAATAAATGGTAATTACAAATTAATTTCAAAATTAAATTTAAACTCTTTATTAGAAATAAAACCGTCAAAAAATTTATCCTGGTTTGCTAATCATGCTACTAAATCATTATTAGTTTCAAATAAAATAGAGGAAGCTATGAATTGGTATGAAATATTAAAAAAAGAAAAAGATAAAGATGCGGAATTATTTAATTATTTCATTGAAATATGGCCAATTATAGAATTTTATAAATTTAAGAATAAAGAAAAAGAATATGACAACATTTCTCAAAATGAAATACTTAAGTCAATTAATAAACTTCAGTCACAAAATGAAAACTTTGAATTTAACACACTTGGATTTTACGTTCTTGAAATTTTGGGTGTCGAAATCAACCCAGAATTTTGGCTGATTAAATTAAATAATCAAGAAACAGAGTCAAAACAGATGCCAGATACTTCGCTAATATCTTTATTAAAATATTCGTCAAATAATAAAAAAGTTGGAGAAACAATTTTGTTAATTCTTATGTCGCTAAATGGTAAGAATTTTAATCAATTACACCCTTTTTTCTTGCAAATTGCAATTACCTCACTAAATCAAATAGGTCTAGAAGAAAAAGCTTTTGATTTAGCATTTGAAACATTAATTGAGAAAAATTAAAATGTCAGAGGAAATAAACCATTTTATACAAACACTAAATTCTGAAGACGGAGTTCATAAAAATACAATTATTTCTTATAAATATGATATTAATCAATTTGATAATTTTATTAAAAAAAAGAAAAAATCAATTAAATCAATTATTAAGAAAGATATAATAGATTTCCTAGAAAGTTTAAAATTAAAAAATCTAAAAAATAAAACAAAATCGAGAAAAATTTTTGCATTAAAAAGATTTTATAAATTTTTAATTTCAGAAAGAATTATTAATAACAATCCCATGGAAAAAATTGATATACCAAAGTCTGAAGATACTTTATCAATTACATTAACTTTTAATCAAATAGAGAAAATACTTAAGTTTGTATCAAAAAAAACAAATAATTATATAGATATTAGATCTAATTTAATCATTGAACTTTTATATTCTACAGGCATTAGAGTTTCTGAATTAATTTCAATTAAGACAAATAATATTGACCTTAAAAAAAAGAATATTTTAATTGA